>RFGI01000096.1 GCA_003696725.1 Planctomycetota bacterium | reverse complement strand
TGCGCGCGACGACCTCGCCGCCGGCGGCGGCCTGCTCGCCCGCGCCCCCGGCCTTGGCCGAGGCCTCGGCGGCCTTGGACGCGACCTCGGTGACCGACGAGGCCATCTCCTCCACCGCCGCCGACACCTGCCCCGTCTGACGCTGCTGACGCTCCATCCCGGCCGCCATCTGCTCCGACGACGCCGCGATCTCGGTCGCCGCCGACGCCACCTCGCCGGCGGATCGGCTGACGCGGGTGATGAGGTCGGAGAGGTCGTCGCCCATGCGGTTGAGCGCGGCGCGGAGCTGCTCGAACTCCCCGCCGCCGATGGGTTCGAGCCGGCCGCGGAAGTCGCCCTCGGCGAAATGCTGACCCAGCGCAATCACCTTGTTGATCGGGCGCGTGATGGACCGCGCGATGAACAGACCGGCCAGCGCCAGAACCACCGCGCCGACCGTGATCAGCGTGAAGAGGGTCGTGCGCGCAGTGGAGATATCGTGCTCGGCCATGGCGCCGGCGGCCTCGGCGTGACGCTCGAGGATGTCGGCGATGGCCTCCATGCCCCCCTCGAGTTCGCCGAACGACTCGTAGAACGAGGGCATGGCGGCCTTGGCGGCTTCGCGGTCCTCCTGAGCCAGGACGATGAGCTCCTTGGCCTTGGAGATGTATGCCTCAACGTCCGGCTTGGCCTTGGTCAGCGCCGCGGCGATCTTGGGCTCCTCGGCGATGGCCTCGTTGGCGCTGAAGGACTCCTGGAACTTGGCGGTGTGGGCGTCGAGGTCGGCCAGAACGGGCTCGAAGTCCTCCGGCGACTCGGCGAGCATCGCCAGCAGCACGTCGCCGCGGAGGGCGTCGTGCATCATGTCGGCATCGCCCTGGTTGCGGAGCATGGTCGAGAGCCGGGCGGCGAGTTCGACGTCGTGCCCGAGCGTGCCGATGGTGCGCAGGCTGATCGCCGAGACCGTGAGCACGGTGATCATGCCCAGGGCGCTGATGGCCAGCAGGCGCGGCCGGAGGCCGAACTGGAAGAGGCTCTTGGCGCGGTCCGAGTTCTTCTGTTCTTTGGACATGGCGGGTCTCTCATCGGCCGGTCAGAAGACGATCTCAAGGCGGAGCGTGCCCACGAGGGCGTCGCTGATCGTGGGGTCGCCCCCCGGGTTGAGGATGAGCTGGAGGTCGGGCTTGACGCTGACGGCGGGGGTCAGGCGCAGGGCGTAGAACACCTCGAAGGCGATCTCCGCGTCGTCGCCGAAGCCCGCGCCGGGCTCGTCAGAGAGGACCGCGACGGTGATCCCGGCGCCCAGCACGTCGCCGTCGCGTCCGGGAATCGGGCCGGTCCAGGCGGCGCCGGCGCCGACGTGGTGGACGATCTCGGCGATGTTCTCGTTGGCCCAGCCGTACTGGAAGAACGCGCCGACGCCCTGCTCGTCGTCGGGGTCGTCGGGGTTCTCGCGCCACAGGAGTTGGTCCGCCACGACGTAGAAGCCCGTGGCGCCCGAGTCGGTCCCGCCGTCGAAGCGCCCGAACGGGGCGGTGTGGGTCCAGACGCCGACGCCCACCCGACCCGGGAGCGTCCCTCCGGCCAACGCGAACACGGCGCCGACCTCCGCGACGATGAAGACCTCGTCCGCGTCGTCGGCGAAGAAGGTCCGGAAACCGCGCGGCCCGGTGGCGATCCCGTCCTGGGTCGAGCCGTCGAATACGCCCACGCCCGCGTAGACCGCGTCGGTCGGGTACACGAACAGCACCGCGGCGAAGGCCGGGTCGGGGTACGTTGGAAACCCGAGCACCGTGGGGCTGAAGCCCATGGAGGAGTTGAGGAACTCGCCGCCGTGCTCGACGAAGGCGAACTCGCTGTTGGCGTCGAGCTTGCCGATCTTCAGTCGGGCGCGGCCGTGGGCGAAGACCTGCTCGAACCAGAGCTCGTAGAGCTGGAAGAAGTTGGGGGCGTCGGCGTTGTTGAAGGCCTGGATGTCGCCGGTGTCCTGGGCGGCCTGGCGGCCGGTGTGGCTCTGAACATCCACGAAGAGCGTGGCGCCGGGCCAGCCGAAGAGCGTGGCGAAGTCCGCCGTGGCGTTGGCGTCGAAGATGGACTGGCTGTTGAGGCGCCGCCGTACGCCCCCGGCCAGGGGCGAGGAGAGGTCGTGGAGCATGCCGGCCTCGACGGTCACGCCTCGGTCTTCGAGCCAGCGCCGGGCGCCGAAGAGATCCCCGGTGAGCCGGTCGCGGAGCAGGAGGCTCTCGGGCGCTTCTCGTGGGGCGGGGGCCTCGGCCGAGGGCCGCTGGCGCGGGCCCTTCTCCCGGCCCGGGAGGGTCTGAGGGGTGGACTCGAACTCGATTTCTTCGAGGGCGGAGCCGGCCTCGACCTCGGCGACGGGCTGACCCGACGCGGGTGAACCGGCCCAAGCGGCGATCGCCAAGGCGCCGACGATCGGCGCGCCCGGTCGGCTGCTGACGTGTCTCATCGGTGCGGCGCCCCCTGTCAGTCGGTGGTGTTTCCACCGATCGGCGGGGAGGCATCGGCCGGGCGGGCGAACCGCTGAACTTGGGGGGCGTCCGATGAGCGGAAAAACACCGACTCGGGCGCCCGAACGTGGGCAGAGTCTGAATAATGCAAACCGTGGCGCGGTTGCTCAGGGCGCCGACGCCGATGGCCTCCCAACCCAGACGCCGGCAGGTCGGCCGAGCCACTGATTATGAGAGGACAGCGATGCGTGTGAACTGGACGAGGGTCGGCGTGATCGCGCTGGCGGCGGTCGGCGTCGCGGCGCTCACGCTGGCGTGGTCGGCGCGCGGTCAGCAGCGCCGCAACAACGAATCCATGAAGAAGACGCTGATGGAGACGTTCGACATGTCGAACGCCATCATCGACACCGACGAGCTCCTCGCCCCCGGCGTCCCCAAGGACGGCATCCCGGCGCTGACAGACCCGGAGACCGCGCCCGCGGCGTCGGCGGAGTTCCCGGGCCTGACCGACCGTGTGGTGAGCGTGGCGATCGGGGATGAGGCCGTCGCCTACCCGATCAAGATTCTGAACTGGCACGAGGCGGTCAACGACACGGTCGGGGGCGTGCCGATCGTCGTGACCTACTGCCCCTTGTGCGACTCGGCGGCGGCCGCCGATCGGCGCGTGACGACCAAGGACGGCGAGACGCTCACACTCGAGTTCGGGATCTCGGGCTTCCTCTACAACTCGAACATGGTGATGTACGACCAGACCTCGATGGGGATCTGGTCGCAGGTGTACCTGCGGGCGATGACGGGCCCGCTCGCGGGGACGAGGCTCAGGACCGTGCCGATCCGCGTCGAGCCGTTCGCGAGGTTCATCGCGGCCCACCCGACCGGGCGCGTCATGACGACCAACACGGGGCACAATCGGCCCTACGACCGCAACCCGTACGCGGGCTACTTCGCGGACGGGGAGCGCGTGTTCCATGACTTCCACTGGCGCGACGACCTGCCGGTCAAGACGCTGGGCGCGGGCGTGCTGGCGGGCGACGACGCGGTCTTCGTGACGAAGGCGGCGCTGGAGGCGCACGGCGGGTCGATGACCGTCCCGACGCCGAGGGGCGACGTGGCCGTGACCCTGACCGACGCGGGGTTCGCGTTCGACGCGGTCCCGGAGGGCGTCGACGTGATGCAGGTCTTCTGGCACTCGTGGTCGGCGTTCCACCCTCAGACCCGCATCATCGCCGCGCCCGGCGAGGCCAAGACGGACGCCGACGGCGGGGAGTGACGCCCCCGACGCCGGCGCGTGGCCCCCGCGGGCGCCCCTAGACTCGTCCCGTGGGCGTGATCCTCCGAGACCCGTGGTGGCTGGCGCTCGCCGTGACGGCGATCCCGCTGGCGTGGATCGGGCTGCGGCTGTTCCGGGCGATGAGCCGGGCGCGGGCGATCAGCGCCGTCGTCGCGCGGGTCGCGCTGGTGGCGCTGGTGGCGTCGGCGCTGGCCGGGGCGGCGAGCGTGCAGCGGTCCGACCGGGTGGCGGTGATCGCGGTCATCGACGTGTCGGACTCGGTGCGGCTGTACGGGGAGTTCGGCGTGCGCGCCGACGGGACGCCCCGGCCGTACACCGAGGCCGTGCGCGACTGGCTCGAGCGGGCGGCGTCGGCGCGCGGGCCGGACGATCTGTTGGGGGTGGTGGTGTTCGACGGGTCGTCGGCGGCGCTGGCGGCGCCCGCGCCGCCGGGCGTCGGTTCGGGCCGCGACCGGGGGACCGGCTGGACGCCGGCGGACCTGCCGCTGGACGTGCGGATGCGGGAGGGGACGGACCTCGCCGGGGCGCTGCGGTTCGCGTCGGCGCTGTTCCCGCCGGGGGCGCGCCGGCGGCTGGTGGTGATCTCCGACGGCGTGCAGACCCGCGGCGACGCCCTGGCCGCGGCGCGAGCGCTGGCCGGCGGCGCGGGGGCGACGGGCGCCCCGGCGCCGATCGACATCCTGCCGGCGCTCTACCGCGCCCAGCGTGAGACGATGGTCGAGTTCGTCGACGCCCCGCCGACGGCGGCGCGGGAGTCGGCGATCACCGTGCGCGTCGGGCTGCGGGCCACCGCGCCGACGACCGGCACGCTGCGCCTGATGCGCGAGGGCGTCGAGGTCGACATCAACGGCGACGCCCCGGGCTCGGGCCTGCGCGTGTCGCTGGCGCCGGGCCGGCAGGTCGTGCCCATCGAGGTGCGCGTCCCGTCGCAGACCGTACACCGGTTCCGCGCGGTCTTCGAGCCGGACCCGGGCGCCCCGGACACGGTCGCGCAGAACAACGCGGGCGAGGCCTTCACCGTCACACCGGGCCGCGGGCGGACGCTGGTGGTCGACGGGGTGTCCGGCGGCGCGGGGCGTGGCGCGGGGGCGATCCTGCCCGACACGCTCCGCCGCGCGGGGATCGAGGTGGATGTGGCCCCCCCCGCGTCGGCGCCGGCCGACCCCCTGGCGCTGCAGGAGTACGACCTGATCATCCTGAACAACGTCCCGGCCGACGCGATGCCTCGGGGCGTGCAGGGCCTCTATGCGTCGTATGTGCGCGACCTGGGCGGCGGGCTGGTGATGGTCGGCGGGGTGGACTCCTTCGGCGCCGGGGGCTGGAACGGCGGCCCGGTCGAGGACGTCCTGCCGGTGGAGATGGACCTGCCGGAGGATCTGATCGTGCCGTCGGCGGCCATCATGATCGTGATGGACTCGTCGGGGTCGATGGGGCAGTCGGTCCTGGGCGGGGCGCGCTCGCAGCAGGAGATCGCCAACGAGGCCGCCGCCCTGGCGATCCAGACGCTCGACGCGTCGGACCTGGTGGGCGTGATCGCGTTCGATTCCACCCACCGCACGGTCGTCCCGCTGGGGCCCAACCGCGACCCCGAGGCGTCGGCGCGCAAGGTGCGATCGATTGCGCCCGGCGGGGGAACGAACCTGTACCCGGCGCTAGCCGAGGCCGGGGCGCGACTCAGGCAGGTCGAGGCGCAGGTGAAACTCGTCATCGTGCTCTCGGACGGGCAGTCGCAGGGCTCGGCGCAGTGGGGCGCGTCGATCGCAGCCGGGATGGCGCAGGACGACATCCGCGTCTCGACGATCGCGGTGGGCGACGGCGCCGACACCCAGACCCTGCGCGCGATCGCCGCCGCCGGCGCGGGGGAGTACTACCGCGTGGTCGACCCGAACCTCCTGCCGCAGATCTTCATCCGCGAGGTGCGCGTGGTGCGCAAGCCCATGGTGCGCGAGGCGGTGTTCCAGCCCGTGCTGGCGGGGTCGGGCTCGCCGCTGACGGCGGGGCTGGGGTCGCCGCTGCCGACTCTGGGCGGGCTGGTGCTGACCCAGCCCAGGCCCGAAGCGACGGCGATCGACGCGATCCTGGCGCCGGACGGCTCGCCCGTCCTGGCGCACTGGAACGTCGGCCTGGGCCGCGCCGCCGCGTGGACCAGCGATGCCAGCCGGTGGGCTCGGGCGTGGATCGAGTCGGGGACCTTCGGCACGGTGTGGACGGCGATCGCCCGAGCCACGGCCAGGCCGGCGTCGAGCCAGAACTACGACGTCACCGCGGAGGTGCGCGACGGCCGGCTCTCCGTCCGGCTCGACGCCGCCGACGATCAGGGCGACCCGATCGACCTCCTCACCGTCCCGGGGGACGTGTACACCCCCAGCGGGGAAAAGATCCCGATCACGCTCGAACAGGTCGGACCGGGTGTGTACGAGGGTGTCGCCCCGACGGACGAATCCGGGGCGCACATTCTCACGCTCACGCCGAGGCTCGGCGGCCGACGGCTGGCGCCCATCGTCGCGGGAGCGGCCGGGCAGACCAGCCCGGAGCACCAGCGGCTCGAATCGGACCTGGGCCTCCTGCGACGGCTGGCCCAGACCACGGGCGGGCGGCTGCTGTCATGGGACGCGACGGACCCGGCGGAGCTCTACGATCGTTCGGGCCTGGCCCCCACGCGGGCGATGTCGCCGCTGTGGCCGGTGCTCCTGGCCTGGGCCGTGGGCGTGATGCTGGTGGACGTCGGGACGCGGCGGGTGGCGTGGGATCGGCTGCTGTCGAGCGAGATCGCGGCGGCGATCCGGCTGCACGCCGCCGAGGCCGGCCGGGGCGGGCGGGCCGTCGCAACCCTGGATCAACTGCGCGGCCGGAGCGAACGGGTCCGCGCTGAACAAACCGCCCCCCGCCCGGGCGCCCGACCCGAGCCGACATCGGCCGCTGCCGGCGTCGGGCCCGGGCCGACCGACGACGGTCGGGGCTCGATCCGCCGGGCGCTGGCCCCCGAACGGGCCACAGCCGGACCGGCGCCCGCCGAGGCCCCCAGGCCCGACAGCGCCGACGGCGAGGGGCGAGCGTCGACCGCGGGGCTCCTGGCGGCCAAGCGGCGGGCCCGCGAGCGGTTTGAACGCCCGGAGGATGGGGCGTAGCGTGCCGACGCGCGCCGGCCGCGCGGCTGGTTCTCGGACGGACCGATCGCGCCGGGATCGGCGGGAATAAACCCGGCGCCGGGCGGGTTCGCCCCTGTGGCGAGAAGGATCGATCTCGTGGATCGAGCGACTTTTGAGCGTCTCGCCCTGGCCGAGCTCGACCATGTCCATCGCGCCGCGTTCCAGCTCTGCCACGACCGCGCCACAGCGGCGGATCTCGTCCAGACGACCTACCTCCGCGCCCTGCGCTCGGCGCACACCTTCGAGGACCGCGGCGGAGGGATCCGGCCGTGGCTCTACCAGATTCTGCACAACACATTCTATTCGCACCTCAAGAAGGAGCGGCGGGCGCCGACGCCGGTGGACGCCGTCTTCGGCGAGGACGAGCGCGAGACCCCGCCGGGCGAGCCCCCGCCGGCGTGGGACCTCAACTCGCTGGACTGGGACTACGTCGACGAGGGGCTGAAGGAGGCGATCGATTCGCTGGACGGCGACTCGCGGATGATGCTCCTGCTGTGGGGCGTCGACGGCATGAAATACCGCGAGATCGCCGAGATCATGGGCGTCCCGATCGGCACGGTGATGAGCCGGCTGCACCGGGCGCGGAAGAAGGTGATGGACCTGCTCGAGCGTCGGGCCGACGCCCCGGCGCCAGAACGGAACCAGGCATGACGACACCCGACCACCATCGCGATCGGCCCGGCGAGGCCCGGCCGACGCCCTCCCCCGGGGTGGTGATCCGCGCGGGCGCCGACGGCGAGCTCGCCGGCGCCGAGCTCGACGCGCTCCACGATCTGCTCGAATCGGACCCCACGACGGCCGACCGCCTCGCCGCCGAGCGCACCCTGCGGGCGCGCGTGGCGCGAGCGATGTGGGCGCCGGACCGCGCCCCGGACTCGCTGCGCGACGAGATCCGGGAATTGTTCCGGCGCCAGCGCGCCGCCGATGCGGGCGCTCGGCGCACACACCCGTTCAGGATCGCCGGGCCGACGTGGCTCGCCGTGGCGGCGTCGCTGGCGCTCCTGACGGCCGTCGCCGTGGTGTCGCGCTGGCCGATCGCCCCGGCGCCATGGCCCACGGCCTCGCTGGCGCCCAACGCCCATCTGGTTCACGCGGCGGACTTCATCCTCGCCGAGCACGAACGCTGCTCGGCGTTCGACGATTATTTCGAGCACAAGTTCACCGTGCGCGACCGCGCCGGGGCCGCCGCCGCCGCTGAGGACCTGCTCGGCGCCGCCCCCGCGATCGTCGAACTCGACGACCTCGGGTACCGCTTCGCGGGGCTGGGTCGGTGCGCCGTCCCCGGGCCGGGCGTCTCGCTGCACATCCTGTACGCGCCGGCCGACGGCGCCGATCGGCCCACGCTGAGCCTCTTCGTCCAGCGCGAAGCCGGGCGCGAGGCGCTCGAATCGGGCGTCCGATACCGCGTCGAGCGGGCCGGCGGGGCGACGGTCTACGCCTGGCGCGTCGGCGAGCTCCTCTACTATCTGTTCAGCCCCGACGCCCGGGTCGAGGCGCACGCCGCCCAGGCCCTCGAAGCCCCGGCCGCGGTCCGGTCGCTCTGACCGCGACCCCTACCCGGTTCGTGCCGGGCCGAACGATTGTCTCCTCTATTTGTGCCCCATCGGAACGGTCGGCCCGATCCTCCCCGGGTTGGCCGTTTCGTTTTTTGGGCGCGGGGCTCCGGCGCCCCCCTACTATTGGCCGAAGGGAAGACCGCCATGATCGCCCGCCGAACCCTCGTCGTCTGCGCCGCCGCGTCGCTGAGCCTGCCCGTGTCCGCCGAGGCGCAGAACGCGCTAGGCGACGGCCGGGCGCTGGACACCCCCTTGCAGCGCGGGGCGCGGGTCAACCCGGCCCGGCCGGACTTCGCCGCGGAGGTCGCGCTGCGCAACGCCATCGTCACCGGCAACATCGGCGGCGGCTTCGCGTTCCGCGGGGACGTCGGCTACCGCGCCCCAGGCGAGTTCACCGGGGGGGACGTGACGCTCAGCGCCGGCGCCCTGCGCGGGCTGGGCGTGACCGCGGGCGCGATCGGCGGGGCGGGGTCGGACGACCTCTTCGCGTTCCAGCGCGACGCGGCGAGGTCCGCGTTCGGGGTGCGCGGGCTCGACGGGCTGCGCTACCAAATGGGGCTGACGACGGACCTGGGGCTGGCCGCACGGCCGGGCGATCTGCTGATCGCCAGGCCCTCCGGCGCGCCCCTGGCGCCGACGGGCGTGAGCCGGCTGGGCGAGGTCGCCCTGGACCCGTTCACCCTCCGGCCGGGGGCGCTGCGCTCCACCACGGCACACCTGGCCGACGCGCTCCTGGAGCCCACCGCGCTGGACCGGCACGACTCGGGCGACGCGCTGACGTACACCATCGCGGATCCCCTGCGCGGCGTGGTGCGCTACAGCACGCCCGCCGACGGCGCACAGCCCGAGGCCGCCGGCGACGGCGCGGACGACGCCGAACGCTCGCCCCTGCGCGTTGACAACCGGGTGAGCGACCGGCTCGAACCGGCGGCGATCGACCTTCGCGTCTCGCCCGTGCTCCGGTCGCTGCGCGACAGCCTCAAGCCGGCCGGGCCGGTCGAGCCCGAGGCCGGCGGGGGCGCCGAGCCCGACGAATCCGCCCCGGCCGCGCCCGACACCGGCCCGGACGAGCTCGACGCGCGGCTCGGCCGGCTGCGCTCGGCGATGGCCGGCGCGGGCGAACCGATCGAAGAGACCGACGTGCCCGAGACGCTGGCGCTGCTGCGGCGGTTGAGTCCGATCGTGTCGAAGTACACGTCCGAGTCGGGCCCCCATCGCGACGTGTTCGCCGAGCACATGCGCGAAGCGCAGGCGCGCCTGGCCCAGGGCCGGTGGTTCGACGCCGAGGAACGGTTCAGCGCCGCGCTGGTGATCCGCCCGGACGACCCGCTGGCGATGGCCGGTCGGCTGCACGCGCAGATCGGCGCGGGGCTGTTCCTGTCGGCGTCGGTGAACCTGCGCACGTTCCTGACGGCGCACCCCGAGTTCATCGCCACGCGGTTCGACCCGTCGCTGACGCCGTCGGCCCAGCGGCTGGCGCAGATCGAGGCGATGCTCCGGCGCAGCGCCTCGGCGTCGACGCCGATGGCCGCCCGCAGCGGGCTCCTGCTGGCGTACCTCGGGTTCCAGCGCGGCGACGAGGCGGCCGTCCGCGACGGGTTCGAGGCGATCGACCGCGCGCGTGACGCCGCGGGCGAGGCGCCGGACCCCTTCGTGGACGTTCTGCGTCGGGCGTGGGCGGCGGACTGATCCGCCGGGCGCCGGCGGGCCTATCGTCACGCCGCGCGCGCTGCCGCCGCAACGCCTGAGGACCGCCCGACGTGCCCACCGACGACCTGAGCATCACGGACTTTCTGACGGACGGCTCGCTCATCCGTCTGTGCGAGTCGGCCGAGCGGCTCACGGGGCTGCCGGTGACGCTGCTGGACCGCGACGGGCAGGCGGTGGTGCGCGGCGGGGGCGACCGCGTCTACGCCGTGGTCCCGGCGGCCGAGGCGGCCGCGCCGGGGTGCGCGCCGCCGCACTCGGCGCCCCTGATCGTCAGCGGGCGCCGGATCGGAGCGATCGCGGTGGACACCGCCCGGGACCACGTGGACCCGTCGCTGCGCCGGGGCGCGGTGCGGTTCATCGACAACCTGGCGGCGACGGTCGCCGAGGTGTGCCAGGGGCAGGCGGACCTCCGGCGGCGCGTGGGCGAGCTCGGGGCGCTGTACCGGCTGTCGTCGATGCTGGTCGGGGCGACGACGGTCGACGCGGTGCTCGAGGCCGCGGTCGACGCCGCGGTGCGGCTGACCGGCGCCGACGCCGGCTCGGTGCGGACGCTGGACGAGGACCGGGGCGTCCTCCAGCTGCGGGCGAGCGTGGGGCTGAGCGATTCGTACATCGCGGCGGCCGGGGCGCTGCCGGCGGACCGGCTGTGCGACGCGCGGGCCCTGGCCGGCGAGGTCGTGGTCACGCCGGACATCCGTCGGCAGCCCGGGGTCCTGCACGGCGACGCGCTGGACCTCGAGGGCCTGACCGGGATGGCGAGCGTCGGGCTGGTCTTCCGCGGTCGGACGCTGGGGCTGTTGCGGCTGTACACGCGGTCGCCGATGTCGCTGGACGACGAGGACCGCGAGGTGGTGCAATCGATCGCGCAGCAGATCGCGGCGGGGGTGGCCAACGCCCGGCTGCTCCAGGCCGAGGCCGACGCCCGGCGTGTGCGGCGCCAGCTCGAGCTGGCCGCGGACGTGCAGCGGCGGATGCTGCCGCGGGAGTTGCCCAAGACGCCGGGGCTGGACCTCGCGGCGCGGTTCGACCCGTCGTTCGAGGTCGGCGGGGACTTCTACGACATCTTCTGCTACGGCGGGCGGACAGCCCTGGCCCTGGGCGACGTGGTGGGCAAGGGCGTCGCGGCGGCGCTGCTGGCCAGCGCCGTGCGGGCGACGATCCGCGCCCACACGCACGACATCGCCGAGGTCGACGAGGTGATGGCGCTCACCAACCAGGCGCTGTGCCGGGACACGCTGGTCAACGAGTTCGCAACGATCTTTCTTGGCGTGGTCGACCCCGCGGCGCTGCGGCTGGCGTACTGCAACGCGGGGCACGAGCCGCCGATCGTGGTGCGCGTGCCGGCGCACCGCGCGCCGACGACCGCGGACCTGGACGAGCTGCCCGTCGGCGGGATGGCGCCGGGCGTGGACCCGTCCCAGCGGTACCAGCAGGGCGTGTACGACCTCGAGCCGGGCGACGCGGTGCTGATCTACTCCGACGGGCTGCCCGACGCGATGAACTTCCAGGGCGAGAAGTTCGGCAAGCGGCGAGTGAGGCGCGCGCTCCTGGACGCCCTGACCCTCGACCCGCACGCCGGCGCCGACCGGATCGCCGACCACATCCTGTGGGAGCGTCGGCGGTTCACGGGGCTGGCTCAGCAGACCGACGACACGACGATCGTGGTGGCGCGGGTGGCGCCCGCCGTCACTGCGTGACGGTCTGCGGGTCGACGCCCTCTTCGATGGCCATGATCTTGCGCACCCGGCGCGCGTGCCGGCCGCCCTGGAACTCGGCGGTGAGCCAGACATCGACGATCCGCTCGATGAGCTTCTGCCCGACGAGGTCGGCGGGGACGCACAGGACGTTGGCGTCGTTGTGGGCCCGGGAGAGCTCGGCGGTGAGCTCGTCGTGGACCAGCGCGGCGCGGATCCCGTGGACCTTGTTGGCGGCCATGGACATCCCGATCCCCGTGCCGCAGACCAGCACCCCGCGGTCGGCGCGGCCGTCGGCGACGGCGCGGCCGACGAGCCAGGCCGAGTCGGGGTAATCCAGGCACGCGGCCTCGAGGTCGGCGAGCACGTCGATCTCGTGACCCGCGGCGCGCAGATGGTCCACCAGTCTGGCGACGGCTTCGGTCCCGCGATGGTCGGCGCCCACGGCGAGTCTCACCGGTCCAGCTCCTGTATGCGCTGCGCGACGAGGCCGGCCAGCAGCCTCGCGGTCTCATCATAGAGCGGCTGCGTCCCGCCGACGGGGTCCGGCACGCCGGCGCCGGCGCGGTCCAGCGTCTCGGTCCTCGCCGCCGCGGACGGGTCCAGGGCGAGCACGGCCTGGCGATGCACGGGCGTCATGCAGAAGATGCGGTCGGCGTCGGCGATGTCCCCGCGGGCCAGCAGCCGCGAGCGGTGCGGGCCCGGGTCGACCCCCAGGCGGCGCAGGGCGGCGACGGCCTCGGGCGTCATGGGCAGGCCCGCCTCGGCGCTGATCCCGGCGCTGGCGGCGACGATCCGGCGCGCCGAGGCGGGCCGGGATGTGGCGAAGTGCCGGGCCAGGGCGGCGGCCATCGGGCTGCGGCAGGTGTTGCCCGAGCACACGAAGAGCAGCCTGATCTCCTCATCGGCCATCGTTGGCGTGTCCCGATCGCGGCAGGGCCGGTGGGAGCCTAGCACGCCGGCGAACGGGCCGCGCGCACCCTTGCGGACACCGAGGCGCCCCCGGTACAGTCGCCCCGCACGCCGGCCCCAGTCCGGACCGCGCCGACCGAGCCGATCCGTGGAGTTCCTCGACCACAGCGAGTTCCTCGGCCTGATCGCGCCGCTGGGCGTGCGCGAGCGGGACCTCATCGGATCGGTGCGGTTCACGCTCGATCCAGACGCCGGGGCGGGGCTGGAACCGACCTCGGTGGTGTTCGCCGCCGAGGGCGAGGGCGTCGTCCGTGTCGGCGCCGACGCCCTGCCGGGCGTGGTCGAGGGCGTCATCCACAAGGAGCACCTGGCCGAGGTCGCGCTGTGCCCGGCGCGGGCGTGGGGCCCGATCGTGGACCTGGTCGCGTTCGACCTGGCCGGGGACGAGCGGTGGGACGAGATCGACGCCGAGGTCGCCCTGCACCTGCGCACACGCGACCCCCTGGCCCTGGGCAGCGAGGACCACCGGCTGATCCGCCGGATCCTCTCGGCGATCCTGGAGCACGGCGAGCCCGGCGAGCACGACCTCTCCGTCGTCGCCGTGGGCGCCCCGATCGTGATGAATCTCGAACAGGCCGGACGGCTGACCGTCTGGTGCGGGAACCGGGCCATCGCGGACGTGGTGTCGCGTCTGGTCCAGCCACGGGCGTCCTGAGCCGCCGATCGAGGGCCTACGATCGCGCATGCCGCGTCCCTCGAGGAGCCCGGACCGCGCCGCGAGCGCCGCCGGGGCCTTCACGCTGATCGAACTGCTGGTGGCGCTCGCGGTGATCGCGGTCCTGATCGGGATCACGCTGCCGGCGCTGCGCGGCTCGCGGGCGGCGGCGCAGCGCGTCGCGTGTCTGGCGAACCTCCGCGGGATCGGCGTCGGGATGCAGCTCTATGTGCAGACGCACGACGGGCTGCTGCCGCGGGCCCTGCCGCTGGACGACAGCGCGTTCAACCCGCGCAGCGAGGGCCCGTCGCCGGACAGCATCCTCGCCGTCATCGGCCCGCTGGTGGAGTCCGCCGAGGTCTTCATCTGCCCCGCCGACGACGAGATCCCCGAACGGCTCCTCGCCGAGGGGCCCGTGGGCCGGCACTCGTCCTATGAATACTGGGCCGGCTGGTTCATGCTCTTCCGCGAGATCCGCGAGCGCGACGAGAACCCGGAGTCCGCCGTGACCAAGCTCTACGAGGACGATCCGACGCTGCCCGTCTTCGCGGACTCGGCGGACCGCCACCCGCGCGGGCCCGGCGGGGTGCGCAAGAACGCGCTCTATTTCCAGGACTGGCGCGCCGACTGGATCACGCCCGGGCTCCTGACGCCGGAGACGCCGTGACCGACACGACCCCGACCCATCCCGGCTCGCTCCCCTCGCTGACCGAAGGTCTGGCGCCGGGCTCGAACGCCGCCCGGGCCGTGCGCCGGCGTGGGGTCCTCGAGCCGCTCGGCGTCGCGCTGGACCGCGCGGGCAAGCCGATCGGGATCGCGCTGGCGTGCGCCGGCCTGACGGTCGGCGCCGTCCTGGCGTGGAACCGGTACGGGCCGGTCTTCCCGCCCGACCCGCTCACCGCGCCGATCGGCGACACGCTCGAGTTCGCCCTGCTGGACGCGGACTTCAACCGCCTGCCGCTGGAGCGCCGGCTGGCGCTGGCCCGGGACCTGGCCCGGCGGCTGCGGACCATGGACGCGGGCGATTCGGCGCTGCTGGCCGCCTTCGCCGCGGGGATCGCGGGCCGGGCGCGCGAGCAACTCGAAGCCAACGTCTCGCGCCTGATGGTGGACCTGATCGACCGGGCGGCGACGCGCTACACCGCGGCGGCGCCGGAGGACCGCGAAGCGACGCTCCGCGCGTCGCTCATCGAGATGATCGCCCTGCGGCAGGAGCTCGATCCCGTCGGCGGAGCCGAGGCCGCCGACCCCGCGCGCAGCCTCGACGAGATGCGCCGGCGGGCGATCGAGCGCGACCGGGCGCAGGGGCCGTCGTCGTCGACCAGCATCGCGCCGGACGAAGCCGCCGACGTGCTGCGACGGATCGGCGAGGGCGTCGCCGAGCGCACCAGCCCCGCCCAGCGCGCCCGCACCGTCCGGTTCATGCGGGACACGGTGCGGTACCTGCGCGGGCAGGACCCGGCGACGGGCGAACGGGTCAGGGCGCCGGGCTGACGCCGCCCCCAGCGACGAGGTCTCGAAGCCGGCGGCGGATGAGGTCGGCCAGGGCGCGCTCACGGTCCGGATCGCGGAAGGGGCGCCACTGGATGTCTAAGCGGGTCAGCCGGGCGTCATCCCCTGCGCCGGCGCCGTGGGCCCCGATCAGCACCCGCTCGTCGTCGACAGAGAGCAGCTCGTAGACGCGCCGGGGCGCGCCGTCATCAGCCCCGGCCGGCTCGACGACACGGAGCACGGCCAGTTCGCGCCTGGGCGCTGCGTATTCGACGGCCGCGTCCAGGTACGCCCAGGGCGCCTCGACGGGCGCGGTGAACCCCTCGACCGCCGGCACGGGGGCCCCCGATTCGCACGACGCCAAGGCGAAGCAGGCCAGGAGCGTGGCGTAGAATGGTCGGCTCGGCCCGCGGCCGGCTTGGTGGCGACCCCGCATGAACCACGACGAGCAGACCATCACCCTCCCCCAGCGCGCCGAGCGGTTCTCGGTGCTCGGCGCCTCCGAGCGGCACCTCAAGATGATCCGCGAGGCGCTGGGGGTCAAGGTGACGGCCCGGGACCGGACGGTGCGTCTTGCGGGCGAGGCCCGCGCCGTGGCGGCCGCCCGGGGCGTCCTGGACCAGCTGGCCGAGGCCGCCCGCGACGGCCGGCGGCTCTCGGGTGCCGAGGTGCTCACGCTCATCGCCGACGCCACGCGCCAGGCCGAGATCGAGGCCGACGAGCGCCCGGAGCCCGCCTCGGCCGACCGCGCCCTGCGAGCGGCGTGGGACGACACGCTGGACGTGTACTCCTCGGGCCGGCCGGTGCGCCCGCGCTCGGCGAACCAGTCGGCGTACCTCGACGCGATCCGCGAGCACGACCTGGTCTTCGGGGTGGGGCCGGCGGGGACGGGGAAGACGTACCTCGCCGTCGCCGCCGCCGTCCACCTGCTCAAGGCGGGCGCGGTGAAGAAGGTCGTGCTCGTCAGGCCCGCGGTCGAGGCCGGGGAGAAGCTCGGCTTCCTGCCGGGCGACATGGAGGCCAAGGTCAACCCGTACCTGAGGCCGGTGTTCGACGCCCTGCACGACATGATGGACTACTCGTCCATCCGCCGGTTCATGCTGCACGACGTGGTGGAGGTGGCGCCGCTGGCCTTCATGCGCGGGCGGACGCTCAACCGGGCGGTGGTCATCCTCGACGAGGCCCAGAACACCACCCGGGCCCAGATGAAGATGTTCCTCACCCGGATGGGGCAGGGGTCGCGGATGATCGTGACGGGGGACCTGACGCAGACGGACCTGCCCGACCCGGGTCAGAGCGGGCTCGCCGACGCGATCGCCCGCCTGGGGGAGGCCCCGGGGGTGGCGTGTGTCCTGCTCACCAGGGCCGATATCGTGCGCCACCCGCTGGTGCAGCGGGTGGTGGAGGCGTACGGCGAAGAGGCCGATGCACCGGCGGGCGGGTCGCCCCGCCGGCCCGCGCCTGACCCACCCGCGGATAACCCCGATGGCTGATCCGGGCAAACCGAAGACAGGCGCCAAGGGCGCCGCCCGCGCGTCCGGGTCGGGCAAGGCGCCGCGCCCCGCCCTGAGCCGCAAGGCGGAGGTGCGCAAAGCGCTGCCCAAGCGGGAGCCGGTCTGGCGCCGAGCCCTGACCGCGCGGGGCGTGGGGTCCGCGGGGGCGATCCTCTGCGTCTTCGTTCTGATCGCCGGGACGCTGACCGCGTGGACGCGGGAGCAACCCCTCGTCGGCGTCGGTCGGATCATGACCGAGACCCGGGCCGTCCGCACGGAGTTCCGCGTGCTGGACACCGCGACGATCGAGTCGCGCCGGCGCTCGGCCCGGCAGAACACGCCCCGCGTGTACGACGCCGTCCCGGACGCGTTCGAGGAGATCGAGTCGGCGTTGATGCGGCTGCCCACGGCGCTGGCCGACGCGCAGACGCTCGACGAGGTGGCGCCGGAGATCCGCGAGGCGTTCGGGCTCACGGAGGCCGAGCTCGCCGCGCTGCGCACGCAAGCCGTCGCCGGCGACGCGAGCCAGGCCTGGCGCGGCCGGGTCGACGCGTTGCTGGAGGAGCTGGCGACGGTTCCGCTGCTGAACAACGAGGCGTACCAGCTCGAGCAGACGTCGGGCAGCCGGCAGTGGATCGAGGTTCGCCTGCCGGACCGCGAGCCGGCCCGGTTGCTCAAGGGCCGGGCCGTCAACCTCGCCAGCGCGCAGCTGGCCTCGGCGCTGCGTCAGGCGGCGCTCGCCTCGGGATTCGACGAGCCGCTGGCGACCATGATCGCGCGCTACGTCGCCCGGCTGGGCACGCCGACGTTCCAGTTCAACGCCGCCGCGACGGTCGAGGCGCAGGAGCGCGCCGCCGCCGCGGTCGAGCCGGCGTACGTCACGTACTCACCGGGCCACGTCCTGTACCGGCGCGGCGAGCGGCTGACGCCGGCGACCCTGGCGCTGGTGCTCGCCGAGCGCGACGCGTTCCTGAGCCGGGCGCCCCGGGCGCGGGTCTGGACGCCGCGGCTGGCGGCGCTGATCCAGGCGGGGCTCGTCGCCGCGGGGCTGGCGCTGTCGGTGGCGGCGTTCTGCGGGCGGATCCGGCGCAACCCGCTGCGGATGGCCGCGGTCGCCGCGATGCTCGCCGGCGCGCTGGGTGTCGCCGCGGCGATCGCGACGGAAGCGCCCGCGTTCGCGCCGGTGGCTCTGGCGGCGCCGACCGCATTTATCGCCGCGATCCTGGCCATCGCCTACGACCGGGCGACGGCCCTGGTGATGGGCGCGCTGCACGCCATCCTGGTCACCGTGGCGCTGGACCAGCCGGCGGCGTGGGTCGTGCCGGGCTTCGCGGGCGTGTTCGCCGCCGCCTGGATGTTCGAGGACGTGCGCACCCGCAACGACCTGGTGCGCGGCGGGCTGGTCCTGGGCGCCGCGCTGGCCCTGGCGACGGCCGCCATCGCCGCCCTGACCCGGCCGGTCGTCGGCCCGCTCAACCTCTTCCGGGCGCCGGGCCTGATGCGCGAGGTGCTGATCGACTCGAGCTGGACGCTCGGGTCGGGCGTGGCCATCGGCGTGATCACGCTGGCGCTGCTGCCCATGATCGAGCGGGTCTTCGGCGTGATCACGGGCATGACGCTCATCGAGCTGCGCGATCCCAAGCAGCCGCTACTGCGCGAGCTGCAACGCCGCGCGCCGGGCACGTACAACCACTCGATCGCCGTGGCCAACATCGCCGAGACCGCCGCCGACGCCGTCGGCGCCGACTCGCTGCACCTGTACGTCGGGGCGCTCTACCACGACATCGGCAAGATGAACAAGCCCGACTACTTCGTCGAGAACCAGATCGGGGGGGTCAGCCGGCACGCCAAGCTCTCGCCCGCGATGTCGCTGCTCGTGATCGTCGGGCACGTCAAGGACGGCGTGGAGCTGGCCCGCGAGGCCGGCCTGCCACGGTCGCTGCACCACTACATCGAGTCGCACCACGGCACGACGCTCGTCGAATACTTCTACCACCAGGCGAAGAAGCTGGCCGACGAGTCCGACGCCGACGCCCCCGAGGAGATCGACTACCGCTACCACGGGCCCAAGCCCCGCACCAAGGAGGCGGCGATCCTCATGATCGCCGACGCGGTCGAGTCCGCCACGCGGGCGATGAAGGAGCCGGCGCCGGCGCGGATCGAGTCGCTGGTGCACGAGATCGCCCGCAAACGACTCGAAGACGGGCAGTTCGACGACTGCGACCTGACCCTGCGCGAGCTGCACGCCATCGAGGCGTCGATCATCAAGAGCCTGACGAGCATCTACCACGCCCGCATCGCGTACCCCGGCGCCAGGCCCGCCGACGCCGCGGCGGCGCCCAAGCCCGACGCCGAGCCCGTCGACACGGGCTCGTCGCAGTTCCAGCGCACCATCTCGCAATCCGCGTGAATCCCCCGGCCGCCGCGTCAACGTCCCGCCACGTCGCGCCCGCCAAGCCCCCCGCGCGTCGTCAACACCGGCAGGCCCTCGGGGCCCACCAGTTGGTACACGCCCGCCGCCGGCAGGAAACGATCCCACGCCACCGCCGAGGCGCTCCCGTCGGCGAACGACACAATCGGTGGGACCGCTCGAAACTCACCCTCCCGCGCACGGTTCGCCCGCATCAACACACCCTTCTCTGACGGGAACGCCACCTCCGTCATCCGTCGGGGCGTGCGCAGCGCCACGACATCGATCCTCGGCGGCGACGCGAACAGCGCGTCCTTCGCGAACGCCGTGTACGTCAGAGTGTCCCGCGCGATCGGCGCGAACACCAGCGCGATGTCCGTCACGAACGCCGGGTCGACCTCCGGCCCGGTCATCGCGAGCATCCCGCCGTACCCGTCACGCTCGAGCACCCACCACCAGAAGTTGGGCTGACCCCAGTACCCGCCGTTCTCCGGCGTGACCGTGCCCAGCCCCCGAGTGTTCGAATCGTTCAGCGGATAGTCCAGGCGCGCGTCGGCCGCGCCCGGGCCGGCGTAGTGCGGGAAAAAATCCTCATGATCCACGGCGTGCCGGGTCAACTCCGCCATCACCTGCCGCTGATGGTTGACGACCGCGAGCTCCAGCGCCGACTCACGCACCCGCCTGATCGCCGGCAGTGTGATCGCCAGCAGCACGCCGATCACACTGATCGACACCAGCAGTTCCACGATCGTGAACCCGCGCCGTTGCACGCCAGCATGATCGCGTCGCCGAGACGAAGATCAACAAGAAAATTCATAGTTTTTGATCTAGGATCTTGACAGGGGGGGGGACAATACAATCGGACTCTCGAACATGACCGGCCCGCACTGCCCATACAGTCAGTGGCGCGGGCGGACCGTCCCGTGCATACGCCAAAGGAGGCTCCGCATGGACCCGAACACAACCCAACCGTTGGTCCCCCAGGCCCTTGCCCGCTGGAGCGCGGCCGTCGCCCTCGCCCTCGCCGGCTTGACGATTGTTGGCGTCGCCCTGGCGCAGGACTCCTCCGACCCCTGCATCGGCCCCGACGGCCTGCCCATCGTCGGCGACGAGGACTGCCCCGGCAACGGTGGGGGCAATCGCCCGCTCGCGTGCCCGAAATCCTCAGATTGCTTTGATAACGTGAAGTTTTGTTCACTCGTGAAGAAAACGGTTGGCTGGTGCTGCCCTGTAGAGGGCATAGCTGGGGAGCTCGAGTGTGTGTGCGCCCCACCCGACGAGAGCCCACGGGCCGGCTGCCAGCTCGTTTGACGACACAAATCACATGCGGCGTCAACAGCAGCTCGCTCTAGGTGTCGGTGCGGTGGCTCTCATGGCGGCCGGTGCGCTGCTGTATCGAAGCCGGCCGGCTTCGGCCTTCAGAACGCCGGCTGAACTCGCCGCGGCGCGGCGTGCCAGCCGCGAGTTCGCCGCCATGCCGCAGATCGCCGCGACGGACCGGTCGGCCGTCGCCGAGGCCATTCGGACCGCGCCCGCTATACCCGGACAGGTCATCGGTGTGGAGGTGACGGACGAGCAGCGCGCCGCCTTCGCCGACACGATCGCCCAGTGGTTCGCCTTCCGCGCGAATCTCGACGCCGAGGGCTTCGCCCAGTGGATGCGCGACCGCGGGCACACCCTCATGATCGAAACCACGCCGGATGCGGAACTACGATTGAAACTCAGGGAAGATACCCGATCGAAAAGATACGAACAACTCCTCGGCGTCCCCATGCCGGAGGACCTGAGCGCGCTGGACTATCACCACGCTATGTTCCGCGCGACACTCACCTACGCGGGTGGCCTGTTCCGCCCCGTGCGCGTCGCATCGGCGCCTGGCGTGATGACCATTTTCATGCGCGAAGGCCCCGAAGGGGCCGTGTTAGATCCCTGGGACGGCTACGAACTCTGGGTGAGCGACACGTCTGGCACTGGTGAGCAACACTGGCGGCCGCCGACCTCGCCCGAGGCGCTCATTGAGCGTGACGGACACGTGCTGAAAGGATCGGCGCTGGTCGCTGTGCTCGGCGGCAACAGCAAATGGCACGTCCTCAGTATCCATCTCTTCTGGGATCCCGACCTCGAACAGTGGAACTTCTCATGGGTCAACTACGAGCACGTGACGGAGCCCACCGCCGGCCTGGGCGTCTTCTGACGCGCGCCTCGGCGCTCGTCGCCCCGGCCGTCGCGGGGTGGTCCTCATCGCGGCGGCGCTCGCGAAGGCGAAGAGGCCGGCGCTTGTACAACTCTCACTCGGCCACGCCTTGGGCCGCGCGGGGCTGCTCGACACGGGCGTCCGAACCTACCCCCTTGTCGTTCTCCTCATCGCGCTCGAGATTCTGCTGGGCGTGTGGCTGATCTCGGGCTGGCGGCCGCGCCGGGCTCGGCGGATCGCCGCGGGGACGCTCCTCGCTTTCACCGGGTATCTGGTAGCAATGTCGTTCGACCCCGCGGCGCCGCCGTGCGCCTGCACGGGCGGGATCGTGCTCGCACAGCACGCGCAGGCCTCGAACTTCTTCGGCGTCGGGCGGAACCTGGTCCTGCTCGCGAGCCTGATCCTGGCGGCGCCTTTCGAGACCGGCTCGCTCACGCCCCGGTCTGCTGGGTCACCGCCTCCTGAGCGGGTGTGAACGTGAACGCGGCGCCGTTGTGGTCCACGACGACGTGCGCGCCCTCGGCGAGCTCGCCGGCCAGCAGCCTCGACGCCAGGGCGTTCTCGATCCGCTGCTGGATGACGCGCTTGAGCGGCCTGGCGCCGAACGCCGGGTCCCACCCCTGCTTGGCGAGCTCCGCGATGGCGGCGTCGGTGAACTCCACGCTGAGCCCGCGGCCGGCCAGGCGCCGGTTCAGCAGACCCGCCTGGATCCGTACGATCCGCTCGATCTCGTCCTTCTTGAGCTGGTGGAAGACGATGATCTCGTCGATGCGGTTGAGCAGTTCGGGCCGCATGAACCCCTGGTGCAGATCGAGGTTCAGGCGGGCGCGCATGTCGAGCCCATCGCCGGCGCCGGTGCTCTCGATGTCGGCGCCGGGCCCGCGGCGGACGAGGTCGCGCACGGCGGCCTCGATCTCCCAGTCCTCGGCGCCCTGCTCGGTCATCTGCTGGATCCGCTGCGACCCGATGTTGCTGGTCATCACCACGATGGTGTTGCGGAAGTCCACGGTCCGGCCGTGCCCGTCGGTCAGACGCCCGTCGTCCAGAACCTGCAACAGGATGTTGAAGACGTCCGGGTGGGCCTTCTCGATCTCGTCGAGGAGGACGACGGCGTAGGGCCGGCGGCGGACCGCCTCGGTGAGCCGGCCGCCCTCCTCGTACCCCACGTACCCCGGGGGGGCGCCGATCAGCCGCGCCACCGAGTGCTTCTCCATGTACTCGGACATGTCCACGCGGACCAGGGCCTGCTCCGTGTCGAACAGGAACTCCGCCAGCGCCTTGCACAGCTCGGTCTTGCCCACGCCCGTCGGGCCCAGGAAGAGGAACGAGCCGATGGGCCGGCTCGGGTCGCCCAGCCCGGCGCGGCTGCGGCGGACGGCGTCGGAGACGGCGCGGACGGCCTCGTCCTGGCCCACCACACGCCGGCGGAGCTCGTCCTCCATCCGCAGGAGCTTCTCGCGCTCCGACTCCATCATGCGCGAGACGGGGATGCCCGTCCACGAGGCGACGACCTCGGCGATCTGCTCGGCGTCGACCTCCTCCTTGACCAGCGTGTCGCCGCGCTCGCGGCGCTGGCGCAGCCGGGCCTCGGCCTCTTCGAGCTCGCGCTCCAGCTCGCGCAGCTCGCTGTACTGGATCCTGGCGGCCGTCTCCAGGTCCCCGCGCCGCTGGGCCTGCTCGAGCTCGACGCGCTTGGCGTCCATCTGCTCCTTGACGTGTTTGACGGCGTCGAGGTCGGCGCGTTCGGCCTCCCACCGGGACGTCAGCGCCGCGTCGCGCTCGCGGGCCTCGGCGAGCTCCTTCTCAACCGCGTCGAGCTGCCGGCGCGAGGCGTCGTCGCCCTTCTCCGTTTCCAGCCGCAGCGCCTCGCGCTCGATCTCCAGCTGCATGATCCGCCGGCGGAGCTCGTCCAGCTCGGTGGGCATGGAGTCGATCTCGATCCGCAGGCGGGCGGCGGCCTCGTCGACGAGGTCGATCGCCTTGTCCGGCAGGAACCGCTCGGTGATGTAGCGGTGGCTCAGCCGGGCCGCGGCGAGCAGCGCCCCGTCCTGGATGCGCACCCCGTGGTGCGCCTCGTACCGCTCCTTGAGCCCGCGGAGGATCGCGACGGTGTCCTCGACGCTGGGCTCGGAGACAAAGATCGGCTGGAAGCGGCGCTCGAAGGCGGCGTCCTTCTCGATGTGCTGGCGGTACTCGTTGAGGGTCGTGGCGCCGATGCACCGCAGCTCGCCCCGCGCCAGCGCCGGCTTGAGGAGGTTGCCCGCGCTGACGGCGCCCTCGGCCTGCCCGGCGCCGACGATGGTGTGCAGCTCGTCGATGAACAGGACGATCTGCCCGTCGCTGGCGGCGATCTCGCGCAGCACGGCCTTGAGCCGCTCCTCGAACTCCCCGCGGTACTTGGCGCCCGCCAGCAGCGCCCCGACGTCCAGCGCCATCAGCCGCGCGTCGCGCATCGACTCGGGGCAGTCGCGGTCGATGATCCGCAGCGCCAGCCCCTCGGCGATGGCCGTCTTGCCCACGCCGGGCTCCCCGATGAGCACCGGGTTGTTCTTGGTCCGCCGGCTGAGCACCTGCATGCAGCGGCGGATCTCCTCGTCGCGGCCGATGACGGGGTCGATCTTGCCCTGCTGGGCCTTCTCCGTCAGGTCGATGGTGTACTTCTTGAGCGCCTCGTAGGTCGACTCGGCGTCGGGGTCGTTGACGTGCTCGACGCCGCTGGCGGCGCGCAGGTCGCGCACGGCGCGTTCGATCGCGGCGCGGTCGGCGCCCATCACCGAGAGCGCCTCCTTCGCGGGGCCCGGCGCCGACGCCAGCGCCAGGAGCAGGTGCTCCGTCGAGACGTAGGCGTCGCCGAGCGTCTTGGACTCCTGCTCGGCGGCGGTCAAGACCTGCATCAGGCCCGACCCCGGCTGGGGCGTGGCGCCCTGGACCGTCGGCAGGCGCGACAGCTCCGCGTCGATCACCTGACGCAGGCGCGCCGCGTCGGCGCCGACCTTTGACAGGATCGAGACGGGCGTGGCGCCCTCCTCGGCGATCAGGGCCGACAGCAGGTGCAGGGGCGTGAGCTCCCCGTGCGACCGCCCCGCCGCCAGGGACTGGGCGTCGGCGAGGGCCTGCTGGGCGAGCGTCGTGAATCGGTCCGGGCGCATGGCGATCCTCCATCGGGCCGGCGGGCCCGTGGACAGGGGTCATGCAAGACCGGCGCCCGGATCTTGACGCTTGCCGGGCGCTCAGGGCCGGTGCGACGCCCCACATCACCGCAGCCGCCTGCCGGGTTGGCAGAGTCTCAACGGGTTCGTGTCAGGCCGGGGCCCCGGATCGTCGCCGCTCGATCAGCCGGTCGATCTCCCCCACCGCCCGATCGAGGTCGTTGTTGACGATCAGGGCGTCGTAGAGGCCCGCCTCCCGGGCGGCGGCGATCTCGCGCTGGGCCTGGGCGTACCGCCGCTGGATGGCGGCCTCGCCCTCGCGCCGGCGGTCGCGCAGCCGGCGCAGGAGCTCCTCGTCCGACGGCGGCAGGATAAAGACGGCCAGCGCGTCGGGCCTGGCCGACCGCACCTGCCGGGCGCCCTGCACGTCGATGTCCAGGATCACCAGCCGGCCCTCGGCGAGGGCCCGGTCGACCGGCGCCCGCGGCGTGCCGTAGCGGAACCCCGCGTACTCGGCGTGTTCGAGGAAGTCGCCCGCGTCGGCCCGGCGGGTGAACTCGTCATCGGAGAGGAAGAAGTAATCCACGCCCTCGCGCTCGGCGGGCGTCTTGGGGCGGGTCGTGGCCGAGACGGAGAACCGGGCGCCGGGGTGACGCTCGATGAGCCGACGGGCGAGCGTGGTCTTACCGACGCCCGAAGGCCCGGAAAGCACCAGCAACAGGCCCGGTCGGGGGCTCGCGTCGGGTGTCGGTTCGTCCGTCGGCATGGGCGGAGCAGGATACCCGCGGGTGGCCGTCAAAAAAGCGGCTCGGCCGACCGGATCCGCCTCCTCGAGCCCGGCGATCGGCTCGCGGGTGGCGTCTCGGGTCGACCGAGCCGCGGGTGTAGTCGCGGCGGGCCGGGGGGTCGCCTCAAACAACTCGGGCGAGGCCGGCCGCCGCCACTGGCGTGTCCTGAATCAGCCCCGACGCCGCCGTGATCCCGCCAGCCCGGCGAGGGCCAGCACAGCCGCGGCGCCCGGCGCGGGGATCTGCGGCCCGGTGGTGGCGAAGGCGTTGGAGATGTTGATGGTGACCGAATCGCCGGCGCCCGTCCCGACGAGGAGCTGCCCACCGAGGAAGCGGGTCGCGGACTCGTCCTGCCCGAAGCCCAGCGCCGAGGTGACGGTGAACCGGGCGACGAACACATCACCGTCTTCGGTCGGCTGGAACGCGCTGGTCGTGAACCAGGTTCCGAACAGCGTCGAGGTGTCGAATGTGAACCCCGCCGTGCTGATGGCCGACGCCTGCGTGTCGCCGATGCCGACCCACGAGTCGAACTCGACCATGGGAAATGCGTTGATCGTCGTCTGCGCGGGGATCAGGTGGTTCGGCGTGCCGGGAATCGGCTCGAACTGGAAGAACGAGGAGCCGCTGATCTGGATCCCGGTGTTGTTGGTGAAGCCGGAGTCAAACGTGGTCACCGTCTGCGTGAGGTTCACGAAGAGGTCGAACGTTCGGTAGATGTTGCCGTCGAACGAGCCGTCGTTGAGGCCCGAGGCGGTGCTGTCGGCCAGCGTGCTGTTGTCGACCTCGACCCACTTGTGGGTGATGATCGGCCCGCCCGCCCGGGCCCCGGCGGCGGTGAACGCGGCGGCCACAACCACGCCGGTGACGCGCAGCGCCGAATACGAGAAAACGTCGCGAAGCATTCTTTGACTCCTCCCGGGCGCCCGTCCCACGCGAGACGCTGTGTGCAGCAGCGTTCACGCCCAAAGGCGACCGTTCCCTGAAACCTCGTGTCGAGCGCCGGCGGCCCTTGTGCTCTTCCGCCGACGCTTCACGATCATGCAGATTCCAGAGCCCGTGTCAATGCCTAAGTCGCGCGAAGAACGAGATTTGCGAAAATATCGCCGGTTCAGCCTTATCGGACAGTCGAGCAAAAAAGAACAAGGGACGCCGTGCGTCCCAAGTCCTTTGGTTCCGATAGGTTGCGAGCGGGCCCGGGCGGGGCGTCAACCGGGGATCACCACGCCCCAGTTGGCCAGGAGGGTGACCAGATCGAGCGTGTCGACGACGCCGTCGGCGTTGAGGTCGCCCCGGGCGGCCATCTCGACGGATCGTCCGTCGGTGTCCGTGCACCCGGGCCGCATGGGCCGGCGGTAGCGATCGGCCCGGCGGACCTCGATCACGTAATCCCCGACCACGCCGTGCGGGACGCCGTTGACCAGCCCGTCGCAGTCGTCGTCGCCGGCGCCGGACACCGCGAAGCAGATCATGCCGTTGGCGTCGGCAATCACGCAGATCTCGGACCAACCCTTGGCCGGGCCGGAGTCATCGTCACTGAGGATCACATCGCAGGTCTTGTCGATCCAGCACAGCACGGTGTCCGTCGGCCGGCAATCCTTGTTCAGCCCGCCGACCACGGTCAGGCAGTACGGCGCCAGGGGCTCCAGGCCGCCGACGCAGATCTGGTCCACGTCGCGCGGGACGAGCCGCCGGCCCACCGTGTTGTCGATCGTGATGTGGACGAGGTTGGTCCCGTCCGGGGCGGTGAAGTTCAGCCGGAACGCCTCGGCGCCGGTGATGAACTCGTCGGCGTATTCGTCCGTCCTGAGCACCGTGCCCAGGGGCGGGATGGCCTCGGTGATCATCTCTTCATCCACGCGGTTGATGTAGCGGATGATGAGCCGGAACTTCCCGAGCTGCCCGTGCGGGGCGTTCTGGAAGAATCCGTTGCAGTCGCCGTCGAACCCGTCCGGGAACCCGGTGACCACCAGCCGGAGGCTGTAGGTCCCGTCGCCGTTGTTGGTGAGGACGTCGGCCCAGCCGTCGTTGTTCCCATCGCCGATGATCAGGCCCGAGCCCTTGCCGTTGCCGGCGTCGGAGCCGTTGTCGTCGGAGACGATGACGCGGTCCTCCTTGTCCACGACGCACAGCCAGGTGTCGGGCTGATCCGTGGGGACGCGCTTGGGCTTGAGCGATCCGACGACGAACCGCTCGCGGTCGGGGAAGACCCAGTTGTCGAAGACCGGCCCGGTGCAGATGTCGTTGGGCTCGGGCGGCTCGAACTCGAGAATGGGCGGGGGCGGCGGCTCGTTGGTGGTCAGCGCCTGATTGGACGCCGGCTCATCGGCCGCACCGGGCACGGGTCCGACCGCGCTCATGGTCTGGGCGAGGGCGCCCGCCGCGAAGACGAGGGCCACGCCGCCGGCCACGGCGACAGGAGAACGAGACACACACATCGCTTCACTCCTCTCGCGTGACTCCGCCAGCCTCCGTCCCGCGCGACGCTCACACAGGCGTGCGGGCCCGAGGCGGCCGGCCGGATTCACACACAACGCATCCGGGTTGTCGGAAGACGGGGACGGGCGGTCAGGCCCGCCCCCGCTGTGATCATCGTGTCGGGATCAGCCGGCGCCGGCGTGGCCGAGGCCGTGGTGCGCTGAACCCGGCGTTTGGTCAACCGGTGACCGCGCCCGTGGTTACGGGACGATCGTGGTGGCGCCCCAGTTGGCCAGGAGCGTCACGAGGTCGATGGTGTTGACGATGCCGTCGAGGTTCACGTCGCCGCGGCTGGCCGCCTCGGAGACCTGGCAGGGCTCGGAGCCGCCGCCGTTGGAGACGTTGCCGCCGTTGAACGCGACCTTGAGGGTGTACGTGCCGCACACGCCGTGGTAGTGAGAGACGTCGAACGGATCGCCGCAGTCGATCGTCTCGCAGCCGGCGCGGCCGGCGATGATCTCATCGCGGTAGCCGTCGCAGTTGGCGTCTCCACCGCCGGAGACGGCGATGCAGATGTTGCCGTTGACGTCGGCGATCACGCACAGCTCGGAGTAGCCGGCGGCCGGGCCGGAGTCGTCATCGGTCCCGATGACCTCGCAGTCCTTGTTGAGCCAGCACAGCTGCGTGTCGGTCGGCCGGCATTCCTCGTCCAGGCCGCCGACGACCGTGATGCAGTACGACTCCAGCGGGATCAGGCCGCTGAAGCACATGTAGTCGACGTCGCCGCAGAAGGGGATCCGCCCGCAGGTGTTGTCGATCTGGACGTGCACCTCAGCCGTGCCCTGCGGGGCGGTGAAGTTCACCCGGAACGCCTCGGCGCCGGTCTTGAACTCGTCGTTGTAATAGTCCGTCCCGATCTCGTCGCCGCTGGCGTCGACATAGGAGACGTTCAGGCACCACTCGCCGATCTGGCCGTGCGGGGCGTTCTGGAAGAAGCCGTTGCAGTCGCCGTCGAAGCCGTCCGGGAAGCCCGTGACGATCAGACGGAGGCTGCGTGTGCCGTCGCCGTTGTCGGTCAGGATGTCGGCCCAGCCGTCGGAGTCGCCGTCGGAACTCCAGATGCCAGAGGCCTTGTCGTTGCCCTTGTCGCGGGCGCCGTTGTCGTCCTTGGCGACGATGTTGTCTTCCTTGTCCACGACGCACAGCCAGGTGTCCGGCGCCGGACCCGGGATGTACCGCTTCTCGAGCTTGCCGGTGACCAGGGTGCAATCCTTGACGATCTCGATCGTCTGGTTGCCGAACGGCCCGATGCAGATGTCGTTGAACTCGGGCGGCTCGAAAGCCACGGGGACCGGCTGGGGCACGGGAATGCCCTGGCCGAACGCGGCCGCACAACACAGCGCCACGGGCGCCACGCTGCCGGCACGCAGCATGCGGGAACTGATCTTGCTCATCGCTGTCTCCTCAAAGACACACACACTCAGGCGCCCTGGTCCTCTCCAGAGACACGCCCTGAACTCCGTTCACACCGCCGTCCGCTGGCGGTCACTCAGATTGTCGATGGGCCCCGTTGTCGCCCGCGGGCGCAGTGACGGCCGTGGCTTGCGCCGCCGCCGGGATCACGAACCTGCGAGCATTGTCCTTAGCCCCTCGAACGCTGTCCTACGCGGGCCACTATACCGGGACCCGCTCGCCGGCAAAACCCTTTTCTCGAAAGAGTTTGCGGAATCCGCACCGACCCGGAGGCGCCCCGTCCGGATAACCGATCGGCCGCGGGTCGCACAACGTCGGTGAATCTCGGACGCGTGTCACAATAGGCAAAATACAGCCGGCCCCGCGGCGCCCGCACCTTCTCGGCGGCGCGCCCCGCCGATGCCCGTAAGTCATTATTTACAACGTAGTTATAGCCGATTCACGGCGGCCGCATCGAGCATCGCCGCCATCCTGACCGGCACGCCCGCCCGGACCTGCCGCTCCGCGAGACACCGCGGCGAGTCGGCCACGGTCGACTCGATCTCGACACCTCGGTTCATCGGCCCGGGGTGGAGCACCACCGCTGTCGATCGCATCGTCCCGAGTCGCGCTTCGTCGAGCCTGTATCGATCCGTGTATTCACGGAGAGCCCCTGTGTCGGCGCCACGCTCTCGCTGCACCCGCAGCATCTGCACCGCGTCCAGCGTCGGCAGGGCCTCGTCCAGGTCGGCCTCGACCGCGCACCCCAGCGCCTCCAGAGACGCCGGCGCCAGCCCCGCCGGCCCGATCGCCACGGTCTCGGCGCCCAGCGCCCGCCAGACCACCAGGTCCGACCGCGCCACACGCGAGTGCGCCACATCCCCCACCACCCCCAGCCGCAACCCGGTTAAGTCGAACCCGTCCAGCCGGCCCAGCGCCTCCGCGATAACGTAGGTGTCCAGCAAGCCCTGCGTCGGGTGCTCGTGAGCGCCGTCGCCGGCGTTGATGACGACCGCCGCGGCCGCCGCCCGCGCCGCAACGGCCGCCGAACCCGACGCCGAGTGCCTCACGACGATCACCTCGGCGCCGATCGCCTCGACCGTGCGCACCGTGTCGGCGAGCGTCTCGCCCTTGCTCACGGATGAGCCCTCGCCCATCAGGTCGAGGACCTCGGCGCCCAGCCGACGGGCGGCGGCGGTGAAGCTCAGCCGCGTCCGCGTCGAGGGCTCGAAGAACAGGTTCGCGACGAATCGCCCCGCCAGGACGCCTGCCAACTCGCCAGCGGCGTCGGTCTCGATCCGGCGGGTCTGGGCCAGCAGAGCCCGCAGCCGATCGACGGGCGTGGTCCGTAGATCGAGGATGTGCCGCGGTTCATCGCCGACCTGATCGGGCGTCATCGAGCGGGAGTGTAGGGCCTCCGCCGGGCGCACGAGCCGCTCCGCCCGCCATGGCGCCCTCAGCGTGAGTCGGCTCCCATCGCCACGCCCGCGGCGCGGACGGCGGTGGGACGGGCGTCTCGCTCGTCTGCATGAAGCCGAGGTCGCGGCGCGGTGGCGGGCTCACGGCGCTCCCGATGCGAACGTGGCGTCTGCGGCGAATGAGTCAGGCGACCGTGCCGCGGGCAGCGCCGAGATGATCGGCGCCGGCCGATCCGGCTCCGGCGTCGAGAGGAACTCCGTGAGGCGCTGCTTGACCCGCGCCCGACGGGCGCGCTCGGCCTCGTCCGGCTGCGGGACGCCGCCCGCGGCCTC
>RFGI01000095.1 GCA_003696725.1 Planctomycetota bacterium | reverse complement strand
TGCGCGCGACGACCTCGCCGCCGGCGGCGGCCTGCTCGCCCGCGCCCCCGGCCTTGGCCGAGGCCTCGGCGGCCTTGGACGCGACCTCGGTGACCGACGCGGCCATCTCCTCCACCGCCGCCGACACCTGCCCCGTCTGACGCTGCTGACGCTCCATCCCCGCGGCCATCTGCTCCGACGACGCCGCGATCTCGGTCGCCGCCGACGCCACCTCGCGCGCCGAGCCCGCGACCTGCTGGATCACGCTGTGGATCTTGTCCACGAACGTGTTGAACCACGTGGCGAGCTGCCCGATCTCGTCCCGGCTCTTGACCTCAAGGCGTTTGGTCAGATCGCCCTCGCCCTCGGCGATGTCCCTGAGCATCGCGACCACACCGCCGATGGGCTTGCTCATCACGACCCGCACGAGGAAGACGAACCCGAGGCCGGCGCCGAGGACCAGCGGCACGGTGACCATCATGCCCGTGGAAAAGAACGACGCGATCTGAGAATCGAGCATGTCCAGCGGAAGCTGCACCTCGAAGGCGCCGTGCGTGCCCGTGGGGTCCCACCCTTCCATCTGGAATCCGAGCGGGTCCTTGCCGTCGCCGTCCGGATCGTACTTGGGATCGCCGGGGTTCCCGTGGCAGAACATGCACGAGGCGTCGAGCCGGATGGCCCGCATGTAGTGGAGCGTGTTCGTGGTCTCGTTGATCGCGTAAATTTCGTCGCCGGCGCCGGCGGCGGCGCTGGCTTCGAGCTCGCGCAGGAGCTCGGCGCGGAACTGGCCCGCCTGCGGGTCGGGGTCGGCGGTGGGCTCGTTCTTGGGGTTGCGGGCGTCGAACGAAACAATCTTGAACGCGAGGCCCTCGCGCTTGGCGGCCTCGCCCGCCGCCGTCCACCCCGCGACCACGGGGATCGTGCCGAAGAACCGACTCTTCGTGTAGTCGTAGTTCGGATCTGCGGCTTTGGCCTCGAGGAGTTCGTTCAGAAGCGTCTCGCGATCGAAGGCGCCCTCGGCCTGGAGCCGGGAGACGTGGTTCTTGGTCTCGTCGGCCAGCGCCGTGAAGACCTTGGCCTCGACGATGAGAGCCTGCTTGGCGTCCTCCGAGTAGCCGCGCATGAACACGACGTAATTCACCGCCACGACGGCCACGATCACCAGGATCACCGTCGCGATCAGCTTGGTCGAGAGCTTCAGATTCTTCAGATAGGTGAGCATGACGCGGCCTCTTCCGGGAGGGCTTGACCGAGGCGCCGGCCCACGCCGGTGGCCCCTCAGGCTGCGGCCATCGTCGTCGAGGGTTCGGGGGTTGAACGCGAGCCGTGACCTCGGCTTCAAAATGCCCTTTGTAGTGATCCGAACTCCGGCGATCGCCCCAGCCCGACGGCGAGTATCCTCGTGCGGTCGCCGACCACAGGAGCCCGAGCCGTGAATGATGCCCCCGCTGGTGTGCGGATCGAACAGGATTCGATGGGCGCCATGCAGGTGCCGGCCGACGCCCTCTACGGCGCCTCGACGCAGCGGGCTGTCCTGAACTTCCCCATCTCGGGGAGGCCGGTCCCGTTCGAGATCGTCCGCGCGTACGCGGCGATCAAGCGGGCCTGCGCCCGGGTCAACCGGGACCTGGACCGGCTCGACGAGGGCCGCGCCGCCGCCATCGAGCGGGCGTGCGGGCAGATCGCCGCCGGCCTGCCCGACCACGGCGGGTGGGCGCGGCACTTCCCCGTGGACGTCTACCAGACCGGCTCGGGCACCAGCACGAACATGAACGTCAACGAGGTCATCGCGAACCTCGTCTGCCTCGAGCGCGGCGTCCCGATCGGGTCGTCGAAGGACCCCGCCTATCTCGAGGCCGGCGGCGTCCACCCCAACGACCACGTCAACATGGGGCAGTCCTCGAATGACACCTTCCCGACGGCGATGCACCTCGCCGCCGCGACCGCGATCCACGCGGACCTCCTGCCCGCGGTCGAGCGCGCCGCGGCGAAACTCGAAGCGCACGCCTCGGCCTGGGACCGGATCGTCAAGATCGGCCGGACCCATCTCCAAGACGCCACGCCCATCCGCCTGGGGCAGGAGTTCGGCGGCTACGCAGCGCAGCTCCGGCAGGGCCGACGCCGGCTCGGCCACGCGCTGGACGGGCTGTGCGAGCTCGCCCTGGGCGGGACGGCCGTCGGCACAGGGATCAACACCCACCCCGAGTTCGGCGCCCGCGTGGCGGCCGAACTCACGCGCGATCTCAGGGAACAAGCAAACAGCGGTGGGACGGGCGTCTCGCCCGTCGGGGATGGCCTCGCCTTCCGCGAAGCGGCCAACCACTTCGAGGCCCAGCACGCCAAGGACGCGTTCGCCCACGCCTCGGGCGCCCTCAAGATCCTCGCCGTGAGCCTGACCAAGATCGCCAGCGACATCCGCCTGATGGGCTGCGGGCCGCGCTGCGGCATCGGCGAACTCAGGCTCCCCGCGATCCAGCCGGGCTCATCGATCATGCCGGGCAAGGTCAACCCGGTGATCTGCGAGGCCGTGATGATGCTCGCCTGCCGGGTGATCGGCAACGACGCCGCGATCACCGCCGGCGCCCTGGGCGGGGTCGGCTCGCTCCTGGATCTCAACGTCGCCATGCCCATGATGGCCGACGCCATGCAGGA
>RFGI01000094.1 GCA_003696725.1 Planctomycetota bacterium | reverse complement strand
CGCGACCCCGACGTCCTGGACACCTGGTTCTCCTCGGCGCTGTGGCCGCTCTCGACGATGGGCTGGCCCGATCCCGGGCAGGATCCGCAATTCGCCGGCCTGCTCGACGCCTTCAAGCCGACCAGCGTCCTGTGCACCGCGCGCGACATCATCACGCTCTGGGTGTCGCGCATGGTCATGTTCAACCGGTTCTTCGAGGATGGGCGGGTCCCCTTCCGCGAGGTCTACATCCATCCCGTCATCCAGGACGGCGACGGCAAGCGCATGAGCAAGTCCGCCGGCAACGGCGTCGACCCCCTGGACATCATCCGCACGCACGGCGCCGACGCCATGCGCTTCACCCTCTGCGGCATGGCCTCGCAGACCCAGGACGTGCGCCTGCCCGTCGAGCGCGACGAGGCCACCGGCGTCAACACCTCCCCCAAGTTCGACCTCGGCAAACGCTTCTGCAACAAGCTCTGGAACGCCAGCCGCTTCACGATCGGCATGCTCGGCCAACAGGCGGACGCGCCCGCCGGCCCTGTCTCGCGCTGCGACCTGGCCCCCATCGACCGCTGGATGCTCTCACGGCTGGCTCGGGCGGCGGCGCGGATCGACGCTGCCCTCGCCGCGTACGAGTTCAACGTCTACGCGGACGCGGCGTACGACCTCCTCTGGACGGAGTTCTGCGACGTCTATCTCGAGGCCATCAAGCCGACCGTCCAGTCGTCGCCGAGCCAGCGGGCGTGCCTCGCCACGGTGTTCGAGTCGATCCTGCGGCTGCTGCACCCGGCGCTGCCGTTCGTGACCGAGGCGATCCACGAGCACGCGCGCCGATCGCCGGGCGTCCCGGGCGTCGAGGGCGTGACGCTGGGCGACGCCGGGGCCCTCTTGTGCCTGGCGCCGTGGCCCCGGTTCGACGCGGGGCTGATCGACGCGGCGCTCGAGACGTCCACGGCGGAGATGCTCGCGCTCGTCCGGCTGATCCGCGAGGCGAGGCAGTCCGCGGGCGTGTCACCCAAGCGGGCCGCGACGCTGCACGCGCCGGCGGACCTGGCTCGCGAGATCGCCGGGTTCGCCGGCTTGGTCGAGAGGCTCGCGAACCTCTCGGGCGTCACGGCGGACGAGCCCGCGGGCCCGGCGGTGACCATCGCCCACGGCGCCCGGGAGCTGCGGCTGTCGGGCCTGGTCGAACAGGCCGACGCCGGCGCCGAGCGCCAGCGCCTGGAGAAGGCCCTCGCCGAGCTCGACGCCGCCATCTCGACGCTCGAGAAACGGCTCGCGAACCCGGGGTACACCGAGAAGGCGCCCGCCGCCCTGGTGCAGCAGACGCGCGACCAGCTCGCCGCCAAGCGCGCCGAGCGAGAAGCCGTCGCCGCGTCGCTCGAGGCCCTGGTGTGAGGCGTCGCGGCGCGCTGACGCCGATCGTCACCGTTGCGTTCTCGCTGACCGCCTGCTCGAGCCCGAGCGCGCCGCGGCCCGCCGGCGCGTCGGCGCCGGGGCCGTCCGAGCACGCGGTGCTCTCCGCCGAGCCGTGGTCCTTCGCGGGCGCCGACGGCCAGATCGTCCGCACACGCCACTACCGGATCTTCACCACGGAGCGCGAGGCCGTGCTGATGGGCCGGCTGCCCGGGTTCCTGGAATCGGCGCTGGCGCACTACCGCACCGCGATCACGCCGCTGCCCGCGCCGGCGATGCGCATGGACACGTATCTGCTCGACACCAGGCCGCAATGGGCGGCCGTGACCCGGCGGCTGATGGGCCCCAGGGCCGAGCGGTTCCTCCAGATCCAGCGCGGCGGGTTCGCGACCGGGGGCGTCGGAGTCTTCTACGACATCGGGCCGTTTGACACGCTCGCCGTCGCGGCCCACGAGGGCTGGCACCAGTACACGCAGCGGACCTTCGCGCAGGGCCTGCCCATCTGGCTCGAGGAAGGGCTGGCGGCGTACATGGAGGGCCACCGCTGGGACGGCGATCGGCCGATCTTCCTGCCCTGGTCGAACCTCGAGCGGTTCGATCGGCTGCGCGCGGCGCACGCGGCGGGCGAACTGCTGCCCCTCTCCCGGCTCGTCGAGACCGCCCCGCAGGAGGCCGGCGCCGGGTCCGGCGACGCCCTGGTGACGTACTACGCGCAGGTCTGGGCGCTGGCCCACTACCTCGCCGAGGGCGAGGGCGGCGCGCACCGCTCGGCGCTCAACGCCATCCTCCATGACGCCGCCGGCGGCGCGCTGGCGCGGGCCGTGCTCGTCCGCCTGGGCCCCGCCGAGGGCGGCCGGGCGCTGCGCACCGGGCGTGGCGACGGGGTGCTGCGCGCGTACCTCGGCCGGTCCGCCGCCGATCTGGACGCGTCCTACGCCCGGTTCATCGACGCGGTCGTCGCGCCGGGGTCCCGCGGCTGGGTCGTGCAGGGTCGGTCCCCGCTGCACAATCGGCCGGGATGAACACGGCCAACGACAGGCCGACCGAGCCAGTCCTGTGGCGGCTCTTCATCGCGGCGCACCCGGCGCCGGCGTTCCTGGACGCGCTGGCGCCGGTCGACCGCTGGCTCCGCCGCGCCGGCACGCACCGGCTGATCCCGACCGATCAGCGGCACGTCACCTTCGCGTTCCTCGGTGATGCGCCGCGCGATCGCGTCGGCCCGCTGCGCCGTGCGCTCGACGAGACGTGCGCGGGATTGTCGCCGATCACGCTGACGCCCGGGCGCGTGGTGGCGCTGCCCGCGCCGAGCTCGCCGCGCGTCGTCGCGCTGTCGCTCGAGGGCGCCGGTTTCGCCGAGGCGCGAACGGCGGTGCTCACGGCCGTCTCGAAGGTCACGCCCACCGATGCGGTCACGCGCGATCTGGAGCGCGCCGCGCGGGCGCACATCACGCTGGCGCGCAGGCGCCGGGTCGCGGCGGCGCGCCGGCTCGACTTGGCTTCGGCGCCGACACCCGCGGGCGTCCCGCCGTTGACGATCCGCCGCCTGCGGCTCGTGCGTTCGACGCTGACGCCGGCCGGACCCGAGCACCACGCGATTTTCGAAATGTCCCTGGCCGGCCCCGGCCCTCCCGAACCGACCCCGAACACCCCGGGGGACACGCACTAACCTCCCGTCGATCGGTTGCTTGTGTCTTGAACAGGCCGCGGCCAGCCGCTATTCTGCCAGAGCCTTCGGGAGGGGAAGAGCCCCACGATCGATTTCGTTCCGCTTGGCGCGCCAGCGCGATCCGAACAGAACCCTTCGGATTCGTGAATCCGGACGCGGCCGGCGCTCGTACCGCCCGTTGGTGTAGTCAACACTGGCTTCCCTCTTACTCAACGCCCCAGACCTGCGAGGCATCGCGGGTTTGGGGTTTTTTATGGTATCACGGACCCAACTATCGGACCTTGCCGCTCGGGCGACCCGGCCGCATCGCTCGACGCCCCGCTCGGGCCGCCAGCGCCAGACCCACCGCCGAGACGCCGACCGCCAGCCACGCCAGCGTCGGCGCGAATTGGGCGCCGGCCCACACCCGCTCGATCCCGATCGCGGCGAGGCCCAGCATCGGCCCGGTCCCATAGCCCAAGCCGATCATCGCCTCATGCCGGCCGCCGGCGTCAACCTCGGCTGCCCCGACCTCCATCGCGTAGTAGAGGCCCGCGGCGTAGATCGCCCCGATCCCGACCCCGAACGCCGCCAGCCCGACCGCCGTCATCCACACCGCCGGCGCTGTCAGTGTCAGGACCACCCCGCCGATCATCGCCGATGACGCCCAGACCGGCGTCCGCCAGCGCCCGTGCCAGCCGCCCCACCGCTGCATCAGCGCGAACACGCCCAGCCGGCCCGCCATCCACGCCGAGGCCAGCGGCAACTGCCACCCGGTCGCCAGCCCCAGCCCGTCCAGCCGCCACGGCAGGATCGGGCTCAGCGCCGCCAGCAGCACGTAGCTCAGGAAGAGCAGCCGCCGAAAACACGCCAGCAATCCGACGTACACCGCCGGGTGGGGCGCTTCGGGCTCGTGCAGATGCCTGGGCGGGTCCGGGGTGAGCCTCAGCACCGGCGCCAGGCACGCCAGGTGCACAAGCCCCAGCCCCAGGAACACCATCAGCGGCCGGCCCAGCCCCAGCGCCGGGCTCATCCCCCACGCCGCCGCGGCGACGGCCGCCGCCCACGCCAGGTTGAACGCGCCGATCGCGTGCCGCAGCCGGGGCCCGCGCCGACCGCCTGAGAGGTACGCCTCGACGATCGGCCACAGCGCCCCCATCAGCGGGATGTACAGCGCCGCGAAGACCCAGATCGCCCAGGGCGCCGGCGCCGCCACCGGCAGCGCCGCCAGCCCCGCCATCGCGACCATCAGCGCCACCAGCGTCCGCCGGGTCGTGACGCCCGGGCGCGACTCGGCGAGCCGGCGAAGCGCCGGCCCGACGGCCAGCGCCGCCGGCACGTACACGCCGCCCACCACCAGCCCGAGCGCCAGGTTCAGCGCCCGGCCGAACCCGTGCGCCTCCTGCGCGACAAAGAAGACGCCGTTGTTGACCGCGCCGGTGGACAGACTCGCCAGGAACGTCAGGGCCAGGACCGCGCCGAGCCCGCCGGCGCCCCCCCGGTCGGCCGGATTGCCTCGCCCGCGCCCCCGTCGTAGCATGCGGCGAGCGTATCGTCGGCCCACGCGGGCCGCCCGCTGCGCGCGTAGCTCAATTGGATAGAGCGTCGGCCTCCGGAGCCGAAGGTTGGGGGTTCGAATCCCTTCGCGCGTACTTCTGCCCAACTCACCATGACAGGCATCCCGTCACGAACCAGGTCGCGCCGGGCCCGGCGGCGCGTCGCCGGGCTGCTCGTGGTGTGGTCATGTTCGGTCGGCGCCTGCGCGGCCGGGCGCGTCGGTGAGGCGGGCCGGTCCTCCCCGCTCGGCGCGGTGCAGGCGCTCTTCGACGCTCTCGAGGCCCGGGACCCCGACGCTCTCCTCGCCCTGATGGACGACGGCGCGACCGTCACAGCCCTGCGCCGGACGCCCGACGGCTGGCGCCGGTCCACGCGCCCCGCGGTCCAGTTCGCCGAGGGGATCGCGTCGGCGGCGGTGAGCTTGAACGAAGTGATGCGCGACCCGCTCGTCCGCGTCGACGGCCCGCTCGCCGTGGTCTGGACGCCGTACGACTTTTTCATCAACGGCCGGCCGAGCCACAGCGGGACCGACGCCGTGGTCCTCATCCTCGATCGCGGCGCGTGGAAGGTGTAGACCATCGTGTACACCGCTCACCCGGCGGAGGACTCTCTCAGGTGCCGCCATGGCCGACAAACGGCGAATCGT
>RFGI01000093.1 GCA_003696725.1 Planctomycetota bacterium | reverse complement strand
CAAGCTCGTGCCGCTCGAGCTCCGCGTCCTGTCGCCGAGCCTCGATCTGTTCGACGTCCTCGATCGCGGCGTCCCGCTCTCGCTCGAGCCCGTGCTGGCGCGAGGTCAGGCCCTCGAGCCTCGAGCATAGCTCGTCGTATTGGTGCAGCGCCAGCGCCAGGCGCAGCCCTCGCAGCCGGGCGTCGAGGGCGCGGAACGTACGGGCCCGCTCCGCCTGCGTGCGGACGGTCTTGAGACGCCGTTCTGCCGTCGCCAGCTGCTCACGCGCGATGAGCAGGTTCGATTCGGTCCGGTCGAGCTTCCGCATCGACTCGAGGCGGCGCGCCCGGAATCTCGCGATGCCGGCGGCTTCTTCGAAGATCGTCCGCCGGTCGGTGGGGGACGCGAGCAGCATCGCGTCGACCTTGCCCTGTTCGATGATGGAATAAGCGTCGGCGCCGATGCCCGTGTCGAGGAAGAGCTCTCGGATGTCGCGCAGGCGCGCCCGCTTGCCGTTGATGAGGTACTGGCTCTGGCCGTCGCGGTGGAGCCGACGCTCGACGCTGACGGCCTCGGTGTCGATGGGCAGGGGACGCAGCCGGGGCCCGCGGCGCTGGATGACCGATTCGCCGGGGTCGGCTTCTTCGGCGGCGTCGGCGAGGGCCTCGTCGCCCGAGGCGGGCTCGATCGGCGCGGGCAGCGTCGGGTTGTCGAAGGTGAGCGTGACCGAGGCGAACCCCGCCGGCGCCCGGGCGGCGCTGCCGGCGAAGATGACGTCCTGCATCTCTTTGGATCGCAGGGACTTGGCCGACCGCTCGCCGAGCACCCACTTGATCGCGTCCACGATGTTGGACTTGCCGCACCCGTTGGGCCCGACCACGGCCGTCACCGGGTCATCGAACCGGAACTCCGTCCGATCCGCGAAGGACTTGAACCCGCACAGCGTGACCTTGGCCAGTCGCAACACGTCGGCAGCCTCCGTGCCTAAGGCGCCGACCCCCCGGCGCGTTCGCCCGTCCTGGGCGGCGGCTGAGTGTATCGACCGATCCCCGGCGCCCGCGCCAAGATCGCTGCGGTTGGGACGGGATCCGGTCACGGCTGGCGACGCTGCCCCGTCGGCCGCTTGAGCGGGACGACGAACGTCCGGCGCTGCGGCGCCTGGGCCGGCTCCGCGGTCGCCGACCCCGGCGCGCCGAGTGACTCGGGCGTCAGGGCGCCCGGGGCGTCGGAGTCGGTCTCCGGGCGGTCGTCGGCGGCGAGGGTCTGCGTCGAGCGGAGCAGGTCGGCGAACAGCCGGTCCTGCTCCGTCACGAACGCGCCGCCGTCGGCGAACCCGCCCGCCTTCCACACCTCGTGCAGCAGGCCGACGACGCGCGAGTAGGACAGCCCGAGCCCCGGCGCCGGCGCCTCGGGCGTCGTGGTGTGCGCGGCGAACTCGATCAACGACACGAGGTCCGGCCGCACCGACGCGGTCGTCGAACGGCCCGTGCGGGCGTCACGGTGGAAGACGCGCACCGTCGGGTCCGTGGGGCCCGCGTCTATGAGCAGCCGGCCGTCCCACGCCGAGATGAACATGGGCCGGGTGAGCCCGGCGCGCTCGCCGAAGACGACGATCCGCGGCTCGCCGTGCTGCGTCACGTACACCAGGGGATCGCCGAAGGGCGCGACTTCGAGAATGAGCTTGTCCTCCAAGTCGCGGCGCTCGATGGCGGGGTCGAACCGCTCGCGGAGCGCCTCGTACGCCGCGACCCGGATGTCGAGATCGCCGGACTCGAGCAGCCCGCGCAGCGCCATGTTGGTCGAAGGGTCGGGGTCGAGCCTGCCCAGAAGGGCGATCGCCTGGGCGCGCAGCGCGGGCGGGCCGGTGGTCGCCAGGTCCACGAGCGGGGGCTCGACGAGCGGATCGCGCAGCCCCGCGCCGGCCTCCAGGGCCGCCAAGCGCGGGGCGAGCTCCGCGTGGTCGTAGAGCCGGCGGATCTCGGGGATCGCCCCGGGCCCCAGCGCCTGCAGCGCCCACGCCAGCGCCGGCGCCAGCGACGGCTCGTCCACCATCGCCCGCGTGTACCGCACGGCCCATTCCTGCGCAAACCCCTGGTCCACGCGCGTGTGGAGCACCAGCTGGATGAACCGGTCCGTGTCGTTCTTGAACCGGTCCGGCACGTGCAGCTCGATGACCTCCTCGTTGCGGCCCTCGGCGGCGGGGCGGCGGTCGGACGGGGCTTGCGGGAATCGGGCGTTGATCGCCGAGACGATCGACCGCGACCGGGCGTGCGACGGGTTGTCCAGGACGAGCACCAGGTCGAGGGGCTCGATCACGCGCCCGCCGGCGAGGATCCGGCCGGTCGTGGCGCTGACGGCGCCGGCGCCCTCGCCCGCGGCGAGGTCGACGAACGGGTTGATGAAGATCGGGCCGGACGCCCGGGCGAGCGTGATGGGTGTCGGCCCGCCGGGCGTGAAGACGCCCCGGTGCAGATCGGTCGTCCACAGCCGACCGCCGTCCAGGCTCGTCGTCGCCGAACCCGGCAGGGCCCGCACGAATACCTCGAAGGACGCCCCCTCGGGCGAGCCGGGCGGGATCGACGCCGACACCTGCACGACCGCGGTGTTGGGGTCGTTGAGCATTTCCGTGGGCGTGATGTCGCCGAAGCCCATGGAGATTTGGCCGACGCCGCGGGCGGCCATCTCCCGCTCCATGAACGCACGGATGTTGACCGGCATGTCCGACGAGCCCGTCCCGTCCAGCCCGACCACGATGCCGTACCCGGAGACGAGCACCGGCTCTCGGCCGCGCAGGGTGGCCATGGACCCGACCAGGCCCCGCAGCGCCGGCTCGACGTCACGGACCACGGGCTCGGCGGTGGGGCGCTGGCGTTTGGGCGCCGACCCGCCGCAGCCGACCAGCGCGGCCGCCGCGAGCCAGAGCACGGTCGAGCGGCCGCCCCGCATCAGCATGGATTCACGACCCGACATCCGCATCCTCGTCAGTGTCCTCGGCCGGCCACGCGGGGAGGCCGATCGCGTTCGCCTGTTGTTCGGCCCGGCCGGGAGGGCGGTTTCCGGCGTCGCCGATTCTAGGAGGACGGGCCAACCGGACGGGGGACGGGGTCACTGCGGCCGGGCGTGCCGCTCGGCGGCGGCGAGGAGCGCCTCGAAGCGTTCCTCCGGCTGGCCGAGCTTCTGCGCGAAGTGCCCGAGCACGACCCGCTCGGCCTGAGTCAGCACGCCGTCGGCGACGGCGACGCGGAACAGGATCTTCATCGTCTCGTCCGGGTCCGTCTTGAAGACGTCGAACTGCTTCTCGAAGAAGGACCGGTCCTCGCGGGCGCGCTCGATCATCGCCGACAGCGACGCCGCGCCGACGCCCGCCTCCCGCGCCAGCCGGACGAGCAGCGGGTGTTCCTGGTCGCAGACCTCGCCGTCGACGCCGGCGATGCAGCACGCGGCCCGGAGGATCTCGACCTTCCGCATCGGCATCGGCCCGGTCCCCTTCAGCGCGAGGCCGTCACGCTCGCGTCGCCGCATCATACGGACCGATCGCGGCGAGCATCCGCTCGGCGTCATGATCGCGCAGCGCCGCGTGCAGCGAGAGCCGGACCCGGCACGCCCGGGCCGGGACCGTCGGCGGGCGGATCGCGGGCGCAAAGAATCCACCGTCGGCCAGGCGGGCCGACAGCGCCTCGGCGCGCCGTGCCGACCCGACCACCAGCGGCACGACCGGCGTCGGGTCGGCGCCCTGAGCCCCCGCCGGCCACCCCAGGTCCCGCAAGCCCGCGCGCACGGCCCGCGCGATCGCGTGCAGGCGCGCCCGCCGGTCGGGCTCCCGCTCGATCACGTCCAGCGAGGCGCCCAGGATCGCGGGCAACACGGGTGGTGTGGCGGTGGTGTAGATCAGCGGGCGGGCGAAGTTCACCAGCGCGTCGATGACCACGCCCGGCCCGGTCACCGCGCCGCCCCACGCGCCCAGGGCTTTGGACCCGGTCAGGACGCAGACGTCCGCGGCGCCGGGACACTCGGCGCTGAGCCCGGCCCCGCCCGGCCCGAGCACACCCGTGGCGTGCGCCTCGTCGAGCACGATCGCCGACCGGCCCCCGGCCGCGCGGACCTCATCGCGGACGGCGGCCAGACCCGCCAGGGGCGCCACGTCCCCGTCCATCGAGAACACGGACTCGGTGACGATCCACACGGTCGAGCCCGGCGCCCGGTCGGCATGGCGGCGCGCCCGGCGCTGGGCGTCCGCCGCGTCGTTGTGAGCGAACCGGCCGACCCGGATCGACGGCGACCGGGCCCGCGCCAGCAGCGCCGCATCGATCAGGCTCGCGTGGCAGAGCCGGTCCAGGAGGATCAGGTCGCCCGGCGTGGCTAGCGCCGTCAGCGTCGCCAGGCCCGCGTGGTACCCGCTGGGCATCAGCAGGGCGCGCTCGGCGCCTTTGAACGCCGCGAGGCGCGCCTCGAAGTCGGTGTGCCCCGCCGACGTGCCTGCCACCAGACGCGAGGACCCGGCGCCGACGCCCTCACCGAGTACACGCATCGCGGCGGCGATCAATCGAGGGTGTCGCCTCAGATCGAGGTAATCGTTTGACGCCAGGTCGATCAGGCCCGTCGGCGGCGTGACGGCCCGCCGCCGCAGCCCCGCCCCGGCCTGTTGATCCAAGCGCTCTCGCAGCCCGGCGAGCCAGGCGTCCGCCGGCTCAGCCCGTGTGACGGTCGGCATAGGCGGGGTTGTCCACCGTGACCACCCGGTCCTCGGAGACGTCCAGACTCTCACCCGCCGAGGCCAGGTCTTCGACGGCGCGCTGCATCAGCCGGCCAACCTTGAATTTCACGATCGTCTTGGCGGGGACCTTCACGCGCTGGAGCGTGCGAGGGTTCTGAGCGGTGCGGGGCGCCCTGAGTTTGGTCTCGAATACGCCGAAGTCGCGAAGCTCCAGGCGGTTGCCCCGCCCCAGCTCGTAGATCATGTTGTCCAGCAGGCTCTGGACCAGTCTCTTGACCACAACACGCTTGAGCCCGGTATCCCTGGCGACCTGCTCGATCAGGTCCTTCTTGGTGACGGTCGTCATCGCGGCGCCCCGATAACCCGCGGCCGGTCCATGCCAAGAATATGCGTCCGACGACCGCGGCGCCTGTCGGCGTCGTTGCCGCAAGTCGTGCGGTGAAGCGTTCCTAGCCCACAAGACCAGTATGCGGATCGGGGTGGGTCGGGTCAATGGCGCACCGCGGAACCCGAGGTTTTCCACGCGGATTCCCCGCCTAGGTTCACACTCACCCGGGCTCCGCATCGCTCTGGACGGAGGCCACCCACTCCTGTGGGCGCCCATCGGCTAGTACGGCGGGGCCGCGCCACGCTCCCGACTCGGCGAGAGCAAGGGCGTTGTCTCATCAAAGAACCGAGGCCGATGCCGCGTCCATCGCCGCGCCCGCAGTTCCGCCGGGCCGACGATCGGCGGGCCGAACCAGTCGCTCGAACGGTACAGCCGATCCCGCGAGGCCGAGGCGGGCGTGCGGACCCCCCGGGCTCGATCGTTGCGGGCGTACTCGGGCGAGAGGGCGTCGAGCCCGGCGTCGGCCTGGGCCCTCGCAGCGCGGACCGCCTCGCCGTCGAAGACGAGGGCCGGCGACGGGCCGCCCGGCCGGCTCGACATGGAAGGCCGATCGAACCCCGCCACAGACCGGCACCCTCCGAGCCCCGCGAGCGAGAGGAGGACGACCGCCAGCGGGCCGCTCAACCCGCCATGGTCCGGGAACCGGGGGCGTGATAGTTGCGCGCTCATCTCCCAAGACCCGGTGCAAAGGCGGGCCACCCGCTTCCAGCGACACCCAAGCCCGTATGCCAACCGTGGGCGCGTCGCCCGCGGGCAACACCCGTTGCGGGCGCACCACGCGCAGGGCCCGCCGTCCGCCCAAGCGCCCCGGGCAGGATTCGAACCTGCGACCCGCGGTTTAGAAGACCGCTGCTCTGTCCCCTGAGCTACCGGGGCGGCGCCGGGCACACTCTACGCCCTGTATCGTGCCACAGGTCCGAGGCCGGGCCGGCCCGGCGCGGGACCACCGATCGGGCCGACTGGAGGCGAATCGTGGCAACCAATCAGGCCGTCACCATGTTCGTCGAAGTGCCCAAGGGCAGCCGCAACAAGTACGAGTTCGACCCCGAGATCGGCGCCCTGGTCCTCGACCGCACCCTGTTCACGGCGACGCACTACCCGGCGGACTACGGCTTCATCGAGGACACCCTCGCCGAGGACGGTGACCCCCTCGACGCCTTGGCCCTGGTCTCCGAGCCCACGTTCCCGGGGTGCCGGATCCGCGTCCGCCCGATCGGCCTGTTCCTGATGGAGGACCAGGGCCAGCCGGATCACAAGGTGCTGGGCGTCCCGCTGGGCGAGCCCCTCTGGCAGGACGTCCGCGGGCTCGACGACCTGCCCGCGCACATCATCCGCGAAATGGAGCACTTCTTCACGGTCTACAAGGACCTGGAGTGGAAGAAGACGGCGTCGCTGGGCTGGCGGGGTCTGGACGAGGCCGTCCGCGTGGTGGAGCGGGCTCAGTCGGCGTTCCTGCGGAGCGCCCGCGTCCGGTGACGCGGTGTGGTCTGGGTTACGCCGCCTCGGTGCCCGCCACGCCGTCGCGCGTCACATAGAAGAACCGCGTGGTGATGGGGTAGGGGAGCCGGCGGTACTCGCGGTCGACGCGCCCCTGCACCTGCTGGATGAGCGTCTCCGGCTCCCTCGAGACAGCGACGAACCGGTCCCGCGCCGGCGCCGCCACCAGGAAGTCCCCGCCCAGCTCCGGCGCCAGCTGCTCGTACAGGTCCGTCAGCAGGAGCCTCGCCGCGTCGTACCCGTCGCGCTCGGAGAACACGATCGCGCTGCCCCCCGTCTCGGCGGAGACCGACTTCATCTCCAGGTCCCGGCTGCACGCCCTGAGGTTCTCGCGGGCGAGGCGCTCGAGTTCGTCCATGTCCGTCCGCCACCTGACGATCTGGTCCACCGAGACGCTCACCGTGCAGTGCGGCAGGTCGATCACGAACACCACGACCGTGTCGTTGACATAGGGCGTGTGCGCGACCTGCTCGGCGTCGAGGCGCTCGAAGATTGTCTCGTGGTGGATGCGCGGCATGATGAGCCGCCGGGCCAGCTCGAAGGGCAGCAGCTCGGCCTCGCGGGCCTCGCCCCCGAGCAGCTGCTCGAGGTACTCCCGCACGATCTCGTCGCCGCGGTCGCCCGCTTGCAGCGCCAGCCGGCGGAGGTTCTCCAGGTCCACCCGCCGGCCGTCGATCACGGCCTCACTCGGGCCGGCCTGCTCCACCCGGACTTCGGGCCTCCAGCGCAGCAGCATCTGGAGCACCTGCTCGCAGAACGCTTCGGGTTCATTCGGCATCAACGCCACGGGTCACACCTCACGCACAGGGGCGCGGCCGTCCGCGCCCACTCAACCTCTATCGGCAGAATCGTACGCGCGTCTGCCCGAGGAGAAACCCTGTGTTCACCCTCCCCCTGGGCGGTCCGGATATCCGCTGACGCACACGACGCCGATACACTTCCCGCATGACGCGGGGCTGCACAGTGGGGGAGGTCCGGGTGGGCCCCGGTCGGCCGCTGGCCGTCATCGCGGGGCCGTGCGTGCTGGAGTCGCCGGACCTGGCCCTGGAAGTCGGGTCGGCGATGCGCGACGCGTGCGCCCGGGCGGGCTTGACCTATATCTTCAAGGCCAGTTTCGATAAGGCCAACCGCACCAGCCCGGACTCACCGCGCGGCCCCGGGCTCGATCGGGGCTTGCGCTGGCTCGCCGACGCGCGCCAGGCGCTCGGGGCGCCCGTCACCACCGACGTTCACGAGCCGGCGCAGGCCGACGCCGTGGCGCGCGAGATCGACCTGCTCCAGATCCCGGCGTTCCTCTGCCGGCAGACGGACCTGCTGCTGGCCAGCGGCCGGGCCGCCGCAGCGCACGGCCGGGCCGTCAACATCAAGAAAGGGCAGTTCCTCTCGCCCGCCGAGATGATCGGACCGGTCCGCAAGGTGCTCGGCGCCGGGTGCGATCGGGTGATGGTCACCGAGCGAGGCACGTTCTTCGGTTACCACAGGCTGGTCAACGACTTCGTGGGCCTGGGCGACCTCCTGGAGCTGGACCCCGGCGGCGGGGCCTGCCCGGTCTGCTTCGACTGCACGCACTCGACCCAGCACCCGGGCGCCGGCGTCACCAGCGGGGGCCGGCCGGAGCGCGCCGGCCTGCTGGCTCGGGCCGCCGTCGCCGCGGGCGTCCACGCGGTCTTCCTCGAGTGCCACCCGGACCCCGCCCGCGCCGCCAGCGACGCCGCCACCATGCTCCCCCTACAGGACGCGGTCGGCCTTGTCGAGGAACTCGCCCGGCTGGCCCGCGTGCTTCCCCAGACCCCGGCCCGGACCTAGAGTGTCACCCAACCGATGAAGTGCGAGCGCTGCGACAACGAGGCGACCGTGCACGAGGTCACGATCCTCAAGGGTCAGAAGGTCGAGAAGCACCTCTGCGAGTCCTGCGCCCGCGACGACGGCATCGCTGTGCAGGGCGTCTCGCCCGCGCTGCAGTCGCTCACCGGCGCGCTGGCGTCCGTGTCAGGCCCGGGTGAGCCGGAGGCCAAGGCCCCGGCGTGCGGCGGCTGCGGGCTGACATACAAGGAGTTCCGCCACCACGGCCTGCTCGGGTGCCCGGACTGCTACCACGCCTTCGAGGCGCTGCTGCGACCGATGCTCGAGCGGGCCCACGAGGGCGGCGCCGAGCACGTCGGCAAAGCGCCCAAGCGCTCGGCCGGCGCCTTGGAGCGTCAGCGCGAGATCGCGCTCTTGCGCAAGGGGCTGGCCGAGGCGCTCGCCGCCGAGCAGTACGAGCGCGCCGCCGAGTTCCGCGACCGCCTCCGAGACGCGGGGGTCGACGTCGCCGCCGCCCGTGAGGCGCAGCGATGATCGGGGGTTCCCTCGATCCCTCGGGCCGGGGCGGGGACCCGGCGCGGGGTCGCGACGGGGACGTCGTCCTCACTTCCCGCGTCCGGCTGGCGCGGAACATCGCCGGGTTCTCATTTCTGACGCGGGCTTCGCGCGACGACCGGCGGCGGATCGTCTCGCTGGCCAGCGCGCGGTTCGCCGGCGACGCCGTGTCGCCCGGGCTGCGCTGGGTCGATCTCGCCGAGGCCGACACCCTCGAGCGCCACGCCCTGGTTGAGCGCCGGCTGATCTCCCGGCAGCTCGCCGCCGGCGACGAGCCCCGCGGCGCGCTCATCGCGGAGGACGACGGGCGCACCTCGATCATGGTCAACGAAGAGGACCACCTCCGCCTGCAGGTCATGCGCGCGGGCCTGGATGTGCGCGGGGCCTGGGATGAGATCGACCGCATCGACGACCGCGTCGAGTCGATCGTCGAGTACGCGTTCTGCCCCAAGTTCGGCTACCTGACCGCCTGCCCGACCAACGTCGGCACCGGGCTGCGCGTCTCGGCGATGCTGCACATGCCCGGGCTCAAACTCATCAACGAGATCGACAAGGTGCGGCGCGCGGCCAAGGCCATGAACCTCGCCGTCCGCGGCTACTACGGCGAGGGCTCCGAGGCCGTTGGCGACATCTATCAACTGAGCAACCAGACTACGCTCGGCCGGACCGAGGAGGAGATCCTCGCCGCGTTCACCGACGACATCCTTCCCAAGATCATCGAGTACGAACGGCACGCGCGCCGCCGGCTCCTGGAGTCCCGCCGATCCGTCGTCGAAGACCTCGTGCACCGTGCGATCGGCACGCTCCTCCACGCCCGCCTGATGAACGCCGACGAGGCCGTCAAACTCCTCAGCCACGTCCGTTTGGGGGTGGCGCTCGGGATGGTGTCAGGCGTCGGCTTCGACCTCATCGAGGAACTCATGCTGCACGCCCAGCCGGGGCACCTGCAACTCGCCGTCGGCGCCGAACTGAACCAGGCCCAGCGCCGGCCCGCCCGGGCCTCGCTCCTGCGCGAGCGGTTGGGCGCGGCCGTCTCGGCCGGGTGACGCCGCGGTGAGCCACGCCGCCGGCCAAGACCGGTTCCGCTGGCCGCCGAACCCGCCGGCCGCCACGCTCCCCGAGAACCGCGAGCGCCAGCCCGAGGCGACTCGTCCACCCGCCCAACCCCCGTTCCCGCGATGGCTCGCCGATGTGGGGGCGTTCTGGCTGCCGGCGTTGACCGAGCCGTTCGACCGCGCCGCCGCCCGGATCGGTTGGCGCCCGGATCGGCCGGATCGCTATTGCGATCGGTGCGGGGCCAGCATCGGGCCGCACGAGACCGACGAGTTCGGGTGCCTCGCCTGCCGCGCCAGCCGGCCGCCGTGGGCGCGGGTCGTCCGTCTTGGTGAGTACACCGGGGCCCTGGCGGAGTTCATCAAGCAGGTCAAGTTCGCCGGCCGGCGCGACGCCGCGGCGGGCCTGGGACGAGCCCTGGCGCACGCGCTGACGGCATCGGGCGTCCGCGGCGCGGGCTGGTGCGTGACGCCGGTCCCGATGTGGGTCGGCAGGCGGATGACGCGCCCGATCGTCCATGCCGCCGAGCTCGCCCGGGCGGTGGCGCGCGGGCTCGAGGCGCCGCTGGTCGAGGCCCTCTCGGCCCGGCGCCGGCCGAGCCAACGATCCCTGGCGCCGAGCCAGCGAGCGGGCAATGTCCGGGGGGCGATCCGGGGCAGGCGGGGCGTTGACCTCTCCGGTTGGGGCGTGGTCCTCGTCGACGACGTCAAGACCACGGGGGCCACGGCGACGCAGTCGTGCCGGGCGCTGCGCTCGCTGGGCGCCCAGACGGTTGTGGTCGCGGTGGTTGCGGTCACGCCCTCGCCCGGCCGTCGGCCGTGGAGCGGAGGGGACGCAGCCGGCGCCCCGGCCCTGGATGTGGAAAGGGTCGACCCGGCGCTTGACAGCCCGCGAAGCGTCGCTAGAGTTGCCCCTCCGCAGCCGAGCAACGGCGCGGCGGCGGGTGGGGTGTCCTACGCCCCGCACAGCATTCTTTGACAAGTGAACAGTTGGGTTACGTCACGAGAACGTGCCCGGTCGGCAGGCGTGCACGCGCCGTCCCCTCCACGGGGCATGCCGAGCGGGACAACGAACAGTGGCGTCGGCCGTCACAGCGGCCGGCGATCGTCTGTTTGGTTCTCGTGCCTTTGAGAACCATCCAGCGCCCCCGCGGCTCGTAGCCGACCGCGGGGCTGCGGTGATGCTCGCATCGCCGCAGAGACCGCCGCCGGAATCCGGCTTTCGGGCCGGCGCCCGGCGGGTAAGCAGGTCAACCTTCAAGCCGACATGAACCGGGCGGTCGCGTCTTCGGGCGCGGGCGTCCGGTCGACGGTATTCAATTGAAGAGTTTGATCCTGGCTCAGATTGAACGCTGGCGGCATGGCTAAAGCATGCAAGTCGAACGAGAACCCGCCTTCGGGCGGGGGACAGTGGCGAAAGGGCGAGGAATACGCTCCTCATGTGCCCCGAGGTGGGGGATAGGTCAGGGAAACCTGGCGTAATACCCCATGTGCTCTCCGGAGGAAAGGTTTCGGCCGCCTCGGGAGCAGGGAGCGTCCTATCAGGTTGTTGGTGAGGTTACGGCTCACCAAGCCGAAGACGGGTAGCGGGTGTGAGAGCATGACCCGCCGCATCGGGACTGAGACACTGCCCGGACTCCTACGGGAGGCTGCAGCGACGAATCTT
>RFGI01000092.1 GCA_003696725.1 Planctomycetota bacterium | reverse complement strand
CTCACATGCCCCGTCTGAAAAACATCGACCCGGCCTCGGCGCCCGGCCCCGTCAAGGAGATCTTCGACGGCCCGCTCAAGGGCAAGCACTTCAACATCTTCAAGGCCATGGCCAACTCGACCGCGGCCCTCAAGGCGTACCTGGGCCTCGCCGGCGCCGTGGGCGGGCCCGATGCCCTCCTCACCGCCGCCGAGCGCGAGGTCATCCAGCTCGTCGTCGGCGAGGCAAACGGGTGCGGCTACTGCGTCGCCGCTCACACCGCGTTGGGCAAGGGCGCGGGCCTGACCGAGGAGCAGACCGTCGCCGCCCGTCAGGGGTCGGTCCCGGGCGACGCCCGGCTGGACGCCCTGGCGAAGTTCACCGCCGCCCTTGTTGAGAAGAAGGGCTGGGTGACGGACGAGGACGTCGCCGCCTTGCGCGACGCCGGGTTCAACGACGGGCACATCGCCGAGGTCGTCGCCAACTTCGCCCTGGCGACGTTCACGAACTACTTCAACCACGTCAACGAGACCGAGGTCGATTTCCCGGCCGCGCCGGCGCTCGTCTGACGGCGAAACCCGGCCGATCGTTCGACGCCCGCTCAACGCGCATGCCCGGCCGGCTCGGGCGTACACTGCCCCGATGCCCGAGCCGCGCCGGCATGTCGCGATCTATCCCGGCTCGTTCGACCCACCGACGCTGGGCCACCTGGACGTGATCCGTCGCGGCCGGCGGCTTTTCGACGCGCTGATTGTGGGCGTCGGGCGCCACCCCGGCAAGGCGCCGCTCTTCGCCCCCGACGAGCGCGCCGCGATGCTCGAGACGCTCATCGCCCGGATCGTCGGCGAGGAGCCCGACGGCGCCGACACCCAGGTCCGCACCTTCGACGGGCTGACCGTCGATTTCGCCCGGGCCAGCGGCGCCACGGTGATCCTCCGCGGCGTGCGCAACCTCTCCGACCTCCAGAACGAGGTCCAGCAGGCCGTCACCAACCGCGAGGTCGCGGGGCTGGAGACGGCCTTTGTCGTCGCGGGGCAGTCCTTCGCGTACACCTCGTCGTCGCTCATCAAGCAGATCACCGCGATGGGGGAGGACCTGTCCGTCCTGGCGCCGATGTGCCCGCCCCTGGTCATCGAGCGCCTGGCGCAGAAGAAGCGCGAGCGGCCAGAAGCGCTCCGCCGGCTGCTGGACCCGGGCTAGGTCGGGCATGGTCGAGGTCCGCGTCATCAGCATCGGGGCGACGTCGGCCCACCCCTTGTGGGGCGAGCGCGCCCCCGTCCGCACGGGCCACGCGACCACGACGCTGGTTCGCGCCCAGGGCGCCGTCATCCTCATCGACCCGGGCCTGCCCGGGGAGGTCCTCGGCGCCAGGCTGGGGGAACGCGCGGGCCTGACGCCCGCGAACGTCACGCACGTCTTCCTGACCTCCTTCAAGCCCGACGTCTGCCGAGGGATCGGCGCGTTCGACAACGCCGAGTGGTTGATCCACGACGCCGAGCGCGAGGCCGTCGGCGGCGCCCTCGTCACCGAGATCCACCGTGCCCGGGACGCCGGCGACGAGGACCTCGCCCGGGCGCTGACCCGCGACGCGGAGGTCCTGCGCCGGTGCGCCCCGGCGCCGGACACGCTCGCCCCGGGCGTCGACCTCTTCCCGCTCCCGGGCGTCACGCCGGGGCTGTGCGGCGTGCTGATCCCCACCGCCCGCGACACCACGCTCATCACCGGCGACGCCGTCCCCACCGTCGAGCACCTCCACCAGGGCAAAGTCCCCCCCGCGTGCGCCGACCTGGAGCGGGCCAGGGAATCCCTCGCCGAGGCCCTCGAGATCGCCGACCTCCTGATCCTCGGGCGGGACAACCTCACCCCCAACCCCGCCCGGGGCCCGTTCTGAAGATCTCCCGCGACCCTGAATCGCCACGCCGAACTCGCGATCGACCCCATGAGCCAGCCGACGCACCCAGCCATCGTTTGTGCCCTCACGGTTGCGCTCGCCGCGGCGCCCGGGGCCAGCGCGCAGCCGGCCGACCCGCGCGCCGCTGGCGCGCCAGAGACGGTCACGTTCGCGGACCTCCCGCCCGCGATCCGGCTGGGCGTGCGCGTCGAGAACACCCGCCGGCTGCTGCCCGTGGCGCGGACGCTGGTCATCGTCCCCGACGCGGGCGCCTTCCTCGACGCGGTCGCGCGGTGGTCGCTGGCGTCGCGGTTCCCGATCCTGATCGACGACGGGTCGGACCGCGCCCGCGACAACATCGCCCGGTTCGTGCGCGCCTTCGAGCCCGAGCGTGTGCTGCGGTGGGGCGGGGACGGGACGCACGACCTGACGCGCGCCGAGCCGGCCGACGCCAGGCGGGCGGCGCTGGCGTCGGCCGCCGCCCGCGCCTGGGGCGCCCGGTCCGCCGCCGACCTGCCCGCGCGCTGGGCCGAGGTGGGGCTGGACCCGCCGGGCGTGGCGCTGGCGTCCCTGGCCGACCGCGCCTGGCCCGCGGCGGTGGCGCTCTCGGCCGGCCGGGGCGAGCCCATCGTCTGGCTCGACGACCCCGGCGGCGGGCCGCTGGGCGGCACGGGCCGCGCCGCGTGGTTCGACGGCTGGGCGCCGGTGGTGGCCGGGGCCCTTGACGAAACGCCGTGGGCCTGGCGCGACCTGGGCGACACGATCGACTCGGTCACTCTCTGCCTGACCGTCCCCGCGCGGGTGCGGCTGGCCGGGGGCGATGGTCGCAACTTCGTCTCGATCACGGACCTCCTGCCCCGGCACGCGGGCGGGGCGCGCTGGGGCTGGGCGGGGCTGATCGCCGGCGACGAGGCCGAGTCCCTCTGGCGGGCGATGTGCGCCCTCTTCCTGCAACCGAAGTCAGCGTGGCTCGCCGACGCCTACCGCGACCGGCCGGGCTTTGCGCGATACCAGATCGCCCCGGCGGCGGACCTGCTCGGCCGGGTGGGGCTGGGCGTCCGCGCCGACGAGGACATCACCCTCGCACAGTGGCGGGCCGCGGCCCGCGCCGGCGTCTCGGCGGACGTCGTGCACGTCAGCACCAGCAACGGCGTCTACGGCTTCAAGCTCTTCGACGCGCTGGCGCCGGCGTCGGACACCCCGACGCTCTGGACCCCCGCGGTGGTGCACCTGATCCATTCGTTCAGCGCCGGCCGGCTGGACGATCGGCGGTCGCTCGCCCGGCGCTGGCTCGACGAGGGGGCGTACGTCTACGTCGGCAGCGTCTATGAGCCGTTCCTGACGGCGTTCCACACGCCCCAGTCGCTGGCGCAGCGGTGGCTGGCGCCGGCGCCGTTCGGCGCCGCCGTGATGCACGACGCCGCCCCGCCGTGGCGCCTGGTCTACCTGGGCGACCCGCTCGTGACCGTCGGGCCCGAGGCGCCCGCCGCGCCCATGCCCGATCTGCCCGGCGCCGAGGACGCCGAGGTCGCCATGCGCCAGGCGCTGGCCGCGGGGGACCTCGAATCCGGCTTGCGCGGGCTCGTGACGCTCGCCCGCGACGCAGACGCCGCCCGCCTGGTCCGCGCCCTGCTCGACGATCGGCCCGAGGCCGTCACCGGCGAGATCGCTCGCCTGGGCTGGCGGCCGCTCGTCCGCACGGGGCAGTCCGCGGCGCTGATCGCGCTGATGGACCATCTCGGACCCGAGGCGCGCGACGACCCCGACCTGACCGACGTGGTGTGGCTGGCGCTGCGCCCACTGGCGACGGCCGGGGACGCCGGCGCCGTCGCGGCGCTGAGCACGCGCCTGCGCGAGTTGACCTTCGGCGCCGACGCGACGGACCTGGCCCGGGGGGTGCGGGCGGCCCGGGGCGCCGACGCCGCCCGCCGCTACCTGACCGCCCTGCGGACCCGGGCGCCCGACGACCGCGCCCGCGAGATCATCGACGCGGCCCTGGCCGACCTGGCGCCGTAGACTCCGCCCCCATCTCAGGAGGCCCGCCCGCCATGGCCAACATCCTCGTGATCGGCCCGCACCCGGACGACCAGGAAGCCGGGATGGGCGGGACGGTGGCGCGCCTGGCCGCCGAGGGTCACGATGTCCTGCTGCTGGACGTCACCAACGGCGAGCCCACGCCCCTGGGCGACCCCGAGACCCGCGCCGCAGAAGCGGCCGCGGCCGCGGAGATCCTGTCGGCGCCGGGACGACCCGTCCGCCGGCGGCTCCTGGGGCTGCCCAACCGGGTGGTCGAGCACACCATCGAGGCCCGCCACGCCGTCGCCGGGGTGATCCGCGAGCACCGGGCGCAGGTCCTGTTCGTGCCGTTCTTCGAGGACGCCCACCCGGACCACCGGGCGGTGACGCGCATCGCCGAGGACGCCCGCTTCGACGCCAAGCTCACCAAGACGGACATGCCGGGCGAGCCGATCTATCCGCGCTGGCTGTTCTATTACTACGCGACGCACCTGCGCTGGGTGCCGAACCCCTCGTTCCTGATCGACATCTCCGACCACCTGGAGGCCAAGCTCCGCGCGATCCGGGCGTACGAGACTCAGTTCGTGCGGGCCAACGCTCACGTGGTGGACTGGATCGAGCAGGGGTCGCGGTACTTCGGCAGCCGGATGGGCGTCGCCGCGGCCGAACCATTCTTTACGAAGGAGCCCTTGGGGCTGACCGGGCTGGCCGGGCTGGCTGTCTAGCGCCCGCGCGACGCGAGCCCGCTCATGCGGGCTCATTCGAGACAGCCGCCAGGGCGTCAAGCGTGCGCGCCCCGGCCCCGGCCTCGAGGGCCCGGCGGGCCAGCGCCACCCCCGCGGCGAGATCGTCCGCCGCCTCTCCCACGACCAGCGCCGCCGCGGCGTTGAGGACCGCGAGGTCACGCGCCGGCGCCGTGTCGGCGCGCTCGTCGTTGCGGAGGATCGCCCGCGCCAGCCGCGCCGCGTCGTCCAGGTCCCGCGCGCGCAGGTCCTCCATCGACGCGCGGCCGAGCCCGATGGACGCCGCGTCGAAGACGCGCATCTCGACCGCCCCTGCGCGCACCTGCGCGACGACCGTCTGCCCGCAGGTCGAGAGTTCGTCGAGCCCGTCGCGGCCGTGGGCCACGATGGCGCGCTCGGCGCCGAGGCGCGCCAGGGCCCGCGCCATCGGCTCGACGAGGGCCTCGTCGTACACCCCGAGCACCTGCCGCGTCGCGCCCGCGGGGTTGGTCAGGGGCCCGAGCAGGTTGAAGATCGTGGGGAACCCGAGCGCCCGCCGCACCGGCGCCGCGTGTGTCATCGCCGGGTGGTGCCGGACGGCGAAGGAGAAGCACACGCCGGCCTCGGCCAGGCACCGGGCCTGGACCTCGGGCGGCGCGTCGATGTTGACGCCCAGCTCGCGCAGGACCTCGGCGCTGCCGCGTCCGGTGCGCGAGCGGTTGCCGTGCTTGGCGACGACCACGCCGCGCTCGCGTCCCGCGGCGGCCGCGATGATCGCCGCGACCGTCGAGACGTTGAAGGTCTTGGCCGCCCCGCCCGTGCCGCAGGTGTCGACGACGCGCGTCCCTGAAGGGAGGTCGCCCGTCGGGACGGGCGTGACGTGCCGTCGCATGACCCGGGCCGCGCCGACCAGTTCATCGACGCCGGCGCCTCGGGCCTGGATCAGGGCCAGCATCGCCCCCAGCGCCGCGGGGTCGGCCTGGCCGCGCATGACCGACTCGAACACGCGCTGCGCGTCGGTCTCGGTCAGGACGCCGCCGGCGAGCAGGTGGGCCAGTGCCTCGTGCATCGGGGACAGCCTACGCCCGCGTCGCCGGATCAGGGGAACGGACGCCCCGCTGGCAGGGGCGTGAAACGACGCGGGCGCGGGCCCGATATACTCGTATCCCGTGGCGTCGGCCGAGCGCATCGACCGCCCGTCGGGGTGATTCCGCTCGACCCGGCCGCGCCCCGGGCCGATTCAGCACCCGGCGCCCCGGGCCTTGCCCGGAGCGCCCAGCCCGCGTCCCGCACACCCTTTTGCCGAGGATTGACCATGCTGCGCATCCGCTCGCTCGCCGCCGCCCTCGCCGGGCTGGCGTTCGCCGCCGCCCCCGCGTCGGCGCTCCCGCCGATCTACGACCGCGTCCCGGCCGAGGCCGTCGTCGTGGTCTCGACGCAGAACCTCGGCGATGTGGACCGGGCCGTCACACAGATGTTCGGCGCCGTGGAGCTGCCCGCCCTGGCGACGCCGTCGGAGCTGCTCCGGCGGATCGGCCTGGGCGAGGCCGTCGACCTGACCAAGCCCGCCGCGCTCGCCCTGATGCCGGGCGACCTGGAGGCCGACGTCCCGCCCGCGGTCCTCCTGCTGCCGACGACCAACTTCGCCGAGATGATGAACGCCCTGGGCGGCCGGGCCGACGGCGCCGTCTTCACCTTCGACGCCCCGACCGGCGAGACGCTCTTCGCCCGCTCGGGCGACGGCGGCTACGCCGTGGTGGGGATGGACCGCGAGCTGGTCGCCGCGGTGGACGGGCGCGGGGGCAACGCCGGCGCCCACGCCGCCCACGTCGGGCCGGTCGGCCGCGACGCCGTCGAGGGCGCGCAGCTCGCTGTCCTCATCAAGAAGCCGATGCTCGACCTGCTGCGCGAGCAGATCGAAGGCGGGATGCAGGAGACCCTCGAGGGCATGGCGATGTTCGCCCCCGAGGGCCAGGCCGAGCAGATGCGGGCCCAGGCCGAGATGTTTGCGTCCCTGATCGACACGGCCTTCACGCAGGGCCAGGACCTGGCCTTGACGCTCGACGCCGGCGCCTCGGGCGTCTCCGTGGACATGGCGATGGACTTCACGCCGGGCAGCGACCTCGCCGGCCTGTTTGAGAAGGGCGGGGACTCGTCCCGCTTTCTCGCGGCCTTGCCCAACCAGCCCTTCCTGCTGGCGTACGCGGTCGACTACACCACGCCTGTGGCCCGCCGGTTCCTGGACCAGATGGCCGACGCGGGCGTGAACCCGCTCATGCCCGGCGTCGGGGGCGAGGGCTTCGCCGAGATCATCGACCAGGCCCGCGGCCAGTCCTACGCGATCTACAAGAGCCCCGGCGGGCTGATGGGGGGCCTGCTGGCCAACAGCGCCGGCTACTTCGCCGCCGCCAACCCCGCCGAGGCGCTGGCCGGCGTCCGCGACGTGATGAAGAACAACGCCGCCGCGATGGACGGCTTCTCGCTCAATTACGAGCCCAACGCGGCCGAGGTCGACGGGGTGTCGGCCGACTCCTGGAGCGCCTCGTTCGAGGGCCTGGCCAACGCCGGCGAGGATCCGATGGCCGGCGCCATGGTCCAGCAGTTCATGACCATGCTCTTCGGCCCGTCGGGGCCCGGCGGGTACGTCGCCCCGGCGGGGAACGGCCTGTACATGACGCTGGGGCTCAACAGCCGGCTGCTCTCGCAGTGCTTCAACGCCGAGAAGGGTCAAGGCTCCCTGCGCGAGAACCGCGGCTACGCCATGGTCGCCGAGCGTCTGCCCGCCGACCGCGCCGGCGAGCTGTACGTCGGCGTGGGCCCGATCCTGGAGCAGGCGCTCCAGCTGGCGGCGATGTTCGGCGCCCCCGTGGCCGTGGACCTGCCGCCGGCGCTGCCGCCGATCGGGATGGCCGTCACTACCGGTCGCGGCGGGACGCTCGGGCGGATCTTCGTCCCGGCGCCGGTGATCAAGGTCGCGGGCCAGCTCGCCCAGCAGGCCGACGGCATGATGAACCAGGGCGCCGACGACGCGCCCCCGTTCTGACCCCGCCGGCGCCATCGTGACCGCTCCGACGCGCCCGCCGGACCCGGCGGGCGTTTTCGTTCCACGCCGACCCGTGCGGTAGGCTGGCGCCCGGCCATGAGCGCCCGCCGGCATCACTACGAGCGCGCTTTCGAGGCCTACCTCCGGGCCCGCCGGATCCCCTACGTCTCCGTGGACGAGGCCCGCAAGGCCCTCATCCCCAACGCGCCGCTGTTCGCCGACCCCACCGGCGAGGCCGGCGGGTCGCTCAAATCGTTCGACTTCGTTGTCTACGGCGCGGAGGCCAATCTCCTCGTGGACATCAAGGGCCGCAAGGTCCAGGCTCGGCGCCGCGACGGCACGGGCCGGCTCGAGTCCTGGGTCACCGAGGACGACGTGGCGTCGTTGCGCGTCTGGCAACGGCTCTTCGGCGAGGGGTTCCGCGCCGGGTTCGTCTTCGTGTACTGGTGCGAGGAACAGCCGCCGGACGCCCTCTTCCAGGAGATCATCGAGCACCGCGGCCGGTGGTACGCCCTGCGGGCGGTGCTGCTGGACGACTACGCCGAGCGGATGACCCCGCGCAGCCGGCGCTGGCGGACGGTCCACCTGCCGTCGGCGGCGTTCGAGCGGCTGAGCCGGCCGTTCTGCGCGGCCGGTTCGCCCCGGCCCGAGCCGGTCCGCGTCGGGTGACGCGCGGCGTGGCGCGCCGATCCGGGCCCGGCCGCGTCTTTACAACGGCCCGGCGCCGCCGTACCGTCGGGTCGCGATGCGACGCCTCCTCAATCTCATGTCGAGCCGAGCCGCGCACGCCGCGGCGGCCCTCGCCGGGCTCGCGGCGGCGCTGCCCGCGCTGGCCCAACAACGGCAGGCCCCCCCGACGCCCCCCGCGGCCGACGGCCCCGGGGCGGCGGTCGTCCTGTACTACGCCGTGATCGTGATCCTGGGCGGGGCGACCATCGCCGTGAGCGTCCTGCCGGGCAAGCGCAGCCACCAGGAGTGAGCGGCGGTACGCCGAACCGCCGGCCTCGCGGTGCGAACAGCACATCACCGACCGTCGGCGCCCTGAGACTCGGAGAGCCGCCCATGCACCGAAAGCAATTCCGGGCCCTGATCGCCCTCAACACCGCCCTGCTGCTCGCGCTGGCTGCGGTGACGCTGGCCCCGCCCGCGGCCGCCCAGGCCGGCCGGGCCCGAGGGGAGTACGCCATGATCTCCGGCCAGATCCAGGGCCGGGAAGAGTCTGCGATCTACCTCGTCGACACCGCGAATCAGGAGATGGTCGCCCTGATCTGGGACCGCCAGCGGAACAACCTCCTGCCGCTGGGCCGCCGGAGCCTGTCG
>RFGI01000091.1 GCA_003696725.1 Planctomycetota bacterium | reverse complement strand
GAGGAAGTTGCGGCAGGTGGCCTCGGATTGCACGAGGGTTGTGACCACGGTGGTGCGCGTCGCGGCCAGGACGCGGCCGAAGGTCTCGACGAACCGGCCGGCGGTCTCGCCCAGGCGAGCCCGGCTGGGCGGGTGCTCGATGACGGTGACGCCCAGCGCGAGCATGCCCTCGCTGCCCCGGAGGCTGGCCGCCGTCGCGGCGTCGTCGCCCGGGTCGGTCAGGATCACCAGCCCCGAGCCGGCGATCCACGAGGAGTGGTCGACCCGCTCGAAGACCGCGCGCAGCAGCGCCGCGTCCGGCTCGTACACCACGACCAGAGCCTCGCCCCGGCATCGCTCGACGATCGCGCGGACGTGCCGACCGATCCCGAAGCCGAGCACCACGACGGCGCCGATTCTGGTCGGGTCGGCCTGCTCGGCGAGCCGGCGGGCCTCGGCGCCCGGGGCGCGGGGGCTCGCCAGCCACACCCCGTCGAGCCGGCCGCTGTGCTCGCCCGGCTCCTGGGCGGGGACGATCTCCACCCCCGCGGTGGGGTCGGCGGCGAGGATCGCCTCGGCGGCGAGCGGGCTGGACGCCGCCAGCGCGGCCAGGTTCCGCGCCAGGAGGGCCTGGTCGGCGGCGATCGGGGACGCGACGGCGGGCATGCGCGGGCTCTCCGGGGGCGGCCCGGCGGCGCACGGCTGGCGCAGCCGGCGACGCCGGTCTCCGATCAACTATCGGGACCGCCGGCGCCGACGCTCTAGGATTCACCCATGCTCGATCAGATCATCCCCACCGTCGAAGCCCTGCCCGGGCCCGGGGTTCTCGAGCGCATCGCGTTTGAGCAGCCGTGGCCCGCGGTGGTCGCGCTGCTGGTGATCGGGCTGCTGGCCGCCGTCATGCTCATCCGGCGCGGGCGTGTGGCCCGCGCCGTCGTTATTGACACGGCGGCGACGGCGCTGGCGGCCGGGCTCATCGTCTCCGCGACTGTGGTGACGACCGACCACGAGCGCGTCCGGGCGGGTTCGCGCGGCCTGGTGGCGGCGGCGCTGGCCGGCGACGAGTCGCGGGTCGGCGAGATCCTGGCGCCTGACGCACGCCTGACCGCGGCCGGGGCGTCGAGCGTGGGCCTGCAGCGCGACGCGGTCCTCGCGGCGGTCCGGGCCCTGCCCGGGCGCGCGCCGACGCGCGGGCACGCGATCGTGGACCTCACCGCGTCGGTCGACGGCGCCAACGCGGCCCGCTCGCGCCTGGTCGTGCGCACCGACTTCCGGGGCGGCGGCCCCGCGTTCAGCGCCTGGCAGCTCAACTGGCGGCTGGACCCCGGCGGCGCGTGGCGCGTCACCCGCATCGAGGCGCTCTCGATCAACGGCCAAGCGCCGGGGCCGTGGCTCGCCGGCGAGATCGCCTCGCTGGGGCGCTAGCGGTCACATCCGGTCCAGCGGCGTGACGCCGAGCGTCTCCAGGCCCGCGGTGAGGACCGCCCCGGTCAGCGCGGTCAGCCGCAGCCGGGATCGGCGCGCGGCCTCGTCCGGGGCGCGCAGCACCGGGCACGTCTGGAAGAACCCGCTGAACGCCGACGCCAGGGACAACAGGTACGCGCACAGCCGGTGCGGCTGGAGGCTCTCGGCGGCGCCGGCGAGCGTCGATCCAAACCGCAACAGCGCCAGCGCCAGGGCCCGCTCGTCCGGCTCGGTGATAACGATCGGCGGCGCGTCCGGGCCCGTCAGCGACGCCGGCTCGACGCCCAGCTCTTCCTGCGCCTTGCGCAGGATGCTGCGCACGCGCACCAGGGCGTACTGGAGGTACGGGCCGGTGTCGCCCTCGAAGGCCAGCATCCGGTCGAAGCTGAAGACGTAGTCCTTGATGCGGTCCGTGGCGAGGTCGGCGAACTTGACCGCGCCGATGCCGACGGCCTCGGCGACGGCGGCGCGCTCACCCTCGGGCAGGTCGGGGTTCTTCTGCGCCACCGCGTCGCCGGCGCGGCGGACGGCCTCGTCCAGCAGGTCCGACAGCCTCACGTTCTCGCCCGACCGGGTCTTGAAGGGCCGGCCGTCCTCCCCCAGCACCGTGCCGAACGCCGCGTGCTCGAGCCGGGCGTCGGCGCCGGCGGCCGTCTGCGCGTACCCGGCCTTGATCGCGCCGGCGAAGACCTGCCGGAAGTGCAGCGACTGCCTCGCGTCCACCGCGTACACCAGCCGCGTCCCGCCCATGTCCCGCACCCGCCGGCGGATCCCGGCCAGGTCCGTCGTCGCGTACAGGAAGCCGCCGTCGCTCTTGCGGATCAGCAAGGGCTCGGCGATGCCCATGTCGGTGAGGTCGATGATGACGGCGCCGCGGCTCTCGCGGGCGACGCCCCGCGCCAGGAGGTCCTCGACGATCTCGGGCAGCTCGTCGCGGTAGGTGGACTCACCGGCGGTGTGCTCGGCTGTGACGTTGGCGCCAAGCCGGGCGCACGTCGCCAGGCACTCGGTGAGCGTGACGTCCGCGATCCGCCGCCAGATGGTGAGGATCGATTCGTCGCCGGATTGCAGCGCGACCAGGGCGCGCTTGGCGTCGGCGAGCCGTTCCTCGGCGCCGGCGACCTGCGCCTCGAGCTCCGCCAGGGCCTTGGGCCCCAGACCGAAGCGCCGCGCCGCTTCGAGCCCGGGCCGGTCCGCGTCGCACTCGGCCTGGGCCGCGCGGTAGTAGCGGTCCAGGTCGTCGAGGGTGAGCCGCTCGAGGTCCGCCTCGCCGCGGTCGACCAGCCGACGGACGTACGCCGTCACCATCGCGATGGGCAGGCCCCAGTCGCCGAAGTGGTTCTGCCGGACGACGCGGTGGCCCAGCCGCTCGAAGAGCCGGGCCAGGGCGTCGCCGATGACCGTGGCGCGGAGGTGCCCGACGTGCATCTGCTTGGCGAGGTTCACGCCGCACAGGTCCACGACGACGGTGTCGGGCTCGGCCGGGGGCTCGACGCCCAGCCCGGGCTCATCCATCGCCGCCAGGAGCCCCGCCAGCGCCTCGGCCTTGAGCCGGACGTTGATGAACCCGGGCCCGGCGACGGTCGGGGGCTCGGCGAGATCGTCCAGTTCGAGCCGGTCGACGATCGATTGCGCGATCTGGCGCGGCGGCCGGCCCAGCGCCTTGGCCAGCGGCATCGCCGCGTTGGACTGGAAGTCGCCGAACGACGGGTTGCGCGACGCGGCGATCAGGGGGTCCGCGCCCACCGGGAGCGCGTCGCCCAGCGCCGCCCGCATGGCGTGGCGGAAGCGCTCGACCAAGATGGATTCGACGTCGCGGGTCGGCATCGCGCGGGCGAGTGTAGCGGTCGCCCGACCACCATCGGTCCCGGACGCGGCGCTACACTCGTCACTGTGTGCGGGCGGACGGTGTTCGATTTTCGCTGGGAGCAGGCCCACGCGCCGCTGCGCCGCTCGGGCGCCGGGCTGTCGGCGACATCGCTGGCGCGGGCGGACCCGCCGCCGAACTACAACGCGGCGCCGGAGTCGATGATCCCCGCGCTGCGCGCGGGCGTCGGCGGGCTCGACGCGGCGATGCTCCGCTGGTGGCTGGTCCCCTCGTGGTCGGAAGGGCCCACCCGGAGGTACGCGATGTTCAACGCCCGGGCCGAGACCGCGGCGAGCAGCCGGGCGTTCGGCGGGCCGTACCGGCGCAGCCGCTGCGTGACGCCGGTCAGCGGGTACTACGAGTGGGTGGCGGACGAGGCCGGCGCCAAGCGGCCGTACTTCTTCCGCCGCGCCGACGGCGAGGTGCTGTTTCTCGCGGCGCTGTGGGACCGGTGGGAGGGCGGCGGCGAGGCGATCGAGTCCTGCGCGATCCTGACCCGTGCGGCGACCGGCGAGATGACCGCGCACCACAGCCGCGTGCCGTGCGTCCTCGAACCGGAGCGCGTCGCGGCGTGGTGCGACCCGGAGATGACGGACCCGGACCAGATCGGCGGGTTCCTCGGCCCGGTCGCCGACGGCGTGCTCAGTTGCCACGCGGTCAGCCGGCGTGTCAACAGCGCGAAGAACAACGACCCATCCCTGATCGAACCCCAGAACGGTGCGTGACGCGGGCAGGGCGTGGGGCCGTCACGGATCGGCGCGCATCCGGGTCTCTTCCGGTCGCGGAAGGGCCGAGGTCAGAGCTTCAGGTCGCCCAGGCCGAGCCCCTCGCCGAAGCCGCCGCCCTTGAGCCGGCCGGCGTCGTCTTCCTTCTGCCGGCGCTTGAACTGTTCACGCATGCGGCGCATCTGCGGCGTCTCCTTGCGGATCTCCTCCTCGGAGCGGGCCGCCTCGCCGCGGGCGCCCGCCGGCGCCTTGGTCGTCTGCTTGATCGAGAGGCTCACGCGCTGCTTGGCCGGGTCGAAGGTCAGCACCTTGACCTTGACCTTCTGCCCGGCCTTACACACGTCCTCGACCCGGCGCACGCGCGACCAGTCCAGCTCCGAGATGTGCGCGAGCCCCTCGACGCCCGGCGCCAGCTCAATGAAGGCGCCGAAGTTGGTCGTGCGGGTGACCACGCCGGTGGTGATGGTTTCGGGCGGGAACCGCTCGGCGGCGGCCTCGAAGGGGTCCGGCTGGGTCTGCTTCAGGCCCAGCGAGATGCGGTTCTTGTCCCAGTCCAGCTTGAGGATCTGGACGGTGATCTCGTCGCCCTCCTTGACGACGTCCTCGACCTTCTCGACCCGGCCGTGGCTCAGGTCCGAGACGTGCACCAGCCCGTCGACCCCGCCCAGGTCCACGAACGCGCCGAAAGGCATGATCTTGCGGACCGTGCCGGTGACGGTCTGGCCCGGGGCGAGCGCCTCGCGGAGCTCGGCCTGCTGCCGGCGGCGCTGCTCGGCCAGGACGGCCCGGCGGTTGAGGATGATCCGCCCACGGCCGGAGCGGTCAATCCGCTCGACCTTGCACGCGACCTTCTCCCCGACGAAGACTGACAGGTCGTCGACGTGGTGCGTGTCGACCAGGCTCGCGGGCATAAAGGCGTCGTGCTTGGCGACCTCCAGCGTCAGCCCGCCCTTGTTGGCGCCCGTGACGCGGGCCTCGATGACCTGCCCGGGTTCGAGCAGCTCCCACTCGGCCTTCTGCACCGCGCCGGGGCGCGAGCACATGAACAGGTTCTCGTCGGGGTCGAACCGGTCGACCACGACCTCGAGGAGATCGCCGACCTTCGGGAGCTCCTCGTCGGGCCACTGGGCGCGCGGCGCCACGCCCAGCTCCTTGGGCCCGAACTCGACGAACAGATCGGTCGGCCCGACGGAGACGACGGTCCCCGGGCGGCGCTCCCGGCCGGCCTCGATGACGCGCGGGCCGCGGATGGCGGGCTTGGCGCCGGGCGGCGGCGCGGGCTGCGCCTTCTTCGGGGCGCCGGCGGGCCGCGGCAACGACCCGGCCCGGGCCTCGGCGTCCAGGGCGCGCATCGCCTCGTCGATCTCCCGCTCCAGGTCGGGCGCGATGGCCGAACGCTTGGCGTTGGAGTGGGCGGTGTCCGGTTGGTCGGCGCCGGCCGCGGGCGTGTCGTGCTCGCTCATGATGCGTGGCGCACCGGTCGAGGTCGGGACGATCCCACCGATCGCGTCGCGCCGGTCGTCCCCGGGCCGGCGCCAGCGAGTCGGCCAGTCTACCACGCCCGGCGTGCCGGGGCGCGTCCCCGAGCCGCGTGTTGACACCGCCGACGCCGGGCGATGCAATGACGGGGCTCCGGGGGTCCGGTGCGGGAACCACCCCGCCGGCGCGGGCGTACCTGACGGGACCGCGGCGGTCTGGGGGGGTGGGCTCGGCGAGCGCGGCCGACGCGCCGCCGGCGCACGCCGGGCGCCCCCGCGGGGCCCGCCACGCCGCGTCCGACCGCCTGGGAAAGGAGACTCGATGGCGTCGTCGAACGCATGCTGGGGGATCGAACTTGGCGCCGGCGCCATCAAGGCGCTCAAGCTGGTCCGCGACGGCGAGGGCGTGCGGGTGGCGGACTTCATCGTCCTGCCGCACAAGAAGGTCCTCTCCACGCCGGACTTGGACCGGGACGAGGCCCTGCGCGTCGCGGTCGGCGCGCTGGTGAGCCAGTACGACCTGTCCAAGGCCCGGATCGCGATCTCCGCGGCGGGGCACGAGGCGTTCATCCGCTTCGCCAAGCTCCCGCCCGTCGAGCCCAAGAAGGTCGGCAGCATCGTCAAGTTCGAGGCCGCCCAGCAGATCCCCTTCCCCCTCGAGGAGGTCGAGTGGGACTACCAGACGTTCGTGCGCGAGGACTCGCCGGACATCGAGGTCGGGATCTTCGCCATGACCCGCGAACGGGTGCAGCGGCGTCTGGACCTGTGCGCCGACGCGGGCCTGCGCGTCGACGTCCTGAACCTCTCGCCGATCTCGGTGTTCAACGCCCTGGCCTACGACCTGCCGATCGCGGCGGACTCGCCCGGGACGGCGATCATCGACATCGGGACCACGGCGACGGACCTGATCGTCGCCGACCGCGGGCGGGTGTGGGTGCGGACGTTCCCGATCGGCGGGCACGCCTTTACCGAGGCCATCGTCGGCGCGTTCAAGCTGCCCTACGGCAAGGCCGAACGCCTCAAGCGCGAGGCCGAGCAGTCCAAGCACAAGCGGCACATCTTCCAGTCGATGCGCCCCGTGTTCACGGACCTGGCGCAGGAAGTGCAGCGGTCGCTGTCGTTCTACACCCAGCTCCAGCCCGACGCCAAGATCACCCGCGTGATCGGGATCGGCTCGACGTTCCGGCTGATCGGCCTGCGCAAGTACCTGAGCCAGCAGCTGCAGGCCGACGTCCTTCGCGGCGACCGGTTCCGCCGGCTGGCCGTCGAGGGCCCGGCCGAGGCCGACTTCCAGTCCGCCAGCCTGAACTTCGCGACCGCGTACGGGCTGGCGCTGCAAGGGCTGGGCGAGGCGGCGATCGACGCCAACCTCGTCCCCACCGAGGTGATCCGGGCCGCGATGTGGAAGCGCAAGACACCGGTCTTCGTCACCGCGGCGGCGCTGTCGATCGCGGCCGGGGCGGCGACCTTCGTCGGGCCCACGCTCACCGCCGCCCGGGTCGAATCGGCCAAACGCGACCCCGCCGTGCGCGAAGTCCAGCAGGTCAAGTCCACGGGGAGCCGGCTGCGGTCCGCCTGGCAGGAGATCAGCCAGAAGACGCAGGTCGGGTTCATGGCCGAGAACGTCCTGAGGCTGTTCGAGCGGCGCGATCTCTTTGCGCACCTGGTGCGCGACACCGCCGAGATGATCGCGACGGCGCCGCCGACCGAGCCCGGCGGGTTCAGCGTCCAGAGCGTGCGATTCGATTACGAGACGCCCTCCGGCGCGAGCCCCCGATGGATCGAGCCGCGGGCGCAGGACGGCGGCGGGCGCGATCGCGGCGGTCGCGGCGCCCGGGGCCGACGCGGCGCCGGCGACGATCAGGCCGAGCGCATCGACCGTCGGTTCGGCGCGTTCCTCGTCACCCTCGTGGTCGAGTCCGGCCACGAGGACCGCATCGCGCAGGTCGACCGGACCATCCTGCGCTGGCTGCGCGAGCACGCCGAGCGTGACTCGGCGCCCTACACCATCATCCCCCCGGCCGCCGAGGCCGTCGGGATCGAGCAGGCCCGCCCGCCCGGCGCCGGGCCCG
>RFGI01000090.1 GCA_003696725.1 Planctomycetota bacterium | reverse complement strand
ATGGCCTGCGAGACCATCCGCTGTTCGCGGGCGGAGAGCCCTAAGCGCTTGCGGGCGTAGATCTTGCCGTTGGGGCTCATCATCCGCCGCAGGGTGTCGGCGTCCTTCCAGTCCACGTACAGGGCGCCGGCGGCGCTCTTCTTCGTGACCTGCACTGGCCCGCTGACAGCGAATCGGTTGAACCGGCTCATGGGGACGTTGACCTCCGCGCCTCCGGGCCCGCCCGGGCCCGGCTCGATCGAGCGGCGGAGCATACCCGCGGCGCCGGACGGCGGCAAGGCCCTCCCCGGCGGCGCCCGCGGGGCCTCAGCGCTGCCGACCCGCCGTCGCCTCGGCGAGCTCATGCAGCAGGGCCACCGCGCCGGACTCGGGCAACCCGGCGAGCGCCGCCTTGGCGCGCCCCAGGGACCTGTCGGCGGCGTCGGCGGCGTACTCGAGCGAACCCGTCTCGTCCAGCGCGAGTCGGAGCTCGCGCCGGGCGTCCACGAGGGTGGCCGTCCCAGCGACAGACCCGGGCGCGGGGCCGTGCAAGGCCTCGCCGGTCCACGCGGCCCGCATCAGGGCGAGGGACGCCCGGCGCCGATCGGGCTCGGCGACGGCCAGGTGGTGGATCACGGGGAGGGTGAGCTTGCCCTTCTCGAGGTCCTTGCCGACGGACTTGCCGACGACGGCCTCGTCGCCCACGAGGTCCAACAGGTCGTCCTGGATCTGGAACGCGACGCCGAGCCTGACGCCGAACTCCCGCAGGGCGCGCTGGGCCTCGACGGGCCCGCCGGCCAGCCGGGCGCCCTGCTCGCACGCCACCCCGATCAGCGACGCGGTCTTTCGCTCGATGATCTCGCGGTACGTCTGCTCGTCGAGGGCGACGCTCTGGCGGTGGCTGAGCTGGAGCAGCTCGCCGGAGCAGACGCGGCTGGTCACGTCGCCGATGCGCAGCGCGACCGTCTGGTCCTCGAGCGACGAGCAGAGGTGGAACGCCACGGAGATCAGGTAGTCGCCGAGGATGACGGCCGCCTCGTTGCCCCGCAGCGCCCGGATCGTCGGGCGCTGCCGGCGGACGTTCGCCTCATCGAGGACGTCGTCGTGCACCAGCGTCGCGACGTGGATCATCTCGACCACGGCGGCCAGGCGCGCCAGCCGCTCGGCGCGCTCCTCATCGGGCTCCGGGGCGGCGGCCAGCCCGGACAGGACCGTCATCGCCGGCCGGAGCATCTTGCCCCGGTAACGCTCGACCCGCGCGCACAACTCGCGGACGCACTCCAGGTCCGATCCGATGGCCCGGGTGAAGATCGCCTCGACCCGGCCCAGGGCGCGCTCGACGGCCCGGACGGTCGGGCCGTGGCGCGTCTCGAACTCGTGCAGCCAGGTCATGGCGGGGATCGGGCGGAAAGAAGGGCGCGTCGCCGGGCTCGACAGGATAGATCACGCGGGACCCGTCGGCGATTCTCGCTCGTGATCGGCGCCGGGACGTTCGACGGACCCGCGCGTCACCAACCCGCCAACCGCCGCAGCGCCCGAGCCATCGCGGGCGGGACGGGGACGACGCTCAGCCGCGGCTGCCGGATCAGGTCGAAGCCCTCGAACCGCGGGTCGGACTTGACGGCGCTGAGCGGGACGGGCGTCGGCGCGGGGGCGACGGGCTCGATGTCCACCACGGCGCGCCGAGGCTCGCCGCGCGCGTTGAGCCCGGGCCGGGCCGGGTCCTCGTAGGGCTCGGACACCACGCGGGCCAGCCCCACGACGCGGCGCTCGGCGCCGGTGTGGTAGATGAACGCCGCGTCGCCGGGGCACAGCCGGCGCAGGTGCATCAGGGCCGCGTTGTTCGAGACGCCGTCCCACGTCGCCCGGCCGTCGCGGACGAGATCGTCCCAGGCGTAGTCGTCGGGCTCGCTCTTGAGCAGAACGGTCGGCATCGGTCGGTGCTCAGCGGGGCTCGGGCGCAGAAAAAACCCGCGGACCGGCGCCGCGGGTCGGGGGTGATCAACGAGCGGGCGCGTCGGCCGGGGTCACTCGGCGGGTGAGCCCTTGGCCTCGGCCTTCTTGGCGGCGCAGGCGGCGCAGGGCTCGCCCTTGGCGCACCGGTCGCCGCACGACTCAGCCGCGGGCGTGGCGAACGCCTTGCCCTGGCCGACGAGCGACGCGACCACGGCGGTCTTCTCCGCGTCGGGCTTGGCGTCGAACGAATCGCGGCAGTGCGTGTTGCAGAAGCCGACGGCCCGGCCGCGGTAGAGCGCGATCGAGTCCGCCGCGACGGGCTCGCCGCTGTTGGGGCAGGCGGCGTTGACGGGCTTAACGACCGAGGCGATGTACGCGGCCTTCGCCGCATCGTCCTTGGCCTCGAACGCCTTCTGGCAGTGCTCGCCGCAGAACCCGACCGCGAAGCCCTTGTACAGCGTCACGGCCGAGGCGCTGGGCTTCATCGTCGGGCACGTCGGGCACGTGTCGTTGATGACCCGCGCGTGCTGAAGGATGTACGCCTTCTTCATGCCCACGAGGGCGTCGTCGAACTTGGCCCGGCACTCCTGGCAGCAGAACCCGACGGTGAAGCCGTGCGAGACGGTGGTGACGCCCGGCTTGACGGGCATGCCGCTGCCCGGGCACGTCGCGTTGATGGGTTTGAACGCGGCGGTGATGGCGGCTTTCTTCGCCTGACACGCGGCGCAGGGCTCGTCCTTGGTGCAGTTCTCAGCGCACGGCTCGGGCGCCTCGGCGACCAGCGCCGCGTCGACCACGGCCGCGCCCTCGGCGTGGCACTGGGCGTCGGTCTTGCTGCACTGATCGGCGGCGGGGCCGGCGTCCGCCGCGTTGACCAGCACGGCCTCGGCGGGCTTGCTGCACCGCGCCGCGCCGGGGTCATCCGCCGCGGCCGAGGTGACAGCGGCGGCGGTCGTGTCGCACGCGCCCAGCATCTCGCAGACCGACTCGCCCGACACCAGGGACACCGCCCCGGCGCCGACGACGCCCGCCCACACCGCGCCGATGGCGACGGTCAGCAGCGTCCCGCCTCGTCGTGAATTCGTCATCATGGTCTGTGCTCCGTGGTGGCCGGCGCGCTCGACGCCGGGGTCTGATGCTGAGGATGGTCGGCGGCCGATCCGGCGCGGCCTCGAATGCTCCCCCTTATACACGCACACCCCGCCCGGTCTTCGTCAAGAACCGAACAACTCCGGACACCCGGGACGCTCGCCCCGGGTTCTCGGACGGTCACGCGGCGGTCCGTGTTGAGGCGCCGGCCAACGCGGTCGCCCTGACGCTCCGGGTCGCGGGATCGAGCGGCCCGGCGGCCTCGAGAGCGCGGGCGAGCTCCACCGCCAAGCCGTGCCCCGACACGTCGGACGCATCGGCGAGGAACCAGAGGGCCAGCGCGGTGTCCAGGGCTCTGTGTTCACCGCGACCGATCAACCCGGGCCCGCCGGCTTCTCGGTTGGCTTGGATCGCGGCAGTGACGGCGTGTGCGGCGTGATCCACGGCGGCCTCGAGGCCGACGCACGCGGGTAGACCCGCGGCCCGCGCTCGCCCGAGAGCAGCAAGCCCGGCGGCGCCGGCGAGCGGGCCGAACCCCGGCTTCGACACCGCGTTCACCAGCCGGCCGGCGAGCGCCGCGACCGCGGGGCTGGACGCCTCTCCTGAGAGCTCGATCCGGCGAATGAGCGCAAGAGCATTTCCGACAATGCTTTGCAATTCATGCCCGGCAATCCGGCGCCGCGCCGGCCCGGGCAACGGCCGGCCGTTGGCCAGGACCTCGTGAATCAGAGCCCCGTATCGGTGAGCCGCGGCGAATCGGTCGATCCGGCTGCATGTCAGCATGGCGCCTCCTGGCGTGAGTATGGCCCACGCGCAATGTACGGATATTGTTCGGGTCTGTCAACTTGACGATCTAGTTTTGCTCGGGTCGACGTGGAAAAAAACAACCGCCGGCGCCCCGAAACGGGAAACGCCGGCGGCGGCTTGGTGAGAACCCGTGTCGCCCGGCGCTGAGCCGGCCCGGGCGGAGATTGCGTTAGTCGAGGCAGGACCCGAAGTTATTGAGCACGAAGGTGATGTCGACGCCGTTGACGATCCCGTCACCGTTGAGGTCCGCAGCCGGTGACGAGGTGTTCCAGTCTAGCAGGATAGCGGACACGTCGGCCAGGTCCACGACCAAATCCGCCGTCAGATCCGACGGGCACGCCGCAAAGAACACCCGCTCCTGGATCTCGCCGGCCTGGACCGATGTGTTCCTGATAATGACGTCCGACAGGAGGTTCGACTCGATCCAATCGACGTCGCCGGCCAGGGCCGGGTCATTGCGATACCAAAACCGGTCCCCGTCCCGCAGCCTGGTGAACTGGTCGACGAGGATCGCGCGGACGGTCTCGCCCACGCTGGCGCCCGGGGCGAGGTCCTCCGCGAGCATGCCCACCCACGGGTCGATGGCGCCCACATCCGGGTAGACGCTCTGCAGCGCCGAGACCACCGCGGGATCCGAGGAGATCTCGTCGAAGGCCGTCACCGGCGCCAGCCCGTACGCCTGGCGGATCGTGTTGTAGTCGGGCAGCCCGTGGTCCCGCCCGCGCTGGATGTTCAGGGCGGCGAGGTCCATCGGCGGCCCGCCCTCGACGCCCTCGAAGAGACGCACGCGGATGTCGTCGTTGACCTTGGTGTCGACGCGCTGGGCCCGGCCGGCCGCCAGCCCGCGGAAGATCGGCGCCAGGCCGCCCTCGTCGGTCAGCGCCGGCGGGTTGAAGAACGACCTCGCCATGGGCAGGTTCCCCTCGGGGATGACCTGCCCGGCCGCGTCCAGCCGGAGGATCATCGGCGACAAGAGCGAGTGCCCCAGCCGGTACGCCGCCGTCGAGAACTCGTTGGCGATGCCGGGGTCGACGCCCGGGTCGTAGCCCGAGTAGGGGGCCACGGCGGGCGCGCCCACGAGCGCCGGCAGGAACTCGTTGTACGTGATCCACTGGATAAGCGCCCCGACGAGTTTGCGCGCCCGCTGGTAGACCTCCTCGTCGGTCCAGGACGGGTTGGCCGCGGCGATCTCGCCGGCCAACCGGTTGTGCTCACGCAGGAAGAGCGTGTGCAGGGCCAGGAGCGTGGTCGTCTCGTTGGCCCGCACGTCCCCGGCGACGTGCATCGCGGCGGACATGCTGGGCGCGTTCGGGACCGTGCCGTCGTTGAAGGGCGGCATCGCGCCCGCGCCGGGCATGTCGATCCACGCCAGGCGCCCGCCCACGCCCGCGCGGAGGAACTGGGCCCGCGCGGCGTCCGAGCCGTAGACGTTGGACGCGTCGATGAACGCGGTGATGACGTTGACCTGCTGGCGCGGGTCGCCCGGGCCGGTCCCGGTCGCCGGGTCGGCCAGCGACCGCGTAAACGGCAGCGACGCCCCGCCCAGTCCTTGAGGGTCGAACCACAGGTCGCCGGTGGGCACGGCGATCGGCGCCGACTCGCCCTTGGCGCCCGGCGTCAGGTCGATGTCGTGGTCCAGAAACTGGCCCCACGCCCAGGCGTAGTCCGTCAGCCCGCGCGGGTCGGGGATGATGACCCCGCCGGCGGTGTCCTGATGGAAGATCGCGTTGCTCACCGCTCGAGCGCTGGGGAGCCCGGCCCGCGCCGGGGCCGACACGCCGTCGGCGTACGCGGCGCCCGCGACGCGGACGAGCCGCGCCCCGGCGGCGCCCCAATCCGGGTTCGCGACGTTGTTGCCCGATCCTGTGAGGGTTCGATTCTGCGCCTGCGCCGGCTGAGCCGCCGCCACCATCGCGGCGCACACCGCAACCGCACACCCGAGACGATGCGCACACTGATTCATCATCGGCGCCTCCCCACGCCGACGCTCCGCCGAGGCCCAGCCGAGCGTCTGATCCCGTGAGCCTACTCCCAGCGAGAACACGACGCAAGAGTCAAGACAGCGGATCCGGTTTGTCATCGCGGGGCGTGTTTAGTTAGTCTGTCAACGATCGATCGCACACGGGCGATCGCCCCGGCATCGTGCGAAGGAGAGAGACGTGTCACGGTTTGCGCGACTCTTCGTCTGGTGTGTCATGGTGGCGCTGCCCACGACCGGCGCTCGGGCTCAGCCGTGCGTGCCCGGGTTTGACCCACCACCCGCGACGCCGGACGGCGCGGTCGTGGCGCTGCTGGACGACGGGCCGAGCGGCGGGCTCGTCCTCGGCGGTTCGTTTACGACGGTCGGGGTCACGGCCGCGTCCAATATCGCGCGGTTCGACGGCGCCGGCTTCATGCCGATCGGGCCGGGGTTCGACGCCGGCGTCAACGCCCTGACGATCCATGCGGGCGATCTGATCGCCGCGGGGAACTTCACCACCGACGGCGTCCAGGTCCTGGCGCGGATCGCCCGCTGGACGGGCGCCGCTTGGGCGCCGCTCGGGAGCGGGCTCAACTCGAGCGTCCTGGCGCTCACGTCGGCGAACCTCGGCGCCGGACCGGGGCTGTACGCCGCCGGGCAGTTCACGTCCGCGGGCGGGGCGCCGGCGGTCGGCGTGGCGCGCTGGAGCGGCTCGTCGTGGTCGGCGCTGGCCAACGGGCTCGTCGGCGGGGCCAGGGTCGGCCTGGCGCTCGCGGCGCACGACGACGGCCGGGGCCCCGCGCTGTTCGTCGGCGGGTCGTTTCTCGGCGCCGGGACCACGCCCAGCGCGAACATCGCCCGGTGGGACGGCGCCGCGTGGTCGGCCGTCGGCGCGGGGCTGGCCGGCCCGGTGCGAGCGATCGCGGTCTACGACGGCCGGCTAATCGCTGGTGGTGACTTCACGGCCGTCTCCGGCGGCGGGCCCGCGTCGCGGCTGGCGGTGTGGGACGGCTCGGTGTGGGCCGAGTTCGCCGGCGGCGCCAACGGGCCGGTCCGCACGCTCCTGGCTCTTCCAGACCCGGCGGGCCCCGGGTTGCTGGTTGCAGGCGGGGAGTTCACGCAGATCGGCGGCGTCCCCGCTGCGCGCGTGGCGATCTACGACGGGTCGGCGTGGTCGGCGCTGGGCCCGGGCAGCGCGTCGATGGTCCGCGCGCTGGCCAGGCACGGCGACAGCCTGTACATCGGCGCCGACGCCCTGACGCCGGTCGGCTCACCGGCCGCCTCGCTGACCAGGTGGACGCTCTGTCAGGCCGGGCTGATCGGGGATCTCAACAACGACGGACGCGTCGACGGCGCGGACATCACCGTCATCCTCTCAAACTGGGGCCAGACCGGCGTCGCCGGCGACACCAACAACGACGGGGTCATCGACGGCGCCGACATCACCGTCGTGCTCAACAACTTCAACGGCTGATCGGCCTTACCCCTCGCGCATCGAGACCGGCGGGGCCAGGATCTCCGCGGCCACGATCGCCCGACGCCAGTCCGCGCGCGAGCGGGGCGCCAGCGACGCGGTCGGTCCGGCTTGTGCAAATGGCGCTGCCTCGGGCGACCGCTCCGACGGGCGCTGCGAAGGCCTTGTGCCGGCGCTCGACGCTCGTTTCCGGGCCGCGCGCTGCGCCTCCTCGGGCCGCCGGCGCCGCAAGGGCGCGGTGTCCGTCGTTCGGCTCGCAACCGGCGTTCGGAGAGGCTGCGGCGCCGGCTGCGCCCGGCGCGGCGGAACGGGGCGGGTCGTCGTCGGGCGCGGCGCGTGAGTGGCGCGCGGTTGCGCCGGTCCGGCCGCGCGGGCCTGCCGCTCGCGCAGGGCCTTGAGTTGTGCCTGTCGGCGGGCCTGGAGCTCGGCTTGGGTGAGCGTGATGGCCCGCCCCGGCCCCCGGCGCTGGGTCGGCGTGGGGCTCGTCGCCGGGCCGGTGCGCAGCGACGCCTGCCGGGCCTGCTCGCGGGACTTTTTCGCTTTATTCAGTTCGGTCTGCTCCTGGACCTTGCCGTAGACCCACTGCAACGCGGTGGCGCCGACGATGATCCAGAAGATCCAGTTGAAGTTGTTCATCCTCCGGATTCTACGCCTGCGCCGGCCGCCGCGGGACCAGCGCCCGGACCCCGCCCGAACCCACCGCCGCGAACCCGACGCCGAAGATCGGCGCCAGGGCGGCCGGCGTCAGCGCCTCCTCGACCGGGCCGGCGCCGGCGACACGCCCGCCCTGAAGGATCACGGCGTGGTCGGCGTGGTTCAGCGCCGCGGTCAGGTCGTGCACCACCATCACCACGCACGCCCCGGCCCGAGCCTGGGCCCGCAGGAGCTCGAACACCGCCAGCGCCCACAACGGGTCCAGCGCCGCCGTGGGCTCGTCCAGGAGCAGGCCGGCGCCCTCGGCCTTGCCGCCGAGTTGCGCCAGAGCCCGGGCGATCGCCACGCGCTGCCGCTGGCCCACGGACAGTTCCGGCACGGCGGCGTGGCGCATCGCGGTCAGGTCCAGCGCGTCAAGCGCCGCGCGCACGGCGCCGTCGTCGCGCGGCAGGGCGTACCGGCCCAGGCGCACGACGTCCTCGACGGTGAATGCGCCGGCGACGGTCGGCCGCTGCGCGACCAGCGCCAGGCGCGCGGCGCGCCGCCGGGGCGTCAGGCTCGCCAGCGCCCGGCCCGCGAGCGTGATCGAGCCGGCCTCGGGCGCGGCCACCCCGGCCAGCAGCCGGAGCAGGGTGGACTTGCCGGCGCCGTTGGGCCCGACGATCGCCGTCACGCTCCCCGCCGGGAACGACGCCGACACCCCGCGCAGCACCGGCTCACCCCGGCGGTAGGCGTAGTCGATCTCGCGGCACGCCAGCGTCACGCCGACACCCGCTTGGAGCGCAAGAGCGCGAGAAAGACCGGCCCGCCGACGATCGCCGTCACCACGCCGATGGGCATCCGCCCGCCCCCCAGATCGACGAGGCGCACGATCGCGTCGGCCGTGACGATCACCGCGCCGCCGATCAGCGCCGACCCGATCACGACCGCCCGGTGGCCCGGGCCCGCGACGAGTCGCACGGCGTGCGGGCAGATCAACCCGACGAAGCCGATGGGGCCCGCGAGCAGGACGGCGCCGGCCGTCAGGGCGCCGGCCAGCGCGAACAGGATGAGCCTGAGCCGGTCCAAGGGCAGCCCCACGCTGCGGGCCTCGTCGTCGCCCAGGGCCGCCGCGTCCATCGCCCGCCCCAGGATCGCTGCGAGACTCGCGCCGGCGACCGACACGCCCAGGACGACTGCGATCGCCGGGCGCGACGTGTCGTCGCGCAGGGACCCGAAGAGCCAGCGCGTGGTCGCGACCAGGCCGCGGTCCGGCATCAGGTGCTGGATCAGCGCCGTGCCGGCGCCGGCGATCAGGCTCACGATCACGCCGACCAGGATCAGCGTCACCGGCTCGATCAGCCCGCGCCGCTGGGCCAACAGGTACACGACGGCGAGCGCCCCGAGCGACCCGGCCAGCGCCGCCGACCCGCCACCGAGCCCTGCCGACGCGATCCCGAGATAGGTCGCGAGAGTCACGCCCAGCCCGGCGCCCGAGGTCAGGCCGAGCACCGCCGGCGCCGCCAGCGGGTTGCGCAGGAGCGCTTGCAGGGTCGCCCCGGCCACGGCGAGCCCGGACCCCACGGCCAGCCCGGCCGCGATCCGCCAGCCGCGGAGCGTCCATTCGAGGGTATCGCGAGGCGGGTCAAGGCCTTCGGGTCCGGCCAGCAGCCGCGCCGCCACCGCTGTGGCGAGGCACGCCGCAGAAACACCGAGCGCGATCGCCGACCGCCGGGCCATCGCCGAAACAGTACCGCCAAGGGCGGATCGCCCCCGATCCGGTGAAGTCGCCGGGTCGCCCTGTCGATGGTCAAGGCGCCGGGCGGGGCGTCCTCGCTCGGCCGGTCCTCACACGCACCAGACACGGAGCACGCACCCATGAACCCGTTCAATCCGTTCTTCGCCGGCACGTTCGGCCCGTTCAACGCCAACCCGTTCTCGTTCTCGCCGTTCAACTCGAACCCCTTCGTCAGCAACACGCCGTCGCCGTTCTTCGGCGGCGTGAACTCGACGCCCGGCTTCGGCTGGAACCCGATCAGCGCGTTCGGGTTCAACCCGATCAGCACGCCGATCAACTGGTTCGGGATGAACACGCCCGTGAGCCCGATGCCGTTCAACTCGCCCTTCGTGAATCCGATGATCAACCCGATGTTCGGCGGCTCGTTCGCCCCGATGTTCGTCCCGACGCAGACGACGCCGAGCGCGAACTCCAACCCCACGAAGAACGCCCAGGCGCCGATCTCGTTCACGCCGGTGTTCCCCTACGGCTTTAATCCCTTCCTGACGCCGATGAACTGCTGCGTCGAGACGGCCAAGGCCGCCTGAGCCCGCCCGTACGACACTCCTTGCTGCGAGAGATCACGCCGACGGCACGCGACGCGAGCAGCGTCCGCGCCGCCGGCGTTGTTCATTGCGCCGCAGCGCCGCGTCCGAGGCTCTGCGACGCCGCCGACCGCGCCGGGTGGGGATCGGCGTGCGGGCGCGGGCGACGTGTACACTCGCCCCTCATGCCAGCGCCGGCGCCCACACACCGAAGATCGTCGAGCGGGGGGGCGATGGCGCGCGCCGTGTCGGCCAGGCGTCGGCGCGCCCGGGCGCTGGTCCGCGACGCCGGCGCCGACGCCCTGCTCGTCACCAACCCGAAGGACGTCCGTTATCTCACCGGGTTCCACGGCGAGGATTCGTGGGCGGTCCTCTCGCCGCGTTCGATCACCGTCATCAGCGATTTTCGGTTCCAGGAGGAGCTCGCGTCGGTCTCGGGCGTGAAGGTGGCGATCCGCTCGGGGCCGATCGAGGAGGCCGCCGCCGAGGTCCTGCCCCCGGCCGGGCCCGTGGCGATCCAGGCCGAGCACATGTCCGTGGCGCGGCGCCGGCGGCTGGGCCGGCTCGTCGGGGCCACGAGGCTTCGCGAGACGACGGGGCTGATCGCCGGGCTGCGCGCGGTGAAGGACGAGCACGAGATCGCCCTGATCCGACGGGCGGTCCGCGCGCAGGAGCGCGCCCTGGTCGAGACGCTGGACACCCTCAAGCCGGGCGTGCGCGAGCGGGACCTGGCGGCGCAGCTCGAGCACCGGATGAAGGCGCTCGGCGCCGAGGGCCCGTCCTTCGACACCATCGTCGCGGCGGGCGCCAACGCGTCCAAGCCGCACCACCGCCTGGGCGGCGCGCGGGTGCGAGCCAGCCGGCCCGTGCTGATCGACTGGGGCGCCGTCGTCGGCGGGTACTGCGGCGACATGACGCGGGTGTTCTGCCTGGGGCGGTGGCCGGCCCGGCTGCGGGAGGTCTATGAAGTGGTGCTCGATGCCCACGAGGCGGGGGTCGCGGCGGTCGGTCCCGGCAAGAAATGCGCGGCCGTTGACGCCGCCGCCCGCGCGGTTATCGAGCGCGCGGGGCTCGGCCCGATGTTCGGCCACGGGCTGGGGCACGGGGTGGGGCTCGACATCCACGAGGCGCCGCGGCTGGCGCGGGCTTCGGCCGACACGCTCGAGGCGGGCATGGTCGTGACGATCGAACCGGGCGTCTACCTGCCCGGCGTCGGGGGCGTGCGGATCGAGGACGACGTGGTGGTGACGGCCCGCGGCGCCCGGCGCCTGTCGAGGCTGCCCAAAGCGATAGACTGGGCCTCACGATGATCGACGCTGACCGATTGCAGGAACTCGTCCGGCTGATGGTCGAGAACGACCTCTCGGAGTTGGACCTGCGCGACAAGGACCAGACCGTCTCGCTCAAGCGCTCGGGGACGCCCGTGGCGTCGGCGGCGCCCGTCCCACCCCCGGCCCCGGCTCAGGCCGCCCCGGCGCCGACGCCCGCGGTCACGGAGCCGGACGCCGACGACGGGCTCGTGGCGGTGGAATCGCCGATGGTGGGGACGTTCTACGCCCGGCCCAAGCCGGACGCGGAAGCGTTCGTGAAGGTCGGCTCGCCGGTGGGGGAGGACACGGTGGTGTGCCTGGTCGAGGCGATGAAGGTCTTCAACGAGGTGCAGGCCGGGGTCAGCGGCACGATCGAACGGGTGCTGGCCAAGGACGGCGACGCCGTCGAGTTCGGCCAGAGGCTCTTCCTCGTCAGGCCGGCCTGACCCCGCGCCGACCGGCCCGGCGCCCACCGACGCCATCATGTTCAACCGAATCCTCATCGCGAATCGCGGCGAGATCGCCCTGCGGGTGATCCGCGCCTGCCGGGAGCTGGGCGTCGAGTGCGTGTGCGTGTACTCGACCGCCGACGCCGGGGCGCCGTACCTCGACCTGGCGGATCGCGCCGTGTGCATCGGCCCGCCCCCGGCGGCGCAGTCCTACCTGGACATCGCGCGGATCATCGCCGCCGCCGAGCAGACCGGCGCCGACGCCGTTCATCCCGGGTACGGGTTCCTGTCCGAGAACGCCCACTTCGCCGAGGTCTGCCGGGACTGCGGCGTGGAGTTCATCGGCCCGACGCCCGAGGCGATGGCCCTCCTGGGGGACAAGGTCGCCGCCAAGCGCCTGGCGCGCGAGGCCAAGGTCCCCGTCTTCCCCGGGTCCGAGGACGCCGTCGAGACCGACGACGAGGCGCTCGACGAGGCGGAGAAGGTCGGCTACCCGGTCATCATCAAGGCCGCCGCCGGCGGGGGCGGGCGCGGGATGCGCATCGCGCGCACCCGGGAGGACCTGCTCGCGGGGGTCGAGCGCGCCAGACAGGAGGCCAAGGCCGCCTTCGGCGACGGGCGCGTCTACATCGAGAAGTTCCTCGAGTCGGCCCGGCACGTCGAGGTCCAGGTCCTGGGTGACAAGCACGGCGGGGCGGTGCATCTCTTCGAGCGCGACTGCTCCATCCAGCGCCGGCATCAGAAACTCATCGAGGAAGCGCCCGCGCCGGGCCTGGACCCGCGCCGCAAGGACGAGGTCTGCAAGCGCGCCGCCGCCCTCATCAAGAAGGCGAAGTACCACGGCGCCGCCACCGTCGAGTTCCTCGTCGACGAGAAGCAGAACTTCTACATGCTCGAGGTCAACACCCGCCTGCAGGTCGAGCACCCGGTGACGGAGATGATCACCGGCGTGGACCTCGTGCGGTCGATGATCCGTGTCGCCGCGGGCGAGCCGATCCCCGTCAAGCAGCGCGACCTCAAGCGCACGGGCCACGCCGTCGAGTGCCGCATCAACGCCGAGGACCCGGCCCGGAGCTTCGCGCCCTCGCCCGGCGTGATCACCCGCTTCGACCCCCCGGGCGGGCCCGGCGTGCGGATGGACACCCACGCCGTCGCCGGGTACCGCGTCCCGCCCAACTACGACTCCATGATCGGCAAGCTCATCGTCCACGACGAATCGCGCGACGCGGCCCTGGCCCGCATGGCCCGGGCCCTGGCCGAGCTCCGCGTCGAGCCCATCCACACCACCGCGCCCCTGCAGCTGGAGCTCATGCGCAACAGCGCGTTCGCCAAGGGCGGCGTGGACATCCACTTTCTCGAACGGCTGCTCAAGAAGTAGGGGCGCCCGGCGCTCCAACGCCGTACAGACACAGCAGCCCGCGCCACTCCATGTACCGGTAGGGGACCCCGAACCGGTCGTGGATCGCGCGGACGCGCCCCGCGGCCCGCTCGCCGACCGCGCTCATCGCGGGCGCCCACGATTCATCGCAATAGAACACGCGGCAGCCGGCGGGCCGGTGCTCGTGAACGCCGCAGGACCGGCCGATCAACAGCGGGCACGCGCCGGGCGCCCCCGCGCCGACGCGGCGGGCGTCCGCACCGTCGCCCGAACCGAGCACGGGCAGCGTCACACCCGTGCCGCGGGCCGGTCCGCCGGCGTCGGCCCCGCTCGCGCGCCCGACCAGACCGGCGCCGAGGAGCGTGGCGGCCGCCTCGAGCCCCGTCGCGTACAGCCGGTGCCCGTACTCGTCGAACCGGCAGCAGCGCCCCGACTGCGCGCAGACCGGCGCTCGGGCCGAGACATCCCGGGCGATCTCTTTGTGGACCTCAGCCAGCGCCCGCCGGATGTCGCCGCGCTGCGCCGCCTCGATCCAGACGGCGACCAGAGCGCGCGGGTCGGCCGCGTTCGCGCTCATCGGTGCTGGTCGCGCTGGATGCGGATGGCTTCGATCGGCACGAGCGCGCCCCGGCCGACACCCTCGCACTCGCGCCCGATGCGCCGCCAGGCCGACTCCGAGCGCAGATTCTCCGGCCAGAAGGGGAACGTTCGGCACTGCGTCGGGCGCAGGTCGTGGATCGAGCACACCGCCAGCCCCGGCTCCGACTCGCGGTCGAGGAACACACAGTCGAAGCCGAACTCCGTCTGGCGCTCGGCGAGCGACCGCCCCGCGGGCGTGTCGCGCGTGTAGCGGTCGAGGAACTCGGCGACCGTCACGCCCAGCCGCGCCGCGATCTCCTCGGCTTCGTCGTCGGTGAACAGGACGAAGCCGGGCGGGCCCGTGCAGCAGGCGCCGCACCGCGTGCACTCGAAGCGCAGCCCGTCTGTGTACCACTCGCGCGAGCCCATGCGCGGAGTCTACATGAATGATGGGGTCAGATGGGGACCGCCGGTGGGGGCTGGGCGGAGTCGCACGCGGCGCCGTATGGAAGCCAGCGGCCGTCGGCCGCCGACCAGATGAAGAACAGCCGCACCTCGACCAGCTGATCGTCGCCGTGCCCGCTCGTCAGCCGGGCGGGGATCGCGACGCCCAGCACCGTCGCGCCGGCGGCGGCCAGCGACTTGAGATCGGTCGGGTACCGGAACACGGATTCCGTGTAGACCCCGCTGGGCGCGCTCCCCCCCGTGACCGGGTCCGGCGTCGTCAGCACGAGCCGTCCTTCGTCGTTGCGCGGCGCGATCCAGACTTTCGCGTGTTCGAGATCCACGCTCTGCCAGACGACGCGAACCCAGGCGCGGCGCAGCGCGTCGAGATGCTCAGCGGTCATGTGCTCGCGCGGGCGTGCGCCCCACGAAGACACGAGCCCGTAATACCGCTCGAACAACCCGTGTGTGTGGGCGACCAGGATCGGCGCCACCTGTTCGAGCGCCGACGCCCGCTGCTCATCGGAGAGCGCCAGCGGCGCCGCCGCGCGGTCGAACGCCTTTCGGAAGGCGGCCTCCGCCTCGTCGGCGCTCATCGAAGACGGGCGCATCGCGCCGGCCGAAGCGTACACCACGCCCCCGATCGGGACCGGCGCGGGCGGCATCAGCCAGAGCGTCAGACTGACCACCGAGACCCCGCCGAGCGCCACGCCCATGCACCACATCCAGAACTTGCTCAGCCGACCGGAGCGAGAACCCCGAGTGGCGCCCGCGGGAGGTTGGTCGTGAGCCCCGGGCTGGTCTGTCATGCCGAATCTCCGTCAGAGGATGCCCACGCCGTCGCACCCGTCGCAGGGGCTCCCGCCGCCGCCCGAGCAGGTGGGGATCCAGTCGCCGTTCTCGTCGGGTTCTGAGGGCAGGGCGCACCCCTGGTTGGAAGGGCAGCACCCGAACCGATGCGCGATCAGACCCGTGGTGCGGCTTATGTACGTGGTGTAGCAGCAATGCCCCGATGCGCATGCATGCAGGTCTTCATTGTCGATGACGCAGTTCGACCCGCGGGCGTCTGTCACCGATGGGCCCGCGTAGGCCCGATGAACGAGCAGGCCGGCGGCGCCCAACACGGCCCCCGCCAAGCAGGGAAGCAGCCAGTGCGGCGCGATCGACATCGAGTGTCGCAAAGCGCTCGGGGGAGTGTCACGGATCGTACGATCGCCGTTCATCGGGTGCTCCTTCTTCCACGATTCGCACCGCGAGCGACGGGCCCGCGGCTGATCAAATATCAGTGCCGGTGACTCCGTTCGGCGTCCCGTCCAGCGGCTGGCGCGCGAATCCGCGCCAGCGGTTCGGGACCGCGAGGGCCGCGTCCGACGCGTCGTGCGCCGCCGCGTGCCCGTCCGTGAACCCGACCTCCACCCTCCCCGGCGGGACGGCCGACTCATCCCTGCCGATGGAGGGGACATAGGTGTGCAGCAGCGCCTTGCCGCTGGGCGAGTCTGTCTCGGCGAGGCGCACAGCGCGCCACATATCGATGCTCTGCCGCTCTTCCTGGCCCGGGCGCCAGTGCTCGGGCCCCGCGAGGTAGGCGTGCGAGAGCCGGTACGACGTGCCGAAAGGCTTGGCGCGGAACCGCTCCGCCCAACCCGCGCTCAAGTCTCCGGGGGGCCACCACGCTTCCGACGGCTCCTCCCCGGCCTTGTAGAGCGTGAGGTTCCAGTGCATGTCCTGGCCGAAGTAGTCGGTCATGAACCCGCCGCGCTCCGTCTCCGGGAACGAATAGAGCGGCTGGGGCTTGCCCATCCCGTCGACGAACTCCGGCGCCCGCGGCGCCTCGTCGCTGTGCGACGCGGCCCAGGCGTGCAGCGTCGCGACGTTCTCGCGCAGGTTCGAGAGCGACACCGCGGACGCCCCGGCCTGGCGGGCCATGCGGATCGCCGGGACCGAGATCGTCAGCAGCACGCCCACCACCGCGATCGCCACAAGCATTTCCAGAAGTGTGAAACCGACCGCCCGGCGAGGGTGTCGGCGGCGCCCGGGCGTCCGGGGGCGGGCTGTCGGATCGTGAGGCATCGAGGGCTCCGCGTTCCAGATGAAATCATACATCCCCCCCCCCCCGCAACCCTTGGAGAGTAAGATTTCCGCTGCTGACGTGTCCCGGGAGGGCGGATCGGGCTCAGCCGCGCGGCGGGCGCGGGCGCTCGCCCCGGCCGTGCTGGACGATGACGTCGAAGCCCTCGGCGTCCAGGGCGGCGAGCATCTCGGCGGCGTGCTCCGGGCCGGCGGTCTCCACGATGCACGAGACGTCCACCGTCGACAGGTCGCTGGTGGCGAAGGCGCGGTCGTGGAAGATGTCCTTCACCGAGGCGCCGACCTTCGCCAGGGCGCCCGTCAGGCGCGCCAGCCCGCCGGGCCGATCACTGACGGTGGTGACAAAGCGCGTCAGCCGCCCGTCGGCGGCCAGGCCCCGCTCGATGACCCGCCCGATCATCGCCGGGTCGATGTTCCCGCCGCACAGCGGCAGGGCCACGCACCGCCCGCGCAGGTCGGGCAGCGATCCCGCGAGGAGCTCATCCTCGGGCTCGGCGATCAGGGCGGCGAGGCCCGCGGCGCCGGCGCCCTCGACGACGGCCTTCTCGTGCTCCATCAGCCGCAGGATCGCCAGCGAGATCGACGCCTCGGAGACCATCACCAGCCCGTCGACGAGGGGGTTCGCGGTCTCGAAGGCGTTGGCGCCGATGTCGGGCGTCGCGAGCCCGTCGGCGAGGGTCTTGCCGACGTCGACGTGGACGGGCTTGCCGGCGTCGCGCGCCGCGTGGAAGGTCGCGGCCCGCTCGGGCTCGACGCCGATGATCTGCGTCGCGGGCGCCACATGTTTGACCCCGGCGGCGATCCCCGCGATCAGCCCGCCCCCGCCGATCGGCACGATGATCGCGTCTGGCGCCGAGCCGCGGTCCGCCGTGATCTGCTCGACGATCTCCAGGCCGATCGTGCCCTGCCCCGCGATGATCGCCGGGTCGTCGTACCCGTGGACATACGTCAGGCCCTCGGCGTCGGCGAGGCGCGTTGCTTCGGTGTAGGCGTCGTGGAAGGATTGGCCGTGCAGGATGACCCGGGCGCCGAACTGGGCGCACGTCGCGCGCTTGACGATCGGCGCCGACTCCGGCATCACGACCGTGACCGGGACGCCCAGGAGTTTCCCGTGCCAGGCCAGGCCCAGCGCGTGGTTGCCGGCCGAGGCCGCGATCACCCCCGCGCGGCGCTGATCGTCTGAGAGAAGCAGCAGCGCGTTGCGGGCGCCGCGCTCTTTGAATGAGCCGGTCCGCTGGAGGTGGTCCATCTTGACATAGAGGTCGCACCCGAGCCGTTCCGACAACGGCGCCGAGCGCAGGCACGGCGTGATCGGCACGCCCGGGCGGATGCGGTCGGCGGCGGCGACGACGTCCTCGTGCCTGACGCGCATGGGCGCCACTGTAGCGAGACGTTGCGCCCGGCCGGACCCCGGCCGATCAACACGCTCACCACACCATCAGGACGGCCTTGCCCGATGTGACGCCCATGTGGTCCAGCGCCCACCGCCGATCGCGGGGGCTCAGATACCACGTGCTCCGCCAGTTGCCGAGGCGCCCGTCACGCAGGCGGACCAGGATGTTCGCGTGGGCCACGGTGAGCGAGGGCGACTCCGAGAGCCAAGACTCGGCGGTGCGGGCGGGGCGGCACATCTGCATCCCGTAGCGACCCCCGTTGGATCGCCAATAGTCCGGGTCGTCCGGCGCGTGCTTGCCGTCGAGCCCGTACCCCTCGAGCTGGGCGGGCGCCAGCGCCCGGTCGATGATAATTCTGGCGCCACGCTCGCCGATGCCGCACGCCTCGACGAGGAAGTCGTGGTCTCGGAGCCCCGCCCACACCTCGGGCAGCAGCGTCGCCCGACTCGACGAAGCGGGGTCAAGAGGGCGGCCCAGGACGTACGCATAGAACACGCCGACATGGAGGTTCCGGCGGTGCTGCTCGACGCGATCGGGATCGGCCGGGTCCGGCTCGTTCCATTCCAGGTTCGGGTCGTTCTCGACCAACTCGACGTACGCGTCCGGCGTGTCCTGGCTGTACGCCCACAGCCGCTGGGCGATCGCGTCGAGAAGCTCGCGCTCCAGCCGGTGGTCAACGACGCCCGATGGGTCGATCAGCGACGGCGCCAGGGCCTGAGCGATCGCGGGCGGGCCGTCGGCGATGGGGAAGAACTCCGACTCGGCGGCCCACTGCTGATCCCGGTGCACGTACGCCCAGAGCTCGTCCTCGGGGTCGTCGAACGACTCCGGGTCGTAATCGAGGGCGGCCTCGTAGTCGGTCAGGAAGATGCGCCGCTCGCGCTCCGTCACGCCCGCGTCCCCCGCCGGCGTCACCCCGGTTGCGCCGACGCTCCGCCCTCCCCCGGAGACGATCACAAACACAATGACCGCGGCGAACGCCAGAACAGCCACCCCGGCGCCGATCACGACGACACGTCGCGTGGGTACGCTCCGGCGCGGGGCGCCCGGATGGGCCTTGTCAGCGTCGGCCTGAGTGTGGCCGGGGGAGGTCTGGTCAGTCATGATTCAGGGCTCGTCCTTGATGCAGTTGCCGCGCGCGTTGCACACACACGTATCAAACTTGCATGTTCCACACTCCGGAGGACACAGATTGGGGCCGCACCCCACGCAGCCCGTCCCGGACTAGGCCGACGCGGCGCTGACGGCCAGCCCGGCGGCGGCGCCCAGGGCGACGCACACGGCGAGCCAGCCGCCGAGCAGCATGACCGAGCGGGCGCGGGTCTT
>RFGI01000012.1 GCA_003696725.1 Planctomycetota bacterium | reverse complement strand
CACAGGCGAGGGCATGGGCCGAGCGCTGCTTGGATCTCATGGGTCAGTCTCCTGTTCGACGCGCGCCGCCGGCGCGCGTCTGCATCACAGGCCGACCGTTGCCGAGCCGGCCCACACGAGCCGGCCCACACGAGCCGGCCCGTCATGATATTGCTGTTTGTACCACCGACTCATAGGTTTGTCAAGAGTGTTTGCCGGAGCGCACCGATGTGATCACGACGCCTGTTGCGAACCCCCTGATCGGGGGCGGCTCGGCGGCGGGCGCGGGTGGGGGGCTTCGTCCCGACCGCGAAGTGGGCGCGGCGCTTTCGTGCGTGCGCATCGATGGTCCTCTCAGCCGGGTTCAGTCTTGATTTTTTAAACAATGACGTGATACTGCCGGCATGAACAGACGCGCATTCTCGCTGATCGAGTTGCTGGTGTCGCTCTCGGTCATCGCGGTGCTGCTGGGGCTGATGCTGCCCTCGTTGGTGGGGGTGCGGTTGCGGGCCAGCGCGGCGGATCTTCTGGTTCAGCAGCAAGAGGCGATGAGGGTCGTGCTCGCGCACGCGGCGGACCACCGCGGGGCGCCGCCGATCTTCGGCATCCCCGAGACCCAGGCGGCGACGCTGACGTGGAAGGGACGGGACATCGCGATGGGCTGGTGGGACCAGCCGGCGTACTGGGGTGTGTATCTCGAATCGATCGGCGGGGACGGTTGGGTCGCGGGCGCGGTCCGCGATGAACGGGGCCGACTGGCGCCGGGGATGTACGACCAGTTCGACTGCATCGGGTGCGGGGAGGCGGTGGCGATGCACGTGATGACCGCGACGGCGTACGCGGACCGTGTGCTCTTCCGCGACGGCGCCGAGGACGACCGCGTCACCCACCACGCCCAGCGGCTGGACCACGCCGCGTTCCCGAGCGCCAAGATCGCGCTGACGCTGCAGTTTATGCCGGTTCGCGACCACGAGATCGTTCACTTCCTGGACGGCAGCGGCGCCGAGGTCCCGCGCGCCGATCTTCACCCGGGCGCGGCCCTCGCGTTCAGCGACATCATGCCGCTGGCTGGGATGCGCACCCCCGACGGCCTGCAAGGCCGGGACCGCTAGGCCGGCCGGGTGGGCCCGATCCGGACCCATCGGCCGGGCCCTCTACAATGCCCCGGCCATGTTCACGCCGAAACTCACCGAGCCGGTCCTCACCAAGCGCATCCCCACGTACCCCTTCGGCGACGAGGCCGACCGCCGGATCGTCTCCTACGACGACTACGTGAAGACCGGCGGGTACGGCGCGCTGCGCGCGGCCCTGGCCATGCCCCCCGAGGACGTGGTCAACGCCGTCAAGGAGTCGGGCCTGCGCGGCCGGGGCGGCGCGGGCTTCCCCACGGGCCTGAAGTGGACCTTCCTGCCCAAGGCCGACGACCCCGACGAGCCCGGCGTTCGCTACCTCGCCGTCAACGCCGACGAGTCCGAGCCCGGCACCTTCAAGGACCGGCTGCTGCTGGATTACGACCCGCACCTGATGCTCGAAGGCATCGCCATCGCGTGCTACGCCTGCCGGCTGAGCGTCGCGTACGTCTACATCCGCGGTGAGTACCACCACCAGGCCCGTGTCGTCGAGAACGCGATCAAGGAGGCCTACGAGCACGGCGTGTTCGGCGCCAAGGGGCTGCTCGACGGCGCCGACACCGCCACCGGCAAGCCCTGGGCCGTCGAGTGCCACCTGCACCGCGGCGCCGGGGCGTACATCTGCGGCGAAGAGACCGCCCTCCTCGAGTCCATCGAGGGCAAACGCGGCTGGCCCCGCAACAAGCCCCCGTTCCCGGCGATCGAGGGCCTCTTCGGCAAGCCCACCATCATCAACAACGTCGAGACCCTCGCCCACGTCCCGTCGATCGTCGAGCACGGCGCCGACTGGTTCAAGACCATGGGCTGCGAGTCGAGCCTCGGCGGCCCGCCGTCCTACGGCTCCAAGCTCATGGGCGTCAGCGGGCACGTCAACCGCCCGGGCGTGTATGAGTGCGACCTCGGCATCCCCCTGCGCGTCCTGGTCGAGGATCACTCCAAGGGGATGCGCAACGGGAAAAAGTTCAAGTCCGCGATCGTCGGCGGCGCGTCCACCGGCGTGATCGGGCCGGATGACTTCGACGCCCCCATGGACTTCGACATCGGCCGGCGGTGCAACGTCCTGGGCCTGGGAACCGCGTGCCCGACGATCTTCGACGAGGACACGGACATGGTCGCCGTGGCGCGCAACCTCGCCCGGTTTTATAAGCACGAGTCCTGCGGCCAGTGCACGCCCTGCCGGGAGGGCTCCGGCTGGATGCTCCAGCTGCTCGAGCGGATCGAGGCCGGCGACGGGCGCACCAAGGACCTGGACCTCACCCTTGAGATCGCCACCAGCATGGGCGCCATGCCCGGGACCACGATCTGCGGCCTGGCCGACGGCAACAACTGGGCCGTGCGCACCATCCTCAACAAGTTCCGGGGCGAGTTCGAAGCCCGCGTCAAGCCGACCTATGTGCCCGTGACCGTCGCCGTCGGCGCCGCGGCGAACGGGTGACGCCTCCGCGCGGGCCTCGAATCCGTGATCTCGTCGCGCCGCGCCTCTGTTGCGGAAACAATGGCGATCCTCGCGGAGACCACCCACAGCGCGCCCGGCCAGCCGCGCCTGCTTCAGATTGACGGATCACGCGGGCGTCATCCGAGACGGAGGCGGCCGGTGGGACGGCCGTCCCGGCCGTCTTGTGTCCATACGCGATCGGGCGAGACGCCCGTCCCACAGATCCGTCGAACAGACCTGGCCGCCCCCGGGCTCGGCGGCGGGCCATCACAGGCCCCGTGTTGAGCGTCTAGACTGCCCGGCTCGCGGGCGGACCCGGCGGTGGGCCGGGCGTCCCGCGGGTGGGCCCGGCGTGACGCGACCCGGACCGAGCCGGCGGCTCGGCGTACCAGGGTCCGCCCCCCGCGGTCCGCCGACGACCCGACCTCGCCACAGGAGGCCGCACGCTATGGCTGCCGTCAGCACCTCGGACATCCGCAACGTCGCGCTCGCCGGGCACGCCGGCGCCGGCAAGACCACCCTCGCCGAGCAGCTCCTGCACACCGCCGGGGTGATCGGCAAGGTCGGGTCCGTCGAGAAGGGCGACACGACCGCCGACTTCGAGGCCGAGGAGAAGGAGCACCAGCACAGCCTCACCTCCGCGCTGCTCCAGTTCGAGCACAACGGCGCCCGCGTCAACCTCATCGACACCCCCGGGTACCCGGACTTCGTCGGGTCGGCCATCACGGCGTTGCCGGCCGTCGAGGTCGCCATGATCGTGGTCGACGCGGCCCGGGGCGTGCAGTCCGTCACCCGCCGGATCGCCCGGCTGGCCGAGGAACGGCGCCTGCCCACCATGTTCATCGTCAACAAGATCGACGCCCCCGAGGCGGACCTGCCCGGCGTCGTCGCCGCCCTTCAGGAGACCTTCGGCGCCAAGTGCGTGCCCATGAACCTGCCCACCGGCGGGGGCTCGGGCGTCATCGACTGCATCGCCGAGGACTCGGGCGACGCCGACTTCTCCACCGTCGCCGAGGCCCACACGGCCATCGTCGACCAGATCGTCGAGGTCGACGACGCGCTGATGGAGGCGTACCTCGAGACCGGCGAGCCGCCCGCGCCCGACCAGCGCCGCGACGCCTTCCGCCGGGCCCTGCGCGAGAGCCACCTCTCGCCGGTGGCGTTCGTCTCGGCCCGCACCGGCGCCGGCGTCGCCGAGCTCCTCGCCGTCATCGAGGACTTCTGCCCCAGCCCGCTGGAGGGCAACCCGCGCCCCTTCGTGAAGGACGGCGAGCCCTTCGAGCCGACGCCGGACCCGGCCGAGCCCCTTGTCGCCCATGTGTTCAAGGTGTCGACCGACCCCTTCGTGGGCAAGCTCGCCTATTTCCGGGTGCACCAGGGGACGCTGGGGCACAACTCGCAGGTGTTCCGCAACGACGAGAAGAAGGCCGTCCGCATCGGCCACATCAGCCGGACCCTCGGCAAGGACCACACCGAAGTCGACGCGGTCGTGGCGGGGGACATCGGCGCCGTCGCCAAGGTCGAGGACCTGCGCCTCAACGACGTGCTGCACGACGACCACGCCCTGGACAGCGTGCGGTTCAGCGCCATCCCGCTGCCCAGGCCGATGTACGGGCTGGCCATCACGCCCAAGAGCCGGGGGGACGAGTCCAAGCTCGGCGCCGCGGTGGCGAAGCTGATGGACGAGGACCCGACGTTCGTCGTCGAGCGCGTCGAGGCCACCCGCCAGACCGTGGCCCGCGCCGTGGGCGAGCTGCACATGCGCGTCATGCTCGAGAAGCTCAAGAACCGCTTCAACGTCGAGGTCGAGACCGAGACGCCCAGGGTCCCCTACAAGGAGACCATCACCGGCAAGGCCGAGGGCCATCACCGGCATAAGAAGCAGACGGGGGGCGCGGGGCAGTTCGGCGAGGTGTTCCTCCGCGTCGAGCCCCTCCCGGCCGACCACGAGACCGGGTTCGAGTTCGTCGACGATACCTTCGGCGGGTCCGTCCCCAAGCAGTTCATGCCCGCCATCGAAAAGGGCGTCCGCCAGGCCATGGCCACGGGCGTCATCGCGGGCTACCCCTTCGGGGGCGTGCGCGTCTCGGTGTACGACGGCAAGCACCACCCCGTCGATTCCAAGGAGGTCGCGTTCATCACCGCCGGCAAGCGCGCCTTCATCGACGCCGTCACCAAGGCCAAGCCCGCCCTGCTCGAGCCCTTCGTGGAGATGGAGATCACCGCCCCGGCGGACAACATGGGCGACATCTCCGCCGACCTCTCCGGCAAGCGCGGGCGGATCCAGGGCTCGGACATGCTGCCGGGCGGGATGTGCCTGGTCCGGGCGATCGTGCCGCTGTCGGAGGTCCGCAACTACTCCAGCCAGCTCAAGAGCATCACCGGCGGGCAGGGCTCCTACACCATGGACTACAGCCACGACGAGCCCTGCCCGGCCAACGTCCAGGCCGAGGTCGTCGCGGCGTACAAACCGAAGGATGAGGAGGACT
>RFGI01000089.1 GCA_003696725.1 Planctomycetota bacterium | reverse complement strand
GCGGACGCGGAACACCGCGCCGCGATGCACGCCAAGCGCAAGACGCCGCTGTCCTGCGGCAACCGCCCGGGGAAGAATCTGATCGACGCCCCTAAGCGCAAGCCGGGCGCGCAGTACACGGTCGATTCCTACCGCCGCGGAATCGATCGGGCCTGCGACAAGGCCTTCCCGCCACCGGCGCCTCTCGCACGACGTGACGACGAGACGATCACGCAATGGGCGAACCGCCTGACTCCCGAGCAGAAGGCCGAGCTGAAGGCATGGCGGAAGACCCACCGCTTCCACCCCTACCAGCTCCGCCACACCGCAGCGACGCAGATCCGACGGGAGTTCGGGCTCGAAGCCGCCCAGCTCGCCCTTGGCCACGCCAGCGCGACGATCACGGACGCCGTGTACGCCGAGCGAGATGCTGGGAAGGTCATCGAGGTGATGCGAAGGGTGGGGTGACGATTTGTGCGGCGCTCGTAGACTAGAAGGATGGGCTTTCGCTTCTTCCGTCGCGTCAAGATCGCTCCGGGCCTGAGTCTGAACTTCAGCAAATCGGGCGTCTCGCCGTCGATCGGCGTGCGCGGCGCACGGGTGACCTTCTGCCGATCGGGCGTGCGCAGAACGGTCGGCATTCCCGGGACGGGGCTGTACTACACGACCGTCGATCGTGGCGCCAAACAGGGCGATCGATCATCCCGGGCAGGAACACGCCGCCGCGATGCGCCGCCTGAACACGACCTCGATCTCAACTTCTTCGAGCGACTCACGACGCCGCGAAGCGAGCGGGCCTTTGTCGACGGCTGCAAGGCGTATGTTGCTGGGCGCGCTGATGACGCCCTCGCGAGTTTCGAGAAAGCTGAGGGCCTCCCGGGCGCGGCGTTCCTCGCGGGCTTGCTCCACCTCAAGGCCGATCACGCCGACCGGGCGGCGGCGCTCCTGACATGCGCAGCCGAAGACCCGGGCTCGCTTTCTGCGCTCTTCGCAAAGTACGGGATGGATGTGCGAGTGGCCCTGCCGATCACCGAGGAAGTGACAGCGCACATCCAGCCGACGCTCACGGGAGTCATGCTGGCGCTCGCCGAGGCGCGCCAGATGCAGGGTCGAATCAGCGACGCCATCGAGTGTCTGGATCGTGTGCGGCAAGAATCACCGGAAGACCCAGTCATTCGGCTCTCGATGATCGAGTTGCTGCTCGAGTCGCGTCAAGACGATGCGCGCACAGCCAGGCGGGCGGTCGAGATCGCGGGCGATGTGGCCAACGATTCGCCTGTGCACACGGCGCTCATGCTCTACAAGGCCCGGGCGCTGCGAGCGCTTGGGCTCGCCAACGCTGCACGAGACACGCTGACGGCGGCGCTGCGGCGCAGGAAAGCCCGCTCGCCTGAACTGCTTCGGGCCATCCGGTACGAGCGGGCGCTGACGTACGAGGATTTGGGCCAGCCGCGCCGGGCGAGGCGCGACCTGGAGACGCTGTTCGCCGAAGATCCGCGATACGAAGACGCCGCTCGGCGACTCGGCCTCTGAGCCGGTGATCCCTGTTACTCGCGAGTAACAGTACCACTTCCCCGGCTGTTCAAAAAAATATCCCCCTTTGAATCGGCCTTTGTGACGGCGCCGGGCCGTTTTCATGTGCCAGCGGCGCGTTACACGGGACGTCAACGGTAACTCCGAAAAAACGCGCCTCACACTCGCTGCATGCGAACCACCCCATGCACGACCAAGCACGATCGCAGCCCGAGGCAATGGGCGCCCGACGAGCGGGTGACACTCTCGCAGGCGGCCCGGATCGCCCCGGGCAATGTCTCGCCCAACTGCGTCTGGCGCTGGTGCCGGCGGGGTGTGCTCTCCCGCATGGGCGAGCGCGTCCGCCTCGAGCACGTCCGCGTCGGGGGCAAGCTCTACACGACGCCGCGCTGGATTGAGGAGTTCGGGCAGCGCCTCGCTGAAGCTGACGCCGCGTACTTCGAAACCACAGACGTCGAGCCGCAACGCGAGCCCGCGCCGAAGCCAGCGACCCGGGCGCAAAGGCGCACGCATCGCCCGAGGACGGACCAGCAGGAAGCGGTGCGCAGGGCGCGCGTCCGGGCCGAACTCGAATCGGAGGGCCTGTGATGCTCACCACTGTCGCGCCCGCGATTACGTCCTCACCATGCTCGGCCCGATGGTCGCGCAGGCGCTGGCAGCCACCCCAGACGCCGGCCAGACGCTCGCGGCTTCATCCACAACCAATGGCGCCGACACATAAAGGCGGTGGTTCGCTATGACCGACGACCGCCCCAGCGTGATCGAGGCCGCCCGGCGGTACATCGCGCGCGGCTTCCAGCCCATCCCGATCGCCCCGCGGTCCAAAGCGCCCGTGAGGGCCAGGTGGTCCGAGTCCCGCATCGACGCCGACGACGTCCCCCTCCTCTTCACCGAGGAGTCCAACATCGGGCTCCTCCTGGGCGAGCCCTCGGGCTGCCTCGTCGATGTCGACCTCGACGACCCCGACGCCCGCGCCCGCGCCGACGAGTTCCTCCCGCCCACCGGCGCCGTCAGCGGCCGGGCATCCTCGCCGCGGTCCCACCGCTGGTACGTCTGCCGCGGCGCGCCCTTCCGCCGCTACTTCGACCCCGTCACCCGCAAGCCCATCGTCGAGGTCAGGTCCACCGGCGCCCAGACGCTCGTCTGGCCCAGCGTCCACCCCTCCGGCGAGGTCTACGAGCCCTTCGACGGCGCCCCGGCGATCGTCGGCGCCGACGAACTCCTGCGCGCCGTCGCGGACCTGGCCGGCGCCGTCTGCGCCGCCCGGCACGGCCCGGATTGGAACGCGGCGCCCCAATGGCGCGCGACGGGCGACGAGCCGCCGGCCAACGGGTCGATGACGCCAACCGACGACGCCGCCGTCGTCGACCGCGCCGTCAAGTACCTCGAGCGCCTCGACCCCGCCATCAGCGGCGCCGGCGGCCACAACCAGACGCTGTGGGCCG
>RFGI01000011.1 GCA_003696725.1 Planctomycetota bacterium | reverse complement strand
GGCGCTGCCCATTGAGCGGATCGTGGTCGTCACCCGCGACGACGCGATCGGGAGGATGGCGCGGCTGAACGGGGTCCGAGTTCTCGATACGGCGCCCGACGGCGCCGTGATCCGGCACGACATCGCCCGGCCGTTCCTCTCGCGCGCCGCGCTCGTGCGGGCTCTGGACGCGGGCGCCGAGGACGCTCACGCGCACGCCGATGCCCCGATCGAGGGGCTGCGTGTCGGTGAGAACGCCGACGCGGCGCTCGTCGAGGCGGTCGCGCGCGGGCTGGCGCCGGACGATCCCCTCGTCGTGGGCGTGCGGCGGATGCGGCTGCCGCTGGCGACGCCGATCGAGGCCGTCGTGTCTGATGTTGACGGCGTGTTGACCGACGGGCGGATCCGGATCGACTCGGCCGGGGCGCAGGCCCGCGCGTTCCACATGCACGACGGGCTCGGGACGCGGCGGCTGATCCTCGCCGGGTTCGCGGTCGGCTGGCTCAGCGCCGGCGCCGACGACGGGACCATCCGCGCCCGGGCCGATCGGCTGGGCGTGCGGCACGTGGACGTCGGCGAGGGCGACAAGGGGCCGCGGTTCGACCGGCTGTGCGCCCGAATGGGCGTGGAAGCGGCCCGCACGCTCTACCTCGGCGACGACGAGAACGACCTGCCCGCGATCCAGCGCGCGGCGCTGAGCGCGTGCCCGGCCGACGCCCAGCCCGCGGTCCGCGCCCGAGCCGACCTGGTGCTCGAGTCTCCCGGCGGGGCGGGCGCCTTCCGGGAGCTGGCCGAGGTCCTGCTCGACGAGGCGCGTCTGGCGGCGCAGACGCGGCCCATCTCGCCCGCGGTCGGCGCAGCCGAGGCATGACCGCCCGCGCCGTCGTGACGCGCCGGGCGCACGCCAAGGTCAACCTGGCCCTGGCCGTGGGCCCGCCGAACCCGCCCCCGCCCGCGGGCGACGGGCTGCACCCGATCGCGTCGTGGTTCTGCGCGATCGACCTCGCCGACGAGGTGACGGTGACGCGCCTGGCCCCAGACCGCGCCAGCCGGTACGCGATCCTCTGGGCCGACGACGCGCCCCGGCGGACGGACATCGGCTGGCCGATCCTGTCGGACCTGGCCGTGCGGGCGCACCGGGCGCTGGAGCGGGCCGTGGGCCGGCCGCTGCCGGTGCAGATGAAGGTGGAGAAACGGATCCCGGTCGGGGCGGGGCTCGCCGGGGGCTCGAGCGACGCGGCGGCGGCGCTGCGCGCGGTGTGCGAGGTCTATGACCTTGGCCTGCGCGAGGCCCGCCTGCGGGCGATCGCCCGCGACCTCGGGAGCGACGTGGCGTTCTTCCTCGACGAGCCCGATCGCGACGCGCCCCGCCCGGCGCTGGTGACGGGCTCGGGCGACGAGATCGAGCGCACGCCCAGTGCGCAGGCGCCGAGCGGCGGCCCCGTCGCGCTAGCGCTGATCCTGCCGGCGTTCGGCTGTTCGACGCCGGCGGTCTACCGGGCGTTCGATCATGCTGGGGGCGGCGCCTTTGACACCGAACGCGTCGCGCGGCTGGCGCGCGCGGGTGTGGTTCAGAGTGACGATCTGTTCAACGATCTGGCCGGGCCGGCGTGCGCGGTCGAGCCCCGGCTGGCCCAGACGCGGGCCGCCGTGTCCGCGGCGGTGGGCGCCCCGGTCCACGTCACGGGGTCGGGCTCGGCGATGTTCGTGGTCGTCGCCGGTGAGCGGGATCCCGCGCTGGAGCGGGCGTGCGAATCGGCCAAATCAGCGGGCGCGGTCGTGCGCGTCGTCCGGACGCTGTAGGGCGCGCCCCGGTTCTGTTTGACGGCTCGCCCCGGCGCCGGCCGGGATGGGGGGACGCTGGCGGGTCGGCCGGCTTGATTGTGACTCGTGACGGGCGAGACGCCCGTCCCACCGCGCGAGACGCCCGTCCCACCGCGCGAGACGCCCGTCCCACCGCGCGAGACGCCCGTCCCACTGCGCGAGACGCCCGTCCCACTGCGCGAGACGCCCGTCCCACTGCGCGAGACGCCCGTCCCGCTCGTCCGTCGAACAAACACAAAGAAAAACCCGCGGACGCCGGCGCCCGCGGGTCGGGTGTGCGGTGTTTGGCGACGCTCGGTTCAGCCGTCGGCGCCGGCCTGGACGGGTTCCTCGGCGGGCTTCTCGGGCGCGGGCTCGTGGGTGAAGGTGAGGAAGTCGTCCTCGCCCTTGCGGGTGACGAGGATCCGGCCGGCGTTTTTAAGGTCCCCGGCGAGGAGCTGCTCGGCCAGGGGGTCCTCGATGTACGTCCCGATCGCGCGGCGGAGCGGGCGGGCGCCGAAGTCCGGGTTGTAGCCCTTCTCGATGAGGAAGTCCTTGGCCGACTGATCCAGCACGAGCTCGAGCCCCTGCCCGGCGACGCGGTCGCGGACCTTGCCGGTCTCGTACTCGACGATCGTGACCAGGTCGTCCTTGGTGAGCGGGCGGAAGACGATCACGTCGTCCAGGCGGTTGATGAACTCGGGGCGGAAGTAGCGTTCGATCTCCTTCATGAGGATGGACTTGATGTTCTCGAAGTTCTGCTCGTCGGAGCGCTGGGCGAAGCCGAAGCCGCCCCCGCCCTTGATGAGATCAGCGCCGATGTTGCTGGTCATGATGAGGACGACGTTGCGGAAGTCGACGTGGCGCCCGAAGGAGTCGGTGAGCCGGCCCTCCTCCATGATCTGCAGGAGCATGTTGAAGACGTCCGGGTGCGCCTTCTCGATCTCGTCGAGCAGGACCACCGCGTAGGGCCGGCGGCGGATGCGCTCGGTGAGCTGCCCGCCCTCCTCGTACCCGACGTAGCCCGGGGGGGCGCCCACCAGCCGGCTGACGTTGTGCTTCTCCATGTACTCGCTCATGTCGAGGTGGATCAGCGCGTCCTCGTCCCCGAACATGAACTCCGCGAGAGCCTTCGAGAGCAGCGTCTTGCCCACGCCCGACGGGCCCACGAAGATGAACGAGCCCATCGGCCGCTTGGGGTCCTTCAGCCCGGCGCGGGCCCGGCGGATGGCCTTGGCGATGGCCTTGATGGCCTCGTCCTGGCTGACGACCTTCTTGTGCAGCTCCGCCTCGAGCTGCAGGAGGCGCTCGGCCTCCTCCTTCTTGAGGCGCGTCAGCGGCACGCCGGTCATCTTCGAGACGACCTCCGCGATCACCTCCTCGTCCACCACGCCGTCGACCTCGCTGGACTTCTTGCGCCACTCCTTGAGCAGTTCCTCCTTCTTCTTGCGGAGCTGCTCCGCGGTGTCGCGCAGTTCGGCGGCGGCCTCGTAGTCGGCGTTCTTGACGGCCTCGTCCTTCTCGACCCCCAGCCGCTCGATCTGTTCCTCGAGGTCGGCCAGGTCCGGCGGCTTGGTCATGCTGTTAAGCCGCACGCGCGCCCCGGCCTCGTCCAGGACGTCGATCGACTTGTCGGGCTGCACCCGACCGGTGATGTACCGGTCGGAGAGCTCCACCGCGGCGCGCACCGCGTCGTCGGTGATCTTGACGCGGTGGTGCTGCTCGTAGCGGTCGCGCAGCCCCTTGAGGATCAGCACGGTCTGCTCGGCCGTCGGGGGCTCGACGGTGATGGGCTGGAACCGCCGGACCAGCGCCGCGTCCTTCTCGATGTACTTGCGGTACTCGTCGAAGGTCGTGGCGCCGATGCACTGGATCTCCCCGCGGGCCAGCGCCGGCTTGAGGACGTTGGAGGCGTCGATGGCGCCCTCGGCGCCGCCCGCCCCCACCAGCGTGTGCAGCTCGTCGATGAACAGGATGATGTTCTTGGCCCGGCGGACCTCGTTCATGACGGCCTTGATCCGCTCCTCGAACTGCCCGCGGTACTTCGTCCCCGCCACCATCATGGCCAGGTCCAGGACCACCAGGCGCCGCTCCTGAAGCAGTTCCGGCACGTCGTTGGAGACGATCTTCTGGGCCAGCCCCTCGACGATCGCCGTCTTGCCCACCCCGGCCTCGCCCAGGAGGACCGGGTTGTTCTTCGTCCGCCGGCAGAGGATCTGCAGGACGCGCTCGATCTCGTCGGCGCGGCCGATGACGGGGTCCAGCTCGCCGGCCTTGGCCAGTTCGGTCAGGTCCCGGCCGAAGGAGTCCAGGGCCGGGGTCTGGCTCTTGCCCTTGCGCGCCGGGGCGCCCGAGGGCCCGCCGGCGTCGGCCTCCTCGCCCTCGACGCCCGCGCCCAGGAGGTTCAGGACCTCCTCGCGGACCTCTTCGAGCTTGAGCCCGAGGTTCATCAGCACCTGGGCCGCGACGCCGTCGTGCTCGCGCAAGAGGCCCAGGAGCAGGTGCTCGGTCCCCACGTAGTTATGGTTCAGGTTGCGGGCTTCTTCGATGGCGTACTCGAAGACCTTCTTGGCGCGGGGGGTCTGCGGGAGCTTGCCCATCGTCACCATGTCCGGCCCGGAGCGGACCAGCTTCTCGACCTCCAGGCGGACCTTGCGCAGGTCCACCCCGAGGTTCTTGAGGACGTTGGCGCCGACCCCCGAGCCCTCTTTCACCAGGCCCAGCAGGATGTGCTCGGTCCCGATGTACTCGTGGTTGAACCGCTGGGCCTCCTGGTTGGCCAGGGCCATGACCTTGCGGGCGCGGTCGGTGAAGCGTTCGTACATGGCTGACTCCTGCCGGCGGGTCGTGTCGGCCCGCCGCGGCGCGTCCGGGAATCCCCGGCGCGAGCGAGTATAGGCGTCGCCCTTGGCGCGCCCGTCGTGGGGCGCAACAACCCGCGCGCCCGCTTTATTCGGTCTGTATCGGCTCAGAACGGCCCCGGATTGCGACCCGATCGGCCGCCGGGCGCTTCGGCGCCCGACCACGCGCCCGCCCGCCCTGCCAGATCGGCAGAGGCCCACGCGCGCGGGCGGGACAAGCGCCCCGCGAGGCCTGCCGGGCACGTCCCGGCATCAGCCGGTCGCGGCGGCGTCGGCCTCGGCGGCGAGGTCGAAGTCCTTCCGCGTCACGCCCCCCGCGTCGTGCGTCGAGAGCGTCAGCGTCACCTTGTTGTATCTGATCAGGATGTCCGGGTGGTGGTCGGCCCGCTCGGCGGCCTGGGCCACGCGGTTGACGAACGCCATCGCCGCGGCGAAGTCCTTGAACTGGTAGGTCCGCTGGATCGCCCCGCTGACCTCGGACCATTGAGGGCGGGCTTGCAGGGCTGTGCTCCGCTCGGTGTCCGTCAGAACGTCCGCCATACGCCACCTCCCGCCGAGGGCCTGCGTCTGGGTCTATCTTCGCGGGCGTGGACGCCGCGTCAACCGAACACGACCCGGCGCGATGCACGCGGCTGGCGCCCTCCCCCACCGGCGCCCTGCACCTGGGCAACGCGCGGTCCTTCCTGGTCGCCTGGGCGATCGCGCGGGCCCGCGGCTGGCGCGTGGTCCTGCGCATCGACGACCTCGCCGGCCCGCGCGTCAAGCCGGACGCGGCGCGCCGCGCGATCGACGACCTCGCCTGGCTCGGGCTGGATTGGGACGGCGAGCCTGTCGTGCAGTCCGCCCGGCTCGGCCGGTACGCCGGGGCGATGCGCGACCTGGCGGCGTGGGGGCGGGTCTTCCCCTGCGACCTGAGCCGGCGCGAGATCCACGCCGCGCTTGAAGCGCCGCACGCCGAGCCCGGCGGCGTCGGGGCGGAGACGCGCTTCGCCCGATCGCTGCGGCCGCCGCTGGCGCCCATGGTGTTCGACCGGGACGCCCAAGCCCGCGGCTGGCGGTTCGCCACGCCCGACGGGCCGGTCACGTTCGAGGACGCGGTCCTCGGCGCCGTGACGACCGACCCCGCCCGGACGATCGGCGACTTCGTGGTCTGGACCCGCGACGGCCAGCCCGCGTACCAGCTCGCGACCATCCTCGACGACCACGACCTGGGAGTGACGGACGTCATCCGCGGGGACGACCTCTTGGAATCCACGGGCCGGCAGCTCGTGCTCGCGCGGGCGCTGGGGCTGGCGCCCGAGCCCCGGTTCTGGCACCTGCCGCTGGTCGTCGGGCCCGACGGCCGGCGGCTGGCCAAGCGGCACGGCGACACGCGCCTGGCGCACTACCGCGACGCGGGCGTCGCGCCGGAGCGGGTGGTCGCGCTGCTGGCCCGGTGGTCGGGCGTCCGGGGCGCCGGCGAGGCGATGACCGCGGCGGATTTCGCCCGCCGGTTCGACCCGGCTACGATGCCGCGGGCGAGGACCGTGTTCACCGACGAGGACGACCGATGGCTCCGCGCGGATTGATGACGCTGGCGGCGACGGCGGCGCTGGTCGGGTGCGCGGCGCTGGGCTCATGCGACGAGAAGGCCGGCGCCGAGGTCGAGCCCGTCCGCATCGGGGGCGAGTGGTTCCACCTCGAACTGGCCGCCGACGACGCCACCCGCATCAAGGGGCTGGGCGACCGAGACTACATCGCCCCCGACGGCGGGATGCTGTTCGTGTTCCCGTCGGCCCAGGTGCGATCGTTCGTGATGCGCGACTGCCTGGTCCCGATCGACATCGCGTTCCTCGACGCGGCCGGGCGGGTGGTGTCGATGCACGAGATGACCGTCGAGCCGCCGCGGGCCGAGGGCGAGAGCGACCTGGCGTACGACCGCCGGCTGCGGCAGTACTCGAGCCGGTTCCCGATGGTGTTCGCGGTGGAGACGGCGGGCGGCCGGCTCAAGGAGGTCGGGCTGAAGGTCGGCGACCGGGTGGGGCTCGACGCGCGCCGGCTGCGGCAGCGGGCGCGATGACCGGGCGCGGAGAACAACGCCCCGGCCCGCCGAAGCGAACCGGGGCGTCAGAGGATCTCGCCGCTCCGCGAGACCGGGATCAACGGGGGGCCGGGCGCGCGGGCGCCCGGGTGCGTTAGCCGAGGAGCTGGAGGACGGCCTGCGGCGCCGTGTTGGCGATCGACAGGACGTTGGTGCTCGAGTTCACGAGGATCTGCGAGCGGGTCAGGCCGGCGGTCTCGGCGGCGAAGTCCGCGTCACGGATGGCGCTCTCGGCGGCGGTGGTGTTCTCGAGGGAGATGCCCAGGCTCCGGATGGTGGCGCCGACGGTGTTCTTCTGGAACGCGCCGAGCCGGCCGCGGAGGCTAGAGACGTCCTTGATGGCCTGGCGGACGGCGTCCTGCGCCTTGGTCAGGTCGCCGTCCTCGACGTTCAGGGCCTTGCCCGCGGCCAGGTCTGCGAGGGTGAAGGTGGTCCCGTTGGCCACGGTCCGGCCCAGACCGGTGATGGACACGTTGTCCACGCCGAGGCTGACCTTGCCGGCGATGTCCACCTGGCTGGCGAGCTGGAAGTCGGCGCCCCCGCCCTTGATGGTCAGGGCCGTGAGCCCGCCGAGGGTCTGGGAGTTGGCCGTGCTGGCGGCGCCGGTGCCCAGCTCGACTTCGACGGAGAGGAAGTCGGTGGTGATGCCGGCGCGGGCGCCCTTGGTGGTCGCCACAATGCCGTTGATGGTCGCGCCGACGTCCTGCCCCTTGTCGGTGATGCCGTTCTGAGCCGCGGTGGCGTTGAACGCGACCTGCGTCGCCGCGGAGACCGTGTTCACATCGCTGGCGGCTTTGTTGAAGATGCCCAGGCCGGCGCCGACGATGCCGCCGTCGTTGATGATCTTGACGGAGACGAACTCGTCGGTCCCCAGCTCGGTGCTGTCCAGCGCGATGCCGGTGCCCTGCGTGGCGGCCGAGACGCCGGTGACGTCGGTGAACGAGTTGATGGCGGCGATGATGTCGGCGATCGCGGTGCTCGACGAGAACGAGAGCTCGCGCGAGCCCTTGGCCCCGCCGATCTCGATGACGAAGGTGTTGGAGGGGTTGCCGCCGAAGTTCAGCGTCGCGCCCGTGGAGAGGTAGAGCGCGCCCTGCTGGGCGGACTGGGTGACGAGGACGTTGACGTCCAGCGTCTGGCCCAGCTCGAGCTTGGCGCCGTTGACCTTGAAGTTCGACACGTCGGCGGAGACGTTGGACGTCTGGTAGCCGAGGTTGCCGTTGAGCAGCCGCCGGCCCTGGAAGGACGTGGACTGGGCCAGCCGGTTGATGGTCTGCAAGATCGAATCGATCTGGAGCTGGTTGGCCTCGCGTTCCTCGGCGGAGAGGCCCGCGGTGTTGGCCGTGGTGGTCAAGAGCCCCTCGAGCTCGGTGAGGAGCCCGGAGATTTCCTGAAGACCGCCCTCGGCGATGTTGACGACCTGCTCGGCGCGCTCGGCGTTGCTGATGGCCGCCCCCAGCGCCGTCTTCTCGGCCCTGAGGTTCTCCGACGCGATCAGCCCGGCGGGGTCGTCGGCCCCGCGGTTGATCTTCAGCCCGGTGCTGAGCCGTTCGAGCGACAGGCTCAACGCGCCGTTGTTCTGACCCAGCACGCGCTGGGCGATCAGCGACTCGACGTTGGTGTTGATGCGACTCATGAGATCCTCCGTGATCTGGTCCCGGCGGGGCGCGGCCCGTGGTGTTCCGGGGCCGCGTCCGCCGACCCCGGTTATCGGGGGCCGGGTTTCGGGACTTCAGCGACTCAGGCGGAGAATCTCGAAAAAACCGCCCAACCGGCCCAGCCCGACCGGGAGGTCCATAGAAAAACCCCGCGAGCCGGTGGGCCCGCGGGGTCTGGAGCGTTCTCGGACCGAGCCGATCAGATCGGCGCCCGTGTCGGGGTTAGCCGAGCAGGGCCAGCACGTTCTGAGGCTGGGCGTTGGCGATGGAGAGGACGTTGGTGGCCGACTGCGCGAGGATCTGGTTCCGCGTCAGGCCGGCGGTCTCCGCGGCGAAGTCCGCGTCGCGGATGGCGCTCTCGGCGGCGGTGGTGTTCTCAAGGGCCACGCCCAGGCTGCGGATGGTCGCGCCGATCGTGTTCTTCTGGAACGCGCCGATGCGGCCGCGGAGGCTGGAGACGTCCTTGATGGCCTGGCTGACGACCTTCTGGGCGTTGGCGAGGTCGCCGTTCTCCACGTTCAGGGCCTTGCCCCCGGCGAGGTCGGCGAGGGTGAAGGTGCTGCCGTTGTCGGTGACCTTGCCGACGTTGCGCGCGGCGACATTGTCCAGGCCGATGCTCACCTTGCCGGCGATGTCAACGTTGCTGGCGAGCTGGAAGTCGGCGCCCCCGCCGGAGATGGTCAGGGCGTTGAGGGCGGCGGGCGTCTGGGCGGCCGTCGCGGTCAGGTCGATCTCGACCGAGAGGAAGTCGGTGGAGATGCTGGCCTTGGTGCCCTTGGTGGTGGCGACCACGCCGTTGATCGTCGCGCCGACGTCCTGGCCGGTGTCCTGCAGCCCGTTGCTGGCGCCCGTGGCGGTGAAGCCCACCCCGGTCGCGGCCGAGGCGGCGGCGGTGTCGGTCGCGGCCAGGCCGATGATCCCGGCGCCGAGCGCGGAGACGATGTTGCCCGTGTCGTTGATCTTGATCGACACGCTCTCGGACGTGCCGAAGTCGGTGCTGTCGACGCGGAAGCCGCCGCCGCTCGTCGCGGCGGAGACGCCGGTGATGTCGGTGAAGGAGTTGATGGCGGCGACGATGTCGGCCAGGGCGGCGCCGGACGCGAACGAGAGCTCGCGCGAGCCCTTGGCCCCGCCGACCTCGATGACGAACGTCTCGCCCGCCGAGCCCAGGTCCAGGGCGCCGCCGACGGAGACGAAGAAGCCGGCCCGCTGGGCGGACTGGGTGACGAGGATGTCCACGTCGCGAGTCTGGCCGAACTCGAGCTTGGCGCCGTTGATCTTGAAGTCGGCGACGTTGGCCGAGACGTTGGTGGTCTCGAAGCCGAAGTTGCCGTTGAGGAGCTTGGAGCCCTGGAAGCTGGTGGCGTCGGCGATGCGGTCGATGGTCTGGAGGATGGAGTCGATCTGGAGCTGGTTGGCTTCCTTCTCCTCGGCGGAGAGGCCGGCGGTGTTGGCCGTCGCGGTGATGAGGCCCTCGAGGTCGGTCAGCAGGCCGGAGACCTCCTGCAGGCCGCCCTCGGCGATGTTGACGACCTGCTCGGCGCGCTCGGCGTTGCCGATGGCGGCGCCCAGGCCGGCCTTCTCGGCCCGCAGGTTCTGCGAGGCGATCAGGCCCGCGGGGTCGTCGCCGCCGCGGTTGATCCGCAGGCCGGTGCTCAACCGCTCCAGCGACAGGCTCAGGGCCTGGTTGTTCTGGTTCAGAACGCGCTGGGCGATCAGGGACTGAACGTTGGTGTTGATCCGACTCATGTTTCCCTCCGTGCTGACTCGCTCGCCGGGCGCCGGCGGGCTCACTCCGTTGTGCTCCGCGCGATCGTGTGTGCGCCCGGCGCAGGCGCCGAGCCGGTCGCGTGCCGCCCTCACCCCACGCGGGATGACGGACGGGCTGACGATCGACGACGGGGAGCGAGGGATTCACGAGTGGCGAACCGTTATGGCCGCGCGCGCCGCTATGGGACGCGCACAAACCGACCCCCGCCGGGGGCGCCGACGGGGGCCGGGTGATGGGACGGTGTTATGCGACGGTGGCGCGCGGGCCGGGGCGCCCCGCGCCGATCAGCCGAGCAGCTGGAGGACGTTCTGCGCCGAGGTGTTGGCCGCGGCGAGGGTGCTCGTCGCGGCGCTGGAGAGGACCTGGGCCCGGGTCAGGGCGCTGGTCTCCTCGGCGAAGTCCGCGTCGCGGATCTCCGAGTTGGCCGCGGTGACGTTCTCGAGCGCCGCCTGGAGCGAGCGGATGTTGGTGTCGAGCGTGTTGCGCTCGAACGCCCCCAACCGGCCCCGGAGGGAGGAGACCTCGTCGATGGCGGTGTCGATGATCTTGCTGGCGTTGATGAAGTTCCCGCTGGCCAGCGAGTTCTTCCCGCCGGACTTGAGGCTCGAGAGGAACTGGAACTCGGTCGTCCCGGGGGGCCCGGTGGGGACCGTGTTGAGCGTCCCGCCCAGCCGGGTGGCGGCGATGGACTGCACGCCCAGGTTCACCTGCTGGGTGGCGTTGACCTCGGGGCCGAGCTGGTACAGCGAGCCCCCGCCGGTGACCCGGAAGGTGCTGGGCGTGCCCGAGACGGTCTGGGCGAAGGTGGCGTCGAGGAGGAGGTCGACGTCGAGCTCGGAGGTCTTGGCGCTGATGGTCAGGCCCCGGCCGGTGCCCAAGGCGCCGTTGATCAGGGCGACGACGTCCTTGCCGGTGTCCTGCGAGGCGAGCTCGACGATCGCCGGGTTGTTGTAATCGAGCGTGCCGGGGTCGCCGTTGTTGATCAGGCGGACCATGCCCTGGTCCAGGAACGCGCCGCTGGTCCCGACCTTCTCGACGGAGACGAACGGCTTGGAGCCGTGCTCGACGGAGAAGATGCGGATGCCGCTGGTGATGTCGGTGGCGCTGACGCGGGCGGCCTGCACGCCGGTGGATCCGGCGAGGTTGTTGATCGCCGTCACGATGTCGTCGAGCGTGGTCCCGGAGATGAAGGTGAGCTCCTGCACCCCGTCGGGCCCGCCCAGGCGGATGGTGGCGGTCTCGGGGATCTGACCGTTGACGGCGGCGGCCGGCGTGAAGACGGCGCCGTTGGTGGTGTCCCCGCGGAGGTAGAGGGTGCCCTGCTGGGCGCTCTCGATCACCTCGACGTCGACCTGCACGTTTGACCGGTTGAGGAACTGCACGCCGTTGACGGTGGCCTTGGTGATCTGGGTCGAGTTGACGCCCGAGAGGGTGTACCCGAGCCCGCCGTCGAGCAGGCGGAGGTCCGCGAAGGAGGCGGTGTTGGAGATCCGCGTGATCGAGTCGATGGCCGAGTCGATCTGGGCCTGGTTGGCGGTGACCTCGTCGGGGCTGAACCCGCCGGTGTTGGCGGCCTCGACGACGAGGGCCTTGATGGAGTTGAGCAGCTCGGAGACCTCCGACAGCGACGCCTCGGTGGTGGCGATGACGCCGCTGGCGCGCTCGGAGTTCTTCACGCCCTGCTCGATGCCGCGGAGGTTGGCGCGCAGCCGCTCCGACGCGATCAGGCCCGCGGGGTCGTCGGCGCCGCGGTTGAGGCGCAGGCCCGTCGCGAGCCGCTGGAGCCGGACGCCCAGGTCCGCGTTGGCGCTGGCCAGGTTGCGCTGGGCGATGAGGGAGGGGATGTTCGTGTTGATCCTCGCCATGGCAATCCTCCGTGATTGAGGCGATGCGGGCCGCGTGCGGCGGCGCCGGCGGCTGATGCGGGGGCTCAGCCCCGCGTCGGGGTCAGTCCTGAGGGGCGCGGGGGCGCTTGGG
>RFGI01000088.1 GCA_003696725.1 Planctomycetota bacterium | reverse complement strand
GTCGCGACCGACCCGACGCCCCCCACGCCGGACGCCGAGTTCGTGGAGCACATCGCCGAGCCCGTCTTCGAGGAGACGGGGGACGTCCGCGAGCGCAAGATCGAGCAGTGGATCGTGGTGTACCTCGTGGGCGGGGTGCTGATCCTGACGACGACGCTGGTCAAGGCGTTGGGGTGGGCCGCGGAGGACGTGGCGATGGCGCCGGCGGCGATCGGGGCGCTCTTGCTGGGGGCGCCACTCTTTTACGCCGCGGCCAAGGAGTTGCTCGCGGGCAAGCCGACCAACGCCACGCTGGCGGGGCTGGCCATCATCGCGGCGATGGCGACGGGCAAGTACGAGACGGCGGGGTTCCTGGCGTTCATCCTGCTGATCGCGGACCAGGTGGTCCGGCGCACGGCGTGGGGCGCCCAGCGGGCCATCGAGCAGCTGGTGCGCCTGACGCCGAAGCGGGCGCGCCTCGTCGAGAACGGCGCCGAGCGCGAGGTCGGCGTCGAGCAGGTCCGGGCCGGGATGACGGTTCGCGTCCGGCCGGGGGAGAACCTGCCGGTCGACGGCGTGGTCGTCTCCGGTGAATCGACGGTCAACCAGGCGAGCCTGACCGGCGAATCCGTCCCCGTCGAGGTGCAGCGAGACTCGGCGGTCTACGCCGGGACGACCAACCTCACCGGCACGCTGGAGGTGAAGGTGACGGGCGTCGGCGCCGAGTCGACGATCGGCAAGGTGACGCAGCTGATCCGCGAGGCGGAGTCGTCGCGCTCGCCGAGGCAGCTGCTGATCGAGCAGGTGGCGGCGTACTTCGTGCCGCTGGCCATCACCGTCGCGGGGCTGGTGTGGTGGTTCATGAGCCGGTCGGAGGTCGAGGCCGTCGCGGCCAACGCCACGATCACGGCCATCACGGTGCTGGTGGTGATGTGCCCGTCGGCGCTGCTCTTGTCGAGCCCGACGGCGATGGTGGCGGCGTTCGCCTCGGCGGCGCGGCTGGGCATCATGATCAAGCAGACGAACTACCTCGAGGCGGCCGGCGGCGTGGACACCGTGATCCTGGACAAGACCGGGACGCTCACGACCGGGCAGTTCTCGGTGAGCCGGCTGGCGCCCGCCGAGGGCGTCGAGGGCGCCGATCTTCTCCAGGCCGCCGCCGACGCCGAGCAGCAGTCCAACCACCCTCTGGCGCGGTCCATCATGAAGACCGCCGCCGACGCCCGGCTCAAGCCCGCCGTCGTCGAGTCGTTCGAGGAGGTCCACGGCCGGGGCGTGCGGGCCAAGACCAGCGCCGGGGAGATCCTGGCCGGCCGGGCCGCGTGGCTCGTGGAGATGAACCCCTCGATCAAACCCGCGGTCGAGACTGTGGAGGAGCGGCTCGAGGGCATGACCGGCGTGCATGTGATGCGCGACGGCCGGTACCTCGGCGCGGTGGGCCTGGCCGACAGCCTGCGACCCGACGCCAAGACCATCGTTCAGAGGCTGCGGGACCTCGGCGTCCGCCGCGTGGTCATGCTCACCGGGGACCGGCTGGAGGTCGCCAAGCGCGTCGGACGGGCCGTCGGCGTGGACCTGGTCGAGGCCGAGTGCCTCCCGGAGGAGAAGCACGAGATCGTCCGATCGCTGGTGGCGTCGGGCCGGCGGGTGATGATGGTCGGCGACGGGATCAACGACGGGCCGTCGCTGGCCGTCGCGGACGTGGGCGTGGCGATGGGCCTGTCCGGCTCGGACATCGCGACCAACTCGGCGGGCGTGGCCCTGGTCAACGACGACCTGTCCCGCGTGCCCTTCCTCGTCGAGCTGGCCCGCAAGAGCCGTCGGGTGATCGGGCAGAACCTGGCGGCGTCGATCATCATCGCCGCCATCGGGCTCGGGCTGGCGGCGACGGGCTCCCTGGGCCTGGTCTTCGCCGCGTTCTACCACGTGGTGGGGGACGTGTTCGTCATCGGGAACTCCTTCCGACTGATCCGGTTCGGGGAGGGCTTCGGCGGAGAAAGCGCCCGGCCCGGGACAGCCGAGCCGCGGATCAAGCACGCCCGGGCCGCGGTGCTCGCGGGCGGCTGAAGACACGCCAACTCGGAACCACACCGGCGCCGGCTCGTCTGATCATCGGCGGGCTGTGACGGTTGGCGCGTCTGCGGGGAGGACGGACGCGGGGAACTTGTGAAAATGGGTCAAGCCGGGCGCCGCCCCGGGCGCCGCAAAGGTAGGCTTCACCTTGGTGGGAGCGTGGCCGGGCGCACCCGGGCGGCCCGGGTCGGCCGCGTACGAGGCTCTGGAGAGAGACCGTGACCGACACCGCGGAGCGAGACGATCTGGCCGTCCACACCGAGGCCTGGTTCCGACGCATGGTCGAGAGCGTCGGGGTCAAGCGCTACGCCGCGGACATGGGCCTGTCGACGCGGCAGATCAACCGGATGCTCTCGGGCGCCCAGCCGAACCCCGTCGAGCGGCTGATCCGGGCGCTGCAATGCGCCGAGCCGACGGCGGGCGACGGCGCCCTGGCGTTCGTGTGCGCCGAGGCGGGCGGGTTCTTCGTCCGTGAGGAGGGGTCGCTGGACGCCTCGGCGGCCGCCGCGGTCCGGGAGTGCGCCGAGGCGATCGCCGCGATCAGCGACGGCGAGGTCACCGAGGTCGACCGCCGGGAGGTGCGCGAGGCCATCAGCGCCCTGGCGGGCCTGCTGCGGGTCGTGGAGCGCGAGCAGGCGGACGCCGGCGCCGTGGTCGTCCGCCCGGTGGCGCCGCCGACACCCTCGCCGGGCGCCGACTCGCGCCGCTGATCCCGGGACGCCCACGGAGAGGGGCCGACCTGTCGGCGTGCCCGCGGGGCGTTGGGGTCACCCGGTCCAGTTGGAAAGCACGAACGTGATGTCGGCGCCGCTGACCACGCCGTCGCCGTTGAGGTCCGCGGGCTGGGCCGGGCCCTCGGCGCCCCAGGCGTTGAGCACCGCTGAGAGGTCCGCGCCGTTGACCGCGCCGTCGCCGGTGAGGTCGCCGACCACCGTCGGGCTGTCCAGCGTGACGCGGGCCAGCGGGTCGCCCACGGGGGTGTTCTGCCAGGACAGGCCGGGGATGGCGCTGTAGGCGGCCTCGGCGAAGGTCATCCCGCCCAGCAGGAAGTTCCGCGCCAAGAGCTCCGCATCCGCGACGGCGAAGGAGAAGGGCTCGGCGACGTGGGCGACGGTGAACGAGCCGCCCGCGGCGATGAAGTCGAGCGCCTGCTGCTGCCCGCCGCGGGACGCGCCGGTGACGATGGACTCGCCGCTGAAGGATTCGTACGCGACAAAGACCGCCGCGGGGTGAAGGCGCGGGAACGTGGCGAGGTAGGACCCCACGCCGGGCGGGTCGGCGCCCAGGCCGCGCGCGTCGTGGTTCTCGCCGTACGTCGCCAGGAGGACGACGGGACGGGTGTCGAGCCGGTCCCCGGTGATGAAGTCGAAAGACCGGTCGTGCCAGACCGGGACGCCTGCGCGGCGCAGCGCGACCTCGGCGAGGTCGAAGTCGTCCGCGGTGGAGAAGAACAGCCCGCCGTCGTCGTCCAGCGCGTCGGCGCCGGGCGCCCACTCGTCGAGGACGGCCTGGGCCCGGCCCGGCGTCAGACGCAGCGACTGCGACCGGCGCAACAGGTCCGCGATGTTCCGCAGGGCGCTGCGGCCGGGGCTCGGCGCCGAGTCCACCCGCGTGACGAGGTACAGGTCGCCGGGGGTCAGCGCGGGCCCGCGCACCGCCGCGCCCTCGACGAGCTCGAACGTCCGCGGCGTGGTGATCGTGGACCGGTCGAACGACGCGATCGGCGCCCCGACCCAGCCGTGGTACGGGTTCCCGATGATCCCCGCAACGGCGGTGTGGAAGGGCGCCGGCAGAGCCGCGCCCGACAGGTCCTGCTGGAGGAGGGCGAGCTCGCTCTCCAGGCTCGCCCACGTCGAGTGCAGCGTGAACTCGTCCTCGCCCGCGATCCGGGCGGGCAGCCCGCGCGTGGTGGCGATCGCGATGACGCGCTGCGCCAGCGTCGTCCCCGTCTCATCGCGCTGCGCGAGGTAGGCGCGCAGCGGGTCGCGGACCTTGGCGCGGAATTCGGCCCGTGTGATCTCGCCGCGCTCGGCGGGGTCGGCGCTGGTCAGGGAGGGGTCGGCCAGGTCGAACTCCAGGACGCCCGGGTGAGCCGTGCGGTACATGTCGCGCACCGCGAGGGACTCCGCGTCGGCGGAGTTGAACACGAGGAGCGTGCGCGATTCCGTCAGGGGCTGGGCGAGCGCGGCCGGGCCCGAGGCCAGCGCGACCGCCGCCGCCGTGAGAACCCCAGTCCGCGTCCGCCGATCCCGTCTCATGGTCCGCCCTCGCTCCGAACCCTCTAGAGTACAAGGGCGTGCGAGGCCGGACAATCAGAAAAACCGGAAGAATCGGACCCGCCCGCGTCCGGTGCGTCCGGAAAAACCGCCCGCCGGCGTCCCTCGGCGTCTGCCCCGGTCATGACCGACCCGCTCCAAGCCTGGCTCTCGCGCGACGCCGACGGCGCCTGGCTGATCCGCGTCAAGGCCGTCCCGGGCGCCAGCCGCGACGAGATCGCCGGCGCCCTGGGAGACCGGCTGAAGATCCGCGTGTCGGCGCCCCCCGAGGGCGGCAAGGCGAATAAGAAAATATGCGTCCTGATCGCCCGGGCGCTCGGCGCGCCGCCCCGTGCGGTGACCGTGGCGCAGGGGCGCGGGACGCCCTTCAAAACGCTCCGTGTCGCGCCGGCGGGCCGGTGGTCGGCGGCGGCGATCGCCTCCGCGTTCGGTGTCTGATCGCTTGCTCATCCCCTCCGAGGGGAGAGCAACATATTCGAATTGAGTCTTGACAGGCTCTCGACAGTTGTCTAGGTTCAGCAGCGATGGGCTCATGGCGATCCCGACCCCCCGACCCCCCGACCCCACGGCTGGCCCGGCATGCCGGCACGGCGGGCCTGCTGATCTCCTGCATCGTGGCGTCATGCGGGGGGGCGGACCGATCGGCGGGCAGGGCCGCCGACACGCCGGGGCTCGTCGTCCAGCGCGTCAGCGACCTCGGCACAGCCCTTCCAGGCCAGACGTTGCCCGGCACGCTGCGGATCAGCAACCCAACCGAACACACGATCCGGGTGTCCAACGTCCGCAAGTCATGCGCCTGCACGCGCATCGCGTCGTCGTCGTTCGAGATCCCGCCGGGCGGCTCGTACGACCTCGAGATCGAGCTGACACCCGGCTGCCCGGACCGATCATCGGCGTTTCTGAAGATCATCACCGAGTCGGGCGGCGAGGTGACAGCGTGGGTCGAGGGCGCCTGCCGTTATCCCTTCGCCGAGTCGTGGGAGCCCGCCGGACACGGGGCGCGCGTTGCCCTGGCGCCCGGCGTCGACCCCGCCGTCATCGAGCGCATCACCTGCTACTGGTATCCGAGCGATGCGCCGCTGGCGGCGTCGATCGAGTCCAGCGACTCGGGCGCCTGGCTTGTCGTCACGGGGGATCCACCCAGCGAAGCATCGGCCCTCGACGTGGTGTACCTCATCGCGGGGGGACTCGAGGAGGTCGTGCAGCGCATCGCGCCGGCGAGTCATGAGCCGGCGCCGGACACGCCGCTCACGCCGGCCGACGCTGACACAAAAAGGCTCAGCGGGAGCTCTGAAAGCCCACAGGAAGCCGACAGTCAGAGTTGTGCTTGAGCATGAATGAGCGGCCCGACACAGCGCGCCCGTCCGGTCCGAGGCCTCGGCGTCCGGCGTTGATCATCGGCGCCGCCGGGATCGTGATGGCCGTCGCGGGGGCGCTGGTCGTCACTCGTTCCATGGCGCCGCGGGCGCCCGACGGGCGCGACGGCGTGGTCAGCCCGGGCGAGACGGGCACGCCCGACGAGCACGACGCCGTCTTCACCAAGTTCGTCGGGGAGAAGCGCGAGCGCGTCCTGGCCAAGGAAGAAGACTGGCTCGCCCGCGGGTTCGCCGACGGCGGGGTCGACGCCTCGGACGCGGCGCGCCTCGCCGAAGCCCTGCGCCCGGCCGTGGACGACCCGGACGCGCTCCTGACGCCGGGCGAGATCGACGCCCTTCTCGAGACGATCGCCCGGCACGCGGCGGCGCGATCGAGCCCGACGCCGGACGTCTATCTCGATCTGTGCGAATCCGAATCGAGCCTCTACGAGTGGATCCCGTTGGCCGACAACCGGCCGATGCGCTTCTTCTTTGAGCACTGGAAGATGCCGTACGATGACTCCGCAACGCCGCAAGACGCGCTGGGGGTGTATTGGCGTCGGTTCATGGACGAGAGCGGCGACCGGTTCGAGGCGATCGGGACGCCGCCGGCGGGCGCCCGGATCGTCATCCGGAAGGTGCGCACGGAGGACCAGGCCGACGATCATTTCTTCCAGGATTACGACGAAGCCGAGCGCTGGATCGGCGAGTTGATGACGACCGGGGCGCAGGCGTTCCGTGAGCCGCGGGCCTCGCTGCGAGACGTGCTCAGAGCGTCCCGCGGCGCGGTGGTGGCGCAGTGCATGATCCTGGTCCGGATGGCCAACGGGCGCCCGATCAACTGGGTGACGTCGTGGTTCATGGACCCGCCCACGGGGCGGTGGGTGTGCCGGGCGATGGCGTACAAAAGGGCCCGGCTGACGGCGCTGGTGTTCTAGCCATGACGGGCGCCAGGCGAGGCGGGCTCGGGTTCACGGTGATCGAGGTGTTGGTCGCGATCGCGGTGATCGCGGTCCTCCTGGGGATCACGGCGCCGGCGCTGGTGTCGGTTCGCCGGGCCGCGGGCGCCTCGGAGTGCCGGGCGAGGCTGCACACCATCGGGCAGTTCTACGCGCTGTACGCGGGCCAGCACCGGGACGAGTGGCCGAACCTCGTGCCCACGCCGGACGCGGGCCCGCTGGATGTGGGGTGGGGGAGCGCCGCATACTTTGTGTACGCGGGGGGTCAGATCGACTCGTGGGCCTGGCCCCTGCGCGTGTACCTGCCCGGGGAGGGGCCGGAGTACGACGGCCACTCGTTCACGCCCGCGCGCGGCGCCAGCCACCTCGGGAGCGCTGTGTGGGCGGCGATCGAGATCTTGTCGTGCCCGTTCGTCGAGGCCAACCGCCCGTCCTTCCGAGGCTCACGGGAATACCTCAACCCGCTGTGGGTCTCCGGGACGAGTTTCCTATTCAGCGCGGCGCTCTTCACGCGCGCCGATGTCTGGGACGAGGGCGACCCGGCGCCGGACCTCAACGACGCCACCGCGATCGTGCATCATTCGGACGTCGCCTCGCCGTCGCGCAAGGCGGCCCTGGTCGAGGCGCACACGCACCACTCGGCCCGCCCGTGGACGAAGATCGAGGACGCCGCCGCCGGCGCGGTGAACGTGCTCGCGGCGGATCTGCACGTCGAGCCCGTCCCGGTCACGGCGGCCCGACCGCCGGCGCTCTTTACGAACCGGTGGGATGTGGACCCGGTCTTCCGCCGCGGCGTCGCGATCCCGTTCGTCTCGACGCGCGGCGGGTATCTGGGGACGGACTGGTGAGCGCCGGTCAGTCGCCCTTGGCGTCGCCGCGGGCGAAGATCGAGGCGACGTAGTTGAGGACGTCCGTGGCGGAGTTCTCGTTGTAGCCGAAGTTCTTGATGAGGCGCTGCTTGACGACGTCGATCTTCTTCTGAGTCTCGTCGTCGACGACGCTGGAGACGAGGTTCTTGAGCTTGATGGTGTCGCGCTGGTCCTCGAAGAGCTTGAGCTCGAGAGCCTTGTACAGGCGGGCGTTGGTGTTGTACTCGAACTTCTTGCCGTCGAGGGCCAGGGCGCCGATGTAGTTCATGATCTCCTGGCGGAAGTCGTCCTTGCGGGCCTCGGGGATGTCGATCTTCTCCTCGATGGAGCGCATGAGGCGCTCGTCGGGCTCCTCGTCCTTGCCGGTGTAGCGGTTGCGGACTTTTTCTTTCTGGGTGTAGGCGCGGACGTTCTCGATGTAGTTCTGGCACAGCCGCGCGATGGCCTCCTCGTCGGCGCAGATGGCCCGCTGGACCTCGCCCTTGATGACGTCCTCGTACTCCTCGAGGACGACGGAGAGGAGCTGGCGGTACCGCTTCTTCTGGTCCTCGTCGGTCAGGAGGGAGTGGTGCGCCAGGCCGCGCTCGAGCTCGTTGAGCACCATGAAGGGGTTGACCCCGCGCTCCTCGATGGCCTGCGGGCTGACGAGGGTGTTGGAGACCTTGTCCTGGATGTAGCGCGGGCTGATGCCCTCCATGCCCTCGCGGGGGGCCTCCTCCATGATCTCGCGGACCGAGTCCTCGGTGTAGCCGGTGATGGCCCGGCCGTTGTAGAGCTTCATCTTCTGGGCCAGGGTGAGGTCGGCTTTCTTGGGCTCGGCCAGGCGGGTCAGGACGGCCCACATCGCGGCGACCTCGAGGGTGTGCGGCGCCACGTGCAGGTCGCGCACGCGATCCGGGCCGAAGTCCTTCTGATAAATCCGGATCTCGTCGTCGAGGCGGATGTTGTAGGGGATGTCGATCTTGATGGTCCGGTCGCGGAACGCCTCCATCAGCTCGTTGGACTGGAGGCGTTTGAACTCCGGCTCGTTGGTGTGGCCCAGGATCACCTCGTCGATGTGGGTCTGGGCGAACTTCTTGGGCTTGATGAGGTGCTCCTGGCTGGCGCCCAGGAGGTCGTACAGGAACGCCACGTCGAGCTTGAGGACCTCGATGAACTCGCAGATCCCGCGGTTGGCGATGTTGAGCTCGCCGTCGAAGTTGAAGGCGCGGGGGTCGGAGTCCGAGCCGTACTGGGCGATCTTGCGGTAGTTGATGTCACCGGTGAGCTCGGTCGAGTCCTGGTTCTTCTCGTCCTTGGGCTGGAAGGTGCCGATGCCGACGCGGTCCTTCTCGGAGAGGACGATCCGGCGGGCGCGGACGTGCTTCATGGCGGCGCGCCAGTCGCCGTCGTAGTGCAGCAGGAGGTCCTCCATCACCTTGCGGCAGAAGGGGCACAGGTCGCCCTCGAGCTGGATCCGGCCGCGGTGGTAGGTCGGGTTGTAGCGCTCGTTGATCGCGGCCAGGGCGTCGGCGCGGGCGTCCGGCGGGATCAGCCGCAGGGGCTCCTCGTGCATCGGGCAGGGGTATTCGTGCGTCTGCGCCGCGGGC
>RFGI01000087.1 GCA_003696725.1 Planctomycetota bacterium | reverse complement strand
TGGTCGGGGTGCTCGAGTGTCGGGTCGCTCGCGGCGAGCCGGGCGCAGTGCACGACGAGCGCAAGCCGGGCGGCGTAGGCCTCGAGCTTGCTGAACGCCGCGGCCTCGTCGCCGACGTGCTCGAGTTGCCGCTGACCGTGCTCGTTGACGAACGCGACCCACGCCCGCTTGGCGCCGGGCGTGAGCGACAGCAATCTCGGTACGGGCTCCCCGTCGTCGTTCAGGTCGGACTCGATGTCGTACAGCCGGTCAAAGACGGCTGTCACCGCGGCATCCACCTCGGCTGGAATCTCGGCCTCGGTCCACCGCTTGGCCCGGCGCGGCGGGTAGGCGATGAGCAGGCGGGCGAGCATGCCGTTGTCGCGGTGCTGCTCGCCGAGCACGCGGTCGAGGATTCTCGGCTGGATGCCGCCGGCGACACTGACCGCGGCGCGCGGGACGTATGTGGAGCCCGAGGTCTTGCGGTCGACCATGATCGGGTCGGCGTCGAACATCTGGAGCCAGCGGGCGATGTCGTCGGCGCCGCCGCCGTTCTTGTACTGCCCGAAGCTGAACCAGCCGGAGAGTTCGTTGCGGAGCGAGAGCAGGCCGCGCGGGTTCTGGTGCAAGAGTTCGGCGAGGGCCTCGCTCGTGACATCCTCGATCCAGGCCCGCGGGCAGATGGGCTTGTCCGGCGCTGCGGGTGGGTCCGGCGGCGTGTCGCTGCGGGTGGCGTCCTTCTTCCAGTTCGCCAGGGCGATCTCGTGCAGCGCGTTCTTCGATTCCCAGTCGCGCATGTCGCGCTCGTGCTGCTTCATGAGCCGGTGCTGGCGGTCGCGGATGGCCTTGAGCGCGCAGCGGAAACCGGGCGACTTGCCGCAGCCGCTCTCGCCGATGATCGCGACCCAGACGACCGCCGGCTCGATCCAGTCGCGCTTGAGCTTGATGCGCCGGGTATTGCCGATCGCGCCCGCGAGCCCGGCGAGGATCGGCAGCGCGAGAAAGGATGTGTCGCACCCGATCGACTTCGCGCCTTCGACGGCGTACGAGCGCACGGGTTCGGGCAGCGCGTCAACGGGGAACGGCATGAAGCGTTGGGCGGACGGGTGGTCCTCGAACTGTT
>RFGI01000086.1 GCA_003696725.1 Planctomycetota bacterium | reverse complement strand
GCCTTGGCTCGCGCATCATCGAGATTGCCGACGTACATGAAGGCGCCCTCGGGCAGGTCGTCGGCCTCGCCGGCGCACAGCCGTTCGAAGGAATCGATCGTCTCCTCCAGCGGCGTGTAGATGCCGGCGAAGCCCGTGAACTGCTCCGCGACGAAGAAGGGCTGGGACAGGAACCGCTCGATCTTCCGCGCCCGGCTGACGATCAGCTTGTCTTCCTCGGAGAGCTCGTCCACGCCGAGGATGGCGATGATGTCCTGCAGGTCCTTGTACCGCTGGAGGATCTGCTGCACCTGCCGGGATACGGCGTAGTGCCGCTCACCGATGACCCCCGGGTCGAGGATGCGGCTGGTCGAGGCCAGCGGGTCCACGGCCGGGTAGATGCCCTTTTCCGCGATGCCGCGGGCCAGCACGACAAAGGCGTCGAGGTGGGCGAAGGTCGTCGCCGGCGCCGGGTCCGTCAGGTCGTCGGCGGGGACGTAGACGGCCTGGACCGAGGTGATGGCGCCGCGGCTGGTGGAGGTGATCCGCTCCTGCATGTCGCCCATCTCGGTGGAGAGGGTCGGCTGGTAGCCCACCGCCGAGGGCATCCGGCCCAGGAGCGCCGACACCTCAGACCCCGCCTGCGTGAACCGGAACACGTTGTCGATGAAGATCAGCGTCTCCTTGCCGGACTCGTCGCGGAAGTCCTCGGCCATAGTCAGGGCCGAGAGGGCCACGCGCAGGCGCGCCCCGGGCGGCTCGTTCATCTGGCCGAAGACCATGGCGACCTTGTCCAGCACGCGCTGGGTCTTGCCGGTCTCATCGGTGAACTCGGCCTCCTGCATCTCGCGCCAGAGGTCGTTGCCCTCGCGGGTGCGCTCCCCGACGCCGGCGAACACCGAGTACCCGCCGAACTCGCGGGCGACGCGGGCGATCATCTCCTGGATGATGACGGTCTTGCCGACGCCGGCGCCGCCGAAGAGGCCGATCTTCCCGCCGCGGACGAAGGGGCACAGGAGGTCCACGACCTTGATGCCGGTGACCAGGATCTCGGTCTTGGGGTTGAGGTCGGCGAACTCGGGCGGCTTGCGGTGGATGGGCAGCCGGCGGGAGGCGCTGACCGCGCCGCGCTTGTCAATCGGTTCGCCAAGGAGGTTGAAGACCCGGCCGAGGACCTCCTCGCCGACGGGGACGTTGACCGGCCCGCCGGTGTCCTGGCACGGGGCGCCTCGGGTCAGCCCGTCCGTCGAGCCCAGGGCCACGGCCCGGACCCGGCCGCCCCCGAGGTGCTGCTGGACCTCGCCGACGAGGCTGAAGGGCCCGGCCTTGGTCTCGGTCTGGATCGTCAGGGCGTTGTAGATGTCTGGCAGGTCCTCCTCGGGGAACTGGGCGTCGAACGTCGAGCCGATGACCTGCGAAACCTGTCCTGTGGCCGGCATGGCGGGGTCCTCCGGGAAAAGGGCGGACAGGATAGCGGGGCGGGCCGGGCGCCGCGAGGGCTTCTGGCCCGGCCGGCGGTGGGCCCGGTCGGGCGCGGGTGAGCTGTCGCGCGGGAGCGACCGAACGGCTGGCGCGCCGGGTCGGCTCGAAGGGGAGGCCGGGAGGCGACGCCGAGGGTCACCTCTGTGGTCGCTGGAGGCGGTCGATCAGGTCGAGGCAGTGCTCGATCTGCTCTTCAGGCGTCAGGGCGTTGAGCCATTGGATGTACGAGTCCATCGAGGAGAAGCCGTAGAGGCTGCCGGGCCCGGCGACCATGAGGGGCTGAGGCTGGGCGGACGGGGTCGAGCCCCCGGCGTCGCCGGTGAAGGCGCCCCCGCCGGCGCAGCCGAAGAGGTTGAGGATGACGCTGAGGTCGCCGCCGTTGACGATCCCGTCGCCGTTGAGGTCGGCGCCGTTGCAGACGATGGACAGGTTCTCGAAGATGGCGATGTAGTCGTTGTTGGCGACGCCCGTCGCGGCGTTGATGAAGTCGAAGTTGTCGTCGTTGGGATCTCCGGGGATGACGCCGAGCGTCTCGCCGCCCTCGGGGTTGGCGCCGTTCGGCGTGCCGGTGGTGGTCTCGTGCGTTTTGCGGCTGCGTGTGGTGATGATGTCGAGGTCGCCGTCGCCGTCGAGGTCGGCGAGTTCGACGGAATGGGGGTAGACGCGGGGCTCATCTCTGGCGGACAGGTTGCCGAACTGGTCGATGGCGGTGAAGCGGAAGGGCTGGATCGAGCCGCCCTCGCCGAGGACGCCGGTGTGCATGAACGAGATCACGATCTCACCGGTGGCGGGGTCGACGGTGCTGGTGTTGAGCATGACGGAGAGGTCGGTGTCCTGATCGATGACGGGGGAGATGGGCCCGCCGTGGCTGATGACCAGGTCATCGAGCCCGTCGTTGTTGAGGTCGCCGACGGCCAGGGCGAAGGGCCGGCGGGCGTCGAAGAGGGCGTTGTCTGTGAAGCCGCCGGCGCCGTCGCCGAAGGCCCGCCCGACTTGGGGGACAAATGCCGGGTCGGTGAACTGGACGGTGACCACGTCAGGACGCCGTCGCCGTTGAGGTCGCCCAGGTCCAGTGAGCGGACATTGCCGGGGGCGAAGGGGTCTGCCTCCATCGGGTCCACCGGGGGCGGCGGCACGATCTGCGAAGCGATGGGTGGGAAAAACCGACCAGTCAAGGGATCGAATACCAGAGACTTCACCGTGCGGCTGGGGCCGTCGGCGAAGACCGCGTCCAGGCGCCCGTCGCCGTTGAGGTCGGCTTTGACGATCTGCAGGGGCTGTGTGATGTTCGCATTCCCTTCAGTCCAGACCTGCAAGGGATCGACCACGAAGCGGCCGGCCGCCGAGTCCCAGACCAGGACCTGCACGGATGGCGGGAAGGGCATGGTGTTGGGCGAATCGAAGCGGCCCATGTTGGCGACCAGCAGGTCCAGCCGGCCGTCGCCGTTGGCGTCGATGGGCATGGCGTGGGAGGGGTTGACGCCGACGGTGATGAAGTCGGGCGCCGCGAAGCCCTTGTAGGTCTGGGCGTGGCTCGCGCCGGCGCTCGCCAGCAGGGCCAGGACGGGGAGTGTGAGTCTGCGGATCATGGGTGTTCTCATATCGTGGGAGCGGGTGAGACGCCGCCCGGGGATCCACGCCCCGGGACGGTCTGTCCGAAGAGATTCAGGATGACGGAGAGGTCCCCGCCGTCGACCACGCCGTCGTGGTTGAGGTCGGCGGGGCCGCCGGCGTCGCCCCAGGCCGCCAGGACCAGGGCGATCTCCTGGGCGTTGATGACCCCGTCGCCCGAGAGGTCGATGGAGGGCAGGTCGACATTCAGGTTGAGCAGGACCAGGACGCCGAAGCCCAGGGTCGGTCCGCCCGGGAGGCCCGTGGTGACAAAGAGGAAGTCCTGATCGCCGTCATTGTCGAGGTCGGCGAAGCGCAGCTCGTTGCCGTCGACATCGACGATGGGGATGACGGGCTGGAGGAGATTGCCCGCGCCGTCGCCGCGGACGAATCCCGGGCCAGGGAACACATTGACGAACCCAAGGTCGGTCGTGAAATCGGCGTCAATGGGAACAGTGCGCTTGTCGCGGCTGGCCAAGCCCTGTTCATTGATCAAAAACGGGCCGAGTCGGATGAACGATCGGTCGTCACGTATCTGGATCACGTCGACGGAGGTCGCGCTGCTCTGGACAACGACTTCGTCTGCGCCGTCGCCAGTCAGATCGCCAATGGCGATATGGAATGCGGACACCATCTCGACGAAACCCGTCTCCGCAAATGTGCCGTCGCCCTTGTTGATGTGGACGGCGAAGTTGTTGTCGAAGGCGCTGCCGCCGACGGCGTCGAGGTCGCCGTCGCCGTCGAGGTCCCCCAGGGCGCCGTCCTGAGGGACGCGGCCGGTGGGGTAGAGGTCGGGCCCGGTGAAGGCGCCGTCGCCGGTGTTCAGAAGCACCGCGAACTCGCTGGAGGTCTGGGCGAAGGCGACGATGTCGATGTCGCCGTCGCCGTCGAGATCGCCCACGTCCACGTTGTGCGGGTCGGCGCCGGCGGCGTAGAAGACGCCCGGCGCGAACCGCCCGGGGGCGGTGGAGAGGTAGACGCCCACGCCTCCGTTATGGGGCGGGTCGGTGGGCGTGGTTCCGAAAAAAGCGACGGCCAGATCGCCCAGCGTGTCCCCGTTGAAGTCGGCGATGGTCACGTCGAAAGGCAGGATGGGCGTGGGGACGGGGGCGCCGAGGGTGAAGGTGGCGTCGCCGTTGTTGATGAGGATGGCGACATCGTCGCGCTGGCTGTTGGCGACCGCGATGTCGGCGTAGCCGTCGCCGGTGAGGTCGCCGGTGCGGAACCCCTCCGGACCGACGCCGAGTGGGCCGAACTGGTAGAAGGCTGGCGTGCCGAAACCCCGGAAGGCCGACGCGGGCGCCACGCCCGGCGGGTCGGGGTCCACCACGGCCGCGGGGGGCTCAGCGGCGTGGGCCGCGACGCGCGCCGCCGGCGCCGCGGCCCGGCTCAAGAGGACCGCGGCGACCAGGGCCAGGATCAGCGGAACATAAGGACGCATCATGGCGGGCCTCCTGAGCACGCCGGGCGTCGGCGATCCCAAACAGGGCGGAGCAGCGCGCGGGCGGCGCGGGTCGCGTCGATGAGGCCGTCGGTCGGCGCGGGCAGGCGGGTGACGATATATCCAAGCACGCACACGTTCCCCGATTCGATGGAGACGGGGAACACGCGAAGGCGTTCGCCCGCGCCGGTGAGCACGGCGAGGTCCGGCGTGATGTCGCCGCTGAGATCGACGAAGCCGGCGTCGAGGATGGGGTCGGCGCCGGGCATGCCAAAGCAATCTTTATACACGGGCTCGAACCCGTCGGGGCGCCCGTGGTAGACGGCGAAGCGCAGGGCGCCGAGCCGGTCGGTGGCGCCGAGGGCGACGAGGTCGAGCATCCCATCGCCGTCAAGGTCGGCGGCCCGGATCGCGCGGATCCCGCCGGGCAACAGCGGGAAAACCTGCGCCGGCGGGGCGGTGTCGTAGGCCACAACCTCGGGCGCCAGCGCTGCGGCCCTTGGCGGTAACGCTTCACCAAAGCGATTGAGAACAACGGAAATGTCTTGACCGTTGACGGTTCCATCGTGGTTGAGGTCGGGGGCGCAGCCGTCGGGGCAGGGGGCGCCGAAGTCTTTGAGAATGCTGGCGACGTCGGCGCCGTTAATAATTCCGTCGCCGGTGAGATCGGGGGCGTCGGGGCTGAAGAGGCGGTTGAGGACGACAGAGACGTCGAAGCCGCGGACGGCGAGGAGGTCATCGTCGCCGTCGAGATCGACGTCGGCGAGGGCCCGTGCCATGCCTGGAAAATCCCCGACATCGATGTCGAGGCGGGGGCCGGGGAGGTTCCCGGCGCCGTCGTTGAAGAAGGC
>RFGI01000010.1 GCA_003696725.1 Planctomycetota bacterium | reverse complement strand
CGCCGAGGGCTTCGACGGCCTCCTGGGCCTTGTCGGCGGCCGTGCGCATCTGCCGGTCGCTGGTCCCCGACGCGATCACGATGTAGTCGGTGACCTGGCTGAGCCCGCGCACGTCGATGACGGTGATGTCCTCGCAGCGGGCCTCGTCGAGCCCCTCGGCGGCGGCGAGGGCGACGCGCCGGGCCGGGTCCTGCGCCGCGGCGACGGGCTGGCCGGCGCCCGACATCAGGACAGGCCGAGCGCCGAGCCGACGGCGGGCCCGAACTTGACGATCAGCCCGGCGAAGACCACGGAGACAATCGAGATCAGCTTGATGAGGATGTTCAGCGACGGGCCGGAGGTGTCCTTGAAGGGGTCGCCCACGGTGTCGCCGACGACGGTCGCCTTGTGGTCGTCCGACCCCTTGCCGTAGACGTACACGTCGCCGCGGCCGGCCTTGACGAGCTCCTGGGCGCGGGCGTCGATGGCGTCGCGGATGTCGTGGGGGACGGCCTCGTGCTTGGCGGGGTCGTTGACGAAGTCGCTCGCGGTGATCCGGCCGTACGACTCGATGAGCTTCTTGGCGTTGTCCCACGCCCCGCCCGCGTTGGCCATAAAGATGGCGACCGCGAAGCCCGCCGTGAGCCCGCCGGCGAGCATTCCGATCACGCCCGGCACGTCCAGGACCAGGCCGACGACCAGCGGGATGAGGATCGCCAGCAGCGCCGGGCGGATCATCTCGCGCTGGGCCGAGCCCGTGGAGATGGCCACGCACCGGGCGTAGTCGGGGTAGGTCACGCCCTCGTGCTCGACCGTCTTGGGCCAGCGCTGGGGATCGGAGACGACGTCCTCGCCGAGATGCTGGGCGCGGAAGGCCTCGCGCATCTTGGCGAACTGCCGGCGGGCCTCCTTCATCATCTCGTTGGCGGCGCGGCCGACGGCGTTCATCGTCAGGGCGCAGAACAGGAACGCCAGCATGACGCCGATGAAGATCCCGCCCAGGACGCGCGGGTTCAGCAGCGTCACGTTGTAGTACGCCAGGATGTCGCCCACCGTCGCCCGGCGCGCCGAGACGACGTGGAAGTCCAGGGGCTCGCCCTCGGGGGAGGGCCCGACCACGCGGAACTGCGGCGCGTCGGTCAGCGCCCCGCCGGCGTCGGCGCCGTGCACGTCAACCGGCGCGGCGCGGAACACCAGGCCGGGCTCGAGGGCGTCGAGCTGATCGGCGGTGAGCTCTCGGGTGTTGACCAGGAGGGCGCCGACGGTCTCGTCGCCCTGGACGACGGCGAACCGGCCGTGACCCTGATGGACGGCGAACGCCGCGCCCGGCTCGGTGTCGGGGGCCTGGACCGAGGCCGCGTTGGCCTCGTAGTACGTCACGGCCTGGTTGCCGAGCTGCGTCTGCACGACCTGCACGTACGCGGCGAAGAGGGCCAGCGCCGTCAGGGCCGCCGACCCGATGGCGAAGCCCTTGCCGGTCGCGGCGGTGGTGTTGCCCAGCGAGTCGAGCATGTCGGTGCGCTCGCGGACGTGGGGGGGCTGGCCGGTCATCTCGGCGTTGCCGCCGGCGTTGTCGGCGATCGGGCCGTAGGCGTCGGTCGCCAGCGTGATTCCGAGTGTGGCGAGCATGCCGACGGCGGCGATACCGACGCCGTACAGGCCCAGCAGGAAGTTGTCCGACCCGCCCGCGAAGGTGAAGGCGAGGGTGATCGCGATGACCACCGTGACCAGGGCCGCCCAGGTGGACTTCATCCCCTCGGCGATGCCGGCGATGATGACGGTCGCCGGGCCGGTGAGCGCCTGCAGGGCGATCTTGCGCGTCGGCGGGTGCTCGTAGGAGGTGTAGTACTCGGTCGCGTAGGCGATCACCAGGCCCGCGACGAGGCCCGACGCGATCGACCCGCCCAAGCCGAGCCAGCGGACAGGCGTGTGCTCGGCCAGAGCGCCGGCGAGGTCCGCGTCCTGACCCAGCAGGAGGTACAGCAGGGCGAACGCGAGCAGGCCGATCAGGGCCGAGGCGATCCACACGCCGGTGTGCAGGCTCTTGAGCAACTCGGCGAACGAGGCGCCCTCGCGGGTGCGGACGGTGAAGACGCCGGCGATGGAGCAGAAGATGCCCAGGCCCGCCAGGGCGACGGGGGCCACGGCGAGGGACATGGCCAGGAGCGCCTGCTGGGCGCCGGTCAGCCCGTCGAGGGTGAACGCCGCCGCCGCGCCGAGGGCCATGGTGGCGAGCATCGAGCCGTAGTAGGACTCGTACAGGTCCGCGCCCATGCCGGCGACGTCGCCGACATTGTCCCCGACGTTGTCGGCGATGGTGGCCGGGTTGCGGGCGTCGTCCTCGGGGATGCCGGCCTCGACCTTGCCGACGAGGTCGGCGCCGACGTCGGCGGCCTTGGTGTAGATCCCGCCGCCGACGCGGGCGAAGAGGGCCTGCGTCGAGGCGCCCATCCCGTAGGACAGCATGATCGTGGTCAGGACGCGAAGGTCCGCGCCGACCTCAAGCGTGTTGAGCAGGAAGAACCAGACCGAGACGTCCAGCAGCGCAAAGCCCACCACGACCAGGCCCATCACCGCGCCGGAGCGGAACGCGACCCGGAGCCCGTCGTTGAGCGATTCCTTGGCCGCGGCGGCCGTGCGGGCCGAGGCGTTGGTCGCCATCTTCATCCCGAACCAGCCGCACAGCCCGGAGAGCGTCCCCGCCACCGGCACCCCGATCATCGACAGCGCCGGTTGCAGACCCAGCGCCAGCGAGAGCACGGCCAGCACGCCGACGAGCGCCAGGAAGACCGCCGCGACGACCTTGTACTGCTGGGTGAGGTAGGCCATCGCGCCGTCGCGCACGGCCTGGGCGATGCGGACCATCTCGGCGTCGCCCTCGGAGCGCGCCAGCACCGAGCGCGAGAAGACGAACGCCATCACGAGGGCGGCGATCGCGCCGGCCGGACCGAGGAAGTACCACACGGGCAGGTCCGCGGCGAGCGTCAAGACGGGGAGCGTGTCCACGGTCGTTGGCTCCAGGTCGGATGGGGGACTGCGGGGATCGGGCGCCGTCGGACCGGCCGCCCGCGCTGGCGAGCCGATCGAGGGCGCGCCTTTTAATTGTCAGGTCAGCGGCTGTTGAGCTCGCGGCGACGCAGGCTCTTGCGGGCGCTGCGGCGGCGGCGCTCGGAGGGCTTCTCGAAGTACTGCTTGCGCTTGATGTCCTTGTTGAGGCCCTCTTTCTCGCAGAGCTTCTTGAAGCGGCGCATCAGCTGCTCGACGCCCTCGCCGCTGCGCGCTTTGATTCGGATCGACATGGGTTCGTGTCACCTCGAGTGCGGGCGTCAGGCCCGGAGTCTGAACATGGGCGATCGCCCTGTGCGGGATGAGCCGCGCGCCGGCGGTTGACGCCCCAGATCCGCCGCCCCGATGGGTCGGATGGCCCGGGGTCGGCCCGCCCCTCCAAGCCGGGCAGTATGGCGGGCGTCACGGGGCTTGGCAAGCCGGGACATCCCCGGCCGGGCCGCCTACCAATCACCGATCATGGCTCGGCCTCGGCGGCTCATCGTGGACGCGTGGAACGTCCTGCACGTGACGGGCGTGCTCGAGCCGGATCGGGCCGGGCCGGACCTCGCGGGGCTGGCCGACCTGATCGCCCGGAGCCGGTGGGCCCGTCTGCGCACCGTGTTGGTG
>RFGI01000085.1 GCA_003696725.1 Planctomycetota bacterium | reverse complement strand
TGATCCAAGGTTTTTGTGTGCGCGCCAGCGGCTGGGCCGTGTACACTCGACGCCGACGGGACGCTCGGTTTCCGGGGGAATGAGCCGGCTGGGGGGTCGGCCGGGACCGGGCGACGAGGGAGACGAAGCACGTCAACACGGGTCGGGCCCCGGGGGTACGCGGGCCGTCGACCCACCCACCGCACATCGTTTGAAGTCGGTCACGGGTCTGCGAGGCATCGCCGCGCCGGATCGGCACAACGCGCCGCCGGCTTTCTTCAGGTCGGCGGTTCAAGAGAAAAGCGAAGGAGAGACACGTCATGAAGCATGGGATGGTCACGATGGTCGCGGTCGGCGCCGCGTTCACACTCGCCGGCGCCGCGTCGGCGCAGTTGACGGTGAGCGCGACCGCGCCGGGCTCCGTCGCCGGCGGTGGGACGGGGGCGCTGGAGGGCGCCTCGACCGTTGACTCGGCGTTGACCGGATTCAGCTCCGCCGGCGGCGCGTTTCTCGGTGGGCCGCTCAATCACACCGTGGGCACCACCCAAGCCATGGGCGGCGCCGTCAACCCGAACTTCTCCACCACGGTGATCGACAACGGCAACGGCACGCGCACGCTCGAGGCCCGCTGGTTCACGAACACACCCGGCACGGCCCTCTTCGGCCCCGGGGCAACCATCGGCGGCGCGATCATCACCGACATCGGATTCGAGCTCGGCCAGGGCAACGCCGGGACCGACATCTTCAACTTCCCGGGCATGGGCGCCATCAAACACCCCGACACCAATCTCGATGGTGTGCTCGAGGCCGCGTTCACACTGCTCGACGCCAACGGCGCCTCGATTTTCAGCGGCACGTACTTCGTCACACCGGGCGTGGGGGGCTTCTCCGGCGTCGTGTTCATCAACGCCGGCGGCGCGGATCTCGGCACCTTCAATATCGGCGGCGGCCTCGCCCGCGTCACCTTCAACGTCACCGCGATCCCCACGCCGGGCGCTCTGGCCCTGTTCGGCGTGGCGGGCCTCGTCGGCGCCCGTCGCCGGCGGTGACCTGACCTCGCTCCGCCATTCAGCATGACACCAGGCAGCGGCGTCCGGACTCCCGGGCGCCGCTGTTCGTGGCGCCCCGGGCGTCCCGGATCAGTCAGTCGCGCTGGGCGAACAACTCGTCCAGGGTCAGGCGCGCCCGCCGCAGGTGCGGGATGGTGATCGACCCGCCCACGACCAGCGCGACGTTGAGCGCGTCCTCGATCTCTTCGAGCGTCCAGCCGGCCGACACGCACTGCTCGAGGTGATAGGTGATGCAGTCGTCGCAGCGCAGGACGGCGGATGCGACCAGCCCCAGGAGCTCCTTGGTCCGCGCGTCGAGCCGGCCCTCGGCGGACCGGTCCGCGTAGGCGTCGGCGTCGAGCCGGTGGAACCGCTTGATCCCGAGGTGCTCGGTGTCCACCAGGCGGGCGTGGCCCTCGGCCCGCCGGCGGCGAAACTCGTCCATCGGTGAGGGCATGTCGCTCGCTCCGCTGGCTCCCGGCCCTACCGCACCGCGAGGATGAGGTCGCGGATCTCGCCCGCCTCGAGATTCAGCGCCCCCACCAGCGCCACCGCCGCCGTCGCCACGCGCTGGTCCGGCGACTCGGCGAGGGCCAGCGCCCGGCGGACCTGGCGGTCCTCCAGCAGATTGCCGAACGTCTTGACGCTGCGGGTGACGGCTTCGAGCAGGGCCACCTGCTCGTCGTCGGCGGCGTCCAGGGCCACGTCGGCCAGCGCCACCTGAGCCCGCCGCTGACCGACCCGCGCCAGGACATCCGCGACACGCAGCCGGACCTCGCCCTCGGCGCCGGTCAGCGCCGAGATGAGCCTCGTCGCGGCGTCGGCGATCGAGAGCGAGGAGCTGCCGCTGACGGCCAGATCGCGCAGGACCGCGAGCGACTCCGATGCGTAGCGGCGGGCCTCCTCCTCGGTGATGGGCGGCCCCGACGCGGCCAGCGACAGGGCCTCGACCGACTCCACGAACTGATCGTCACTCAGGCCCTCCCGACGGGTCTGGGTCAGCGGGTCGTTCTGGTACGCGAACCGGGTCTCGTTCCACGCCGAGACGGGCATGACCCCCAGGATCGGCACGGCGGAGAGCCGGGCGTCGGCGCGGGCCGACTCGATCAGCCGCTGCACGTCCGGGCCCGAGCCCTGGACGACGAGCATGTCCACGCCGGGCGCCTCGGCGATCACCGACGCCGCGGCTTCGAGCGTCGCCGCGGGCGCCAGGGCCTCGAACCCGGCCCGGGTCAGCCGCGCCGCCCAGGCCTGCTGCACGGCGGGGTCGCGCGCGATCACCACCGCGAAGCGCCGGCCGGCGTCGCGGATCGCCGACGCCAGCAGCGGGGTGACGCGCTCGGCGCCCTCGAAGGGCTCGACGGGGTTCGCCTCGCCGACGGCCAGCGCCGCCTCGTACTGCACGCGCCGGTCGGGGTACGACAGCGCGTCCACCAGCGGCCGGGACCGCGTCGCCCCGGACCAGATCCCCGCCCCGCCCGCGGTGACGCGCAGGGCCTCGATCGCCCGCCGGGCCAGGGGCGTGTCACGGTCGCGCAGGGCCCGGCCCAGGACGTCCTGCGTCATGGCCGGTCCGGCGGCGACCGCGTAGTACAACGCGCCGCGGCGAGACGGGCTGTAGACCGGGTTGTCGTAGCCTTCGGGCGTGTCGATCTCGCGCTTGAAGTTCGCCGCGATCCACAGCGCGACGGCCGAGCGGTCGTCCGGGTTCAGCGAGAGCGCCTTCTCGGCCAGGGCCATCGCCCGCGCCTCGTGGAAGACCTCCGTCCGGATCGGCGTCGGGTACAGGCCCAGGGCCGGGTCGTAGTTCCAGAGCAGCTGGTGCGACTCGCCGGGGAACCGCGTGAGGCTCGGCGACTCGTTGAAGTAATCGTCCGCCAGGAGCCGGTACAGGTCCGCCGGGCTGAGCCCCTCGCGGAACTCCCCGCTGATCCGCTCGACGGCCCTGACCGCGGCCGAGCGGACCGCCGCGTCGTCTGTCGTCGCGGCGAGCTCGTACAGCGGCGCGAGCCCCGCGGGGTGCCGGGTCATCCCCAGGATCAGCGCCAGCCGGGCCTGTGTGACGGGGTCGACCTTGAGGATCGCCGCGGAGATCGGGGCCACGGCGTCGGCGCCCAGGGCGATCAGCACGCGCTCGGCCTCGGCCTCCATGGCCGGGTCCCGGCGGGCGACCAGCACCTGCACCAGCTGCGGGACGGCGTACTCCCCCGCGGACCGGAGCCGCTGCGTCGCCAGGATCCGCCCCCGCTGGTTGACGCCCAGCAGCGAGATGTTCCGCGCGATCTCGTCGGGGTTCCGGGCCTTGTCGCGCAGGCCCTGCTGGTAGAGCTGGTCGAGCTGGGCCGCGACGCCCTCCACCGAAGGCACGAACAGCGCCCGGCGGATCGTCTCCTCGAACCCCTCCTCGCCGAAGCGGGAATCCTGCACCAGGCCGACGAACTCCTCCGGCGACAGGGCCCGGGCCAGGAGCGCCGCGGCGCTGGCCTCGGCGAGCTCGTCCTGCCGGGTGATGACGTAATGGCGGAAGTCGTCCAGGAGTTGGGTCGCGCTGGGCTGGGCGTCCTGGGCGCGGGCCGGCGCCCACGCCGGCGCGAGGAGCGCGGCGGACACGAACAGCCAGATCACGGCGGGACTCAGTCGGCTCAGCACGGCGTTGCACCTCGGCAAGGAATCTCGGACTCAGATCTCGATCGCCCGCGCCGCTCGGACCGCCCGGCGCGACGCCGGGGACGCCGTACGCCCGCGGCCTTGGCGCACCGACACACCCGACCCTCACCTGCCCGGCACTGTACGTCCCGGCGGCCGCCGCGGATCCCGCGCCGGCGGGCCCGGGACTCTACCGGACGCGGCTCGGGGCGGTCAACGCGAGGGCCGCCCGCCGACGCCGGCCCGGCCGCATAACACGTCCCGATAGCGGGATTTGCCGCGGCCCACGGGGCGCCCGCTTCAGCCGCCGGCGCGATCCGCCGATCCGTCACAGGCCGCCGACCTCAGGGTTCGGCCGGCGACCTGGAGGCGATTGATGCTGCACGAGAAGGAAGTTCTGACGACCGGCGAAGTCGCCAAGATCTGCAACGTCGCGCCGCGCACCGTCAGCAAGTGGTTCGACTCGGGGCAGCTCAAGGGCTACCGCATCCCCGGCTCCAAGGATCGCCGCATCCCCGTCTCCCAGCTCGTCCGCTTCATGAAGGAGCACCGCATCCCGCTCGACGGGCTGACCAGCGGGCAGGTGCGCGTCCTCATCGTGGATCAGGACGCCGAGATCCGCCGCACGCTCTCGGAACTCTTGACCCAGCAGACCGGGTACGCCGTCGAGGACGCCAGCGGCGGGTTCGAAGCCGGCCTCCTCTGCCAGCGCCTCAAGCCGCACGTCCTGCTCTTGGACCTTCACGTCGAGGGCGACGACGGCCGCCGGATCGCCGAGATCATCCGCGCCTCCGACGATCTCCAGCTCACCCGCATCATCGCCATGAGCAGCCGGCTGACTGACGGCCAGATCGCCCAGCTCCGCACCCAGGGGTTCGACCAGGTCCTCAAGAAGCCGTTCCAGCTCCGGCAGCTCGTCGAGGCGATCGAGAAGGCGACCTCCATCATCCACTGAGGACAACGGACGCCGGGGCGCGAGACTCACATCGCCCGCGAGCCGATCGTGTCATCCGTGACGTTGTCGGTCAGGACGACGCGCCCGCCGATTCGCGCCAGGCCCGTCGGCCGGCCCATCGCGTTGAGTGTCTCGAGGAGCTCGTCGTCGCTGATCGCCACGGTCGCGGGATCGACGAGCGTGCGGTCGACCGTGACCGTGATCAACGCGGGACCCGGGGCGCCCCCCGCCGTCGGCCCGGTCGGACCGTGACCCCCGACACGCCCGCCGGGCTGAGTCAGCGTCGCGGTCAACCACGCGCCGCCCGCCAGCGTGACCACGAGCGCCCCCGCGCGTCGCGCCCGCCGGCGCCGACGCCGACGCTCGAACCGCGCCGCCGCGTGCGCCACGAGCGCCTCGCGCATCGCGTCGCGCCGCCGCGCCCCCTCGGGGGACAGGTCGAACGTCTCTCGCGCGTCATCCATCGCCCGAGCCCTCCATCCGCCGCCGCAGCCGGCCCAGAGCCCGGCGGACCCGGCCGTCGGCGGCCCCCGGCCCCACGCCCAGCCGGGCGCCGATCCGCTCGAGCGTCATCCCCGCGCGGTGGCGGAGCATGATCAGATCGAACGTGTCAGTGTCCAGCCTGGAGATCTCATGCGCCAACCGCTCGATCATGTCATCATCACCGACGCGCGATGCGGCCGAACACCCGTCGCGGCGGCGCTCCGCGGCGGCCCGCTCGCGCAACCGCCGGCGCCGCTCGGCGCGCAGGCGGTCGTACGCCGTGGTCAGCGCCACGCGCGTCAACCAGGCGTCCAGGGCGCCCTCGTCGGGCATGGGCTTCATGTGGCGGATCACCCGGATCATGGCGTCCTGCACGATGTCCAGCCCGGTGGCCTCGTCGACGCCGGTGCGGCGACGCACCAACCGGTAGAGCATGTCGAACTTGGCGTCGTACAGCGCCGCGAACGCCTCGGCGCACGCGCCCGCGTCGCCCGAGGACGACGCGATCGCCGCCGTGATGTCGCGGACGCTGTGCACACGGCCTCTCCGGGCGCCGACCCGCGGCGCCCCGTGCGGCCCATCATCGCCGATCGTCGCCCTTGCCGCCCTTGCCCTCGGTCAGCATCCGCAGGACAGTTGCTTCACGTTCGTACGCCGCCTGCGCTGACCGCAGCGCCGCCTCGGCCTCGGCCACCGCGATTTCATGCTTGCCCGCGATCCACGGGTTGTCCCGGTCGGCATCCTCCAGGCTGTCGAGCTTGGCCCGCTCGATCTGGACCCTCTTCATTTCCAGCGCCACGCGGGACTCGGCCTGGGCGACGCGCGCCCGCTGGTCCGCCAGCTGGATGGTCACGGCCTGGCTCGAGTCGGCTTTCTCCTTCGCCGCGGCCCGCAGCTCACCCAGGACCCGTTCGACCAGGTCCAGCTGCGCCTTCGTCCCGCGCACGATCAGCAGCCCGGTCGGCTCGTGGAATCGCACCGTCGCCTCGCTCGGGAACGTCTTGAGCGCCGCGTCGACCGCGCCGAGCAGGGCCTCCTCGCTCAGCCCTTGTTCCAGGATCGGCGCCAGTCCCCAGACCGACGGCGTCATCAGCGCGGGCCCGGCCTCCACCGAACTCTCAGAGTAGACGCGATACACCCTGTCCACCCGGCCCTCGATTTCGTGGCTGTCGACGCCGAGATACTGCCACCTGTGGTCTTCGAGCTCGCGCCGACCCTCGACCAGCGCCAGCGCCGCCCCGACCGTCACCTGCCGCAGCTCCATCGGCGGGACCGGGTACTCCCGGGCTTCCTCCATCAACGCCACGTTCGCGCAGGGGTACACCTCGCGGATCTCGCGCACCAGGTCCTGCACCGTCCCGCCGGGGAACGTCAGGTCGAAGTACGGCGAGGCGTGCTCGCAGTCCACCGGCGTCTGCGCCGTCACACCCGCCGGCGCCAGCGCCGCCGCCGTCGCGCACGCCCCTGCCCACGCCCATCGTCCTCGAGTCCCGTTCATCGCGTCGCTCCTTGTGTGCCCGCGGGCGCGGTGTGAGCCCGCAGTGACACAACGGCGCCGGGGGCGTCGTTTCGCGCCGGGATGCGAAAAACACCGCTGGGCCCGCCGGGGGCGCCCCGCGTATACTCCGCGCCATGCACTACGAGTCGCACAAGCCCGTGATCGAGGGCCTCGAGGCGCGGATCTTGACCATCCGCGACTCTCTTTAACTGGGACGCCAAGGTCGCCCGCCTGGCGGAGCTCGAGGCCCGCATGGGCGCCGGTGATTTCTGGGACGACCCCGAGTCCGCCCAGAAGACCATCGCCGAACTGAAAGTCATCAAGGCCCAGGTCGACCCCCTGCGCCAGGCCGGCGACGCCCTCGAGGAGGCCAAGGTCGCGTACGAGCTCGCGAAGGAGTCCGACGACGCGGACCTCCTGGCCGAGGCCGACCAGGCCCTCTACGACCTCGAGCAGACGATGGACGCGCTCGAGGTCCGCTCCCTGCTCTCGGGCCCGCACGACCACCGCGACTGCTTCCTCACCATCAGCGCGGGCGACGGCGGGACCGAAGCCAACGACTGGGCCGAGATGCTCTTCCGCATGTACCTCAAGTTCTTCGACAAGCACCCCGAGTGGAAGGTCGAGGAGGTCGCCCTTCAGCACGGCACGGAGGTCGGGATCGACTCCGTCACTCTCCGCGTCGCCGGGCCCTTCGCTTACGGCTATCTCTCCGCGGAGCGCGGGACGCACCGGCTGGCCCGCGTCAGCCCCTTCAACGCCCAGGGCAAGCGGCAGACCTCCTTCGCCACCGTCGACGTCACCCCGGAGTTCGAGGAGACCGACCTGGAGATCCCCGACAAGGACCTCGAGATCACCTTCTTCGCCCGCTCCAGCGGGCCCGGCGGGCAGAACGTCAACAAGGTCGCCAGCGCCTGCCGGATCGTCCACATCCCCACCGGGATCAGCGTCGTCGCCAGCACGTACCGCGACCAGCCGCAGAACAAGCGCCAGGCGATGAACGTCCTCCGCGCCAAGCTCGAGCAGCTCGAGGAGGAGAAGCGCCAGCGCGAGATGGACGAGGCGACCGGCGGCGCCGTCGACCGCGGCTGGGGCACGCAGATCCGCTCGTACGTCCTGTACGACAACCGCGTCAAGGACCACCGCACGGGGCACGAGGTCGGCAACCCGCAGGCCGTCCTGGACGGAGACCTCCAGGGCTTCATCGACGCGGAGCTCCGCCGACGCCGCAAGGCTAAAGCCGACGCCGCGGCCAGGGCCGGCTCGGCCGCTCCGTGAAACCGCACGACCCCGACGCCGAACAAACCGCCACGAAGCCGACCCCGGCTAAGGAGCGCCCCGAGATGTCCACGCTGGCGATCACCAACACCGAATTCACCATCGCGATCGTCGGCATGGGCTTCACGCTCGTGCTCCTCGGCGTCATCTTCCGGTTTGTCAAGTGGGACGAGGCGCGCAAGGCGGCGCTCAACCTCGAAGCCGAGCGCGAGCAGACGCACCGGGAGATCGCCGCCCACGTCGCCGCCGGCGCCCTGTCCACGGACGACGCCGAACGATTGATCCACGCGATGTGGGAGGCCGACGACGCCTCGATCGACAAGGCCCGTCGGGCCCTGGCCTCGGCGCCCACCGCCGCGGCGACAGCGCCGGCCCCGGCCCGACCCCCGGCGGTCTGAGCCCGACGCTCGGTTCGGGCCCGCGCCCGGGACCGAGCGGTAGACTGCGCGCGATGCCCGCCACGACGCCGACCGTCCAGCCGATCGATCACGCCCAGAGGCTGCGCGCCCTCCCGCCGTACCTGTTCGCCGAGATCGACCGGCTCAAGCGCGCCCGGCTCGACGCCGGCGCCGACCTCATCGACCTCGGCGTGGGCGACCCGGACCGCCCCACGCCCGCGTTCGTCGTCGAGGCCCTGCGCGACGCCGTCGGCGACCCCGGGACGCACCGCTACGCCCCGGGCCGGGGGATCCCGGCGTTCCGCGCCGCCGCCGCCGAGTTTCTCCATCGCCGGTTCGGCGTCACCGCCGACCCCGACCGGCACATCCTGGCGCTCGCCGGCTCCAAGGACGGGATCAGCCACCTGCCGCTGGCCCTCGTCAATCCGGGCGACGCCGTTCTCGTCCCCGACCCCGGGTACCCGGTCTACGCCAGCGGCGCCGTCTTCGCGGGCGCCGACCCCGTCCCCATGCCGCTGCGCCCCGGGGCCGGCTGGCGGCCCGATTGTGACGGCATCGACGCCGACGACGCCCGACGGGCCCGGCTCCTGTGGATCAACTATCCGAACAACCCCACCGGCGCGACGGCGGACACCGGGTTCTTCGAACGCACGCTGGCGTTCGCGGCGCGGAACGGCGTGGTGACGTGCGCCGATCTCGCGTACAGCGAGGTCTACTTCGACGACCCCCCGCCTTCACTCTGGCAGGCGCCCGGCGCGGACCTCGACCGTACGCCCGCGATCGAGTTCCACTCGCTCAGCAAGACCTTCAACATGACCGGCTGGCGCGTCGCCTTCGCCGTGGGCCGGCCGGATCTCATCGACGCCCTCGCCGCGGTCAAGGACTGCCACGATTCGGGCGTCTTCGCCGCGGTCCAGCGCGCCGGCGCCGAAGCGCTGCGGCGCTTCGACCATCCCGACGTGACCGCCACGCGCGAGGTCTACCGCGCGCGCCGCGACGCGCTGGTCTCGGGTCTGCGCGCCATCGGCTGCGAGGCCGACGCGCCCTCGGCCGGCTTCTTCGTCTGGGCGCGATGCCCGCGGGGCGAGGATTCGATGGCGTTCTGCGCCCGCTGCCTCGACGAGGCGGGCGTGGTCCTGATCCCCGGGTCGGGCTTCTCCGCGCACACGGGCGAGTGGTTCCGGGCGGCGCTGACCGTCGAAGCCGACCGGATCCGCCAGGCCGTCGAACGGCTGGCGCGCGTGGTGTGATCGAGGCCGGGCTCAGCCGGTCGCGCTCGCGTAGTTCTTGGCGACCTGATCCCAGTTGACGATGTTCCAGAACGCCGCGATGTAGTCCGGCCGGCGGTTCTGGTAGTGCAGGTAGTACGCGTGCTCCCAGACATCGAGCCCCAGGATCGGCGTCCCGCCGCACGCCTGGCACGAGCACGCCCCGCCGGCGCAGATGATCTCGCCCATAATGGGGTTGTCCTGGTTCGCGGTCGAGCACACGCGCAGGACGCCGTCCTTGACGGTCAGCCACGCCCAGCCCGAGCCGAAGCGGTTGGCGGCGGCGTCGCTGAACGCCGACTTGAACCCGTCGAACGACGAGAACGACGCGTCGATCGCCGCGGCGAGCGCGCCCGCGGGCGCCCCCCCGCCGCCCTTGCCCGCCGGCGCCAGGCACGGCCAGAACAGGCTGTGGTTGTAGTGCCCGCCCAGGTTGTTCCGCACCGCGGTCCGCTTGTCGTCGGGCACGTCGCCCAGGCTCCGCAGCACGTCCGCGGGCGCCATGTCGGCGAACTTCGTGCCATCCAGCGCCGCGTTGGATTTGGCCACGTACCCCGCGTGGTGCTTGCCGTGGTGGATCTCCATCGTCCGGGCGTCGATGTGCGGCTCGAGGGCGTCGAACGCGTACGGCAGATCGGGAAGCGTGAACGGCATGAGCGTTCCTCCTCGTGGGGCGGCGGTGTGGTGATCCTGATGCGTGGCGCTCCGCCGGCGGCAGCCGGGCCGAGACGGGCCCGATGATACGACCGCCGCGGCCTCCGATTGGGCCTCGTTCGGCTGCGCGAGGGTCGTCCCGGCTCAGGCAGGATTGTATCAGGCATCAACAGGGTTGAACAACTCGGTTTACCCGCCTGGAGAGCAGCAACTATTGAGAATTCCCATAATGATTCTGGTGTTTTTCCCGGATTCAGTCCGCTATCGGAAACAAATCGGGGAACAAGGCGTACTAAGAGTCGCACGGGGGTGGTCCCCGACGCCCGGGAATCTCGCCCGCGGCCGGTCCGTCGGCCGATGGCAGTCCCGATCTTTGGTGAGAACCCGCACGCCCAAGGCCGTCGACCCTGCCCGGCGCGAGCCGGGGCGGCCCGACGAACCGACAGCCGAGAGCCCATGATCCAGCGTCCCCGCACATCCCGCTCCCCGCTCACCCAGGCCGGCCGCCGGCGCCGGATCGGGGTCAAGCCCGCGCGCTCGCGGGGGCGGTCGCGCGTGGACCTGAGCCCCGCCGAGCAGGCGACGCTGGCCCGCATCCTCTCCAAGGAGCAGGACTACATCCACTCGCCGGAGTTCGAGCGCCCCGACGCCGAGCGCCGCATCTACGACGAGGCGCCCGAGATCCGCAAGCCCGACACCTCGTGGTACCACCCGGTGATGGACGACCTGTCGGGGGGCGAGCGCGCGCGTTCGGGCTCGAGCTCCCAGGTGCTGCTCACCGCCGCCGAGGAGCGCGTGCTCTTCCTCCAGTTCAACTACGCCCGCCACCGCATCCGCGCCATCCAGGAAGAGATCTGGTCGACGCCCGAGCGCACGCCGACCGCGGCCCAGGCGCGCGAGCTCCTCAAGTGGAACGAGGTCGCCGAGCGCCTCCGCGAGCAGATCGCCAACACCAACCTGGCCCTGGTCCTGGCGATGGCGAAGCGCACCCGCATGAGCGAGGTGGACTTCGCCGAGATGGTGTCCGAGGGCAACATGGCCCTGCTTCGCGCCGTGGACAAGTTCGACGCCGAGCGCGGGTTCAAGTTCTCCACCTACGCCTGCCGGGCGATTCTCAAGGCCTTCAGCCGCCAGGGCATGAAGCAGACCAAGCACCGCCAGCGGTTCCCCGCCGAGTACGACCCCAACCTCCAGCGGTCGGACTACCTGGAGACCAAGCGCGCCGAGCGTGTCCGCGACGAGGCCGCCGAGCTCCGCCGGATCGTGGTCGAGAACACCGCCGATCTCAGCGAGATCGAGCGGCAGGTGATCGAGCACCGCTTCGGCATCCAGACGCCGCTCAAGAACGACAAGCCGCTCACGCTCGAGCAGATCGGCAAGATGATCGGCGTGACCAAGGAACGCGTCCGGCAGATCCAGAACAAGGCCCTCGCCAAGCTGCGCGAGCAGATGGACGAGATCCGCGAAGGCCCGCGCCCCGAGGAGGACGACGAGCCCTCCGGCGGCGTCGCGGACCCCGACGACGCGCACATCACGGGCTTCGGCCTGAACTAATCCCCCCCGTCTCTCCTCCCGGCGACGCCGGCTGCCCGCGCCCCACCAGGGCTGCGCGCAGCCGGTTCGCCGTGCGCGCGTCGCCCAGTTCACGCTTGCCGAAGCCGGGCGCCGCCCCCGCCGCGACGGCTCGCTCCTGCGCCTCGGCGTAATCGCTCACCAGCATGAGCGCGGGCCCCGCGCCTCGGGCGGTGAGCCGGGCGATCAGCGCCACGCCGTCGGCGTCGAGGAACCGCCCGTCGAGCGCCCGGTTCACGAGCGCCAGCGCCGCGTCCGGCAGACGCCGCTGCAGCGCCCGCTCCGAGTTGACCCTCTTGACCCGCGCCCCCGGCGCCGACCGGGCCACGGCCCGGGCCAGCGCCATCGAATCGGGCAGGCAGTGCCCGACCAGCAGGATCAGCGGCCCGTCCCTCTTCATGGGCGCCCCGCGCCGGCGCACTCCGGGGTCTGCATCGCGACCAGCCGGGCGCCGACGACGAGCTCCACCCCGCCGGGCCACTCGAAGCGCCGGGCCGCGGTCTGCCGGTCTCGGATGGCGTCGACGGCCGGGCCCACGCGACGCCGGCCGAGCCGGTCCGCCCCCACCCCGCCTGTGAGCCGGCGCCAGGCCGACCGCAGCCCCTCGTCGAGCACGATCGCCCGCTCGCGGCGGAGCCGGTCGCGCGGCCAGGCGTAGACGTCCCCGAACACCTCGGCGGCGCGGTCCTCGACCAGGCCCTGCGCATCGGCCGCGACCCTCGCCGCCGCTGAGAGCCGTTCGGCCACGCCCGGCCAGCGCTGGCGCAGCGCGGGCGTCACCCGGGCCCGCAGGTGCGCCCGGGCCCTGGCCGGATCGTCATTGGTGTGGTCGTCGCGCCACGGGACGCCCGCCAGCCGGCACAGCCGCTCCGAGTCGGCGCGCGTCACGCCCAGCATCGGCCGGATCAGCGACACGCCCGGGCCCAGCGGCGCCGACGCCGGCATCGCCGACCACCCGCGCAGCCCCGCCCCCCGCGCCAGCGCCATGATGAGGGTCTCGGCCTGATCGTCCGCGGTGTGCCCCGTCGCGACGCACACGCACCGCGCCCGGGCCGCCAGTTCGGCCAGCGCCCGCCGACGGGCCCGCCGGGCCGTGTCTTCCGGGTTGCCCGCGATCGGGCCGAGGGCCGCCTCGACGAACGGCGTCTGGAGCCGCTGCGCCAGCTGCGCGACCGCGTCTCGGTCGGCTCGCGTCTCGGCGTGGGAGCGCATCACGTGCCGGACGTGGCCGATCACGCACGAGCCGGGGGCGCGCGGGGCGATGGCCAGCGCCAGGGCCGTCGAGTCCGCCCCGCCCGAGACAGCCAGCAGCGTCCTGCCCCCACCGGCCAGCCGGCGCCACTCGGCGAGCGCCCGCCGCGCCGCGGGGTCGCGTCGGACCCTGCCCGCGCCCTGTGCGAGCGCCGCGCCGGGCGCCTCGATCACCGAAAAAGTGGGCGTCACGGCGGCATGATACCGATGCACCAGAGCCGCCCGCCCGGGCCCCGCAGGCCGGAGGATCCAGCCGTCGCTCCCGTGATGCCCATCGCCGACAGCGCGTTCGGCGCCCTGACGCCCGGGTTCCTGTCCACCGCCGGCGTGTTGCTCATCACGCTCTGCGTCGTGAGCATGCTCCGCCGACGGCTCAAAGCGCGGCACGCGCACCACGCCGACCCGAGCCGCACGCGCCCCACGGCCGCCGCCGACGCCCGGGCCAGGCTCGAGGCCCGCCGGTCGATCGACGCCTCCCTCGCCGACGCCGAGGACCTCGTCCGCCGCTTCGCCGCTCATCTGGACACCAAGGCCGCCCGGCTCGAAAAACTCATCCGCGACGCCGACGACCGCATCGCCCGGCTCTCGGCGTCGGCTCGGGCCCAGCCGCACCCGCCCGCCGAGCCGGAGCGCCCCGCCGACCCCATCAGCCGCGACGTGTACGACCTCGCCGACCAGGGGCTGCCCCCGATCGAGATCGCCCAGAGGCTCAGCGAGGGCGTGGGCAAGGTCGAGCTGATCCTCGCCCTGCGCGATCCCTGAGACGGCGCCGGTGCGGCCGCAAGTCACTCTTCGCCGGGGTTCTCCACGAAGCCTACGCCGATGCTGCCGTTGCTGGTGGTGACGACGGAGGTCTCGCCCCCGTCGCCTAGGACCAGCCGCGCGTGCCGCCGGCCGGCGGACACGGCCCGGAGGCTCGGCGCCGACTCGAACGACACACGCCCGTTGGACGTGTCCAGCACGAGCTCACCCGTAAACGACTCGGGCAGCGTCAGCCGGACCCCGCCGTTGGACGTGTCCACGCGCACCGGGCCCGTCGCGCCGGGCGCCAGGGCCACGCTCACCCCGCCGTTGGACGTGTCGATCTCGACTGGCCCGGTCGCGTTCGTCACGCGCACGGCGCCGTTGGAGGTGTCCGCGATCACCGGCCCGTCGTGGTCGCGCACCGTGATCGACCCGTTGGACGTGTCCAGCCACGCCCGGCCCGAGAGGCCCGTCACGGAGAGCGACCCGTTGCTCGCGTCCAGCCGCACGCCGTCGGCGCCCGGTGTCTCGATCTCGAACGAGCACCCCTCGTTGCCGAACCTTCGCCCGTCGGGCCACAGCACGCGGATGGCGAGCGCCCCGGACTCGTCGTGCTCGGCGATGATCCGCGTCGCGTCGAGCCGTTCCTGCGTCCGCGCCCGCAGCCGGGCCGTGATGACCACGGCGTCCACATCCGAACGGCGAACCTGGATCCGCCCGTTGCGCGTCGCCACGTCGAGGGCGGCGCCCGGCCGGTGGTCCGCCTCGATCACGCGCGCCTCATCGACCGTCGGGAACGCGCCGCAGCCGGCCAAGCCGCCCAGCGAGACCGCCGCCGACGCCCCGCTCAGCACGGCAAGCCGCCCCCATCTGTTCGTCAGATCCAGAACCATGACGCTGCGCCTCCGCTTGTGATTGAGGGTCGCCCCGTTGGTCTATAGGGATCGCCGAGGCCGCGTTTCAGGACCCCGCCCGGCGGACCGCGTCCAGGCACAGGATCTCGAACACGATGTGGGCCGCCAGCAGGGCCGTCACCCCCGCCGGGTCCCGGTCGGGGAGGACCTCGACGACGTCAGCGCCGACCACGTTCACCCCGGCCAGCGACCTCAAGATCGTAAGGGCCTCGGCGGAGGTGAACCCGCCGACGCTGGGCGTCCCCGTCCCCGGCGCGTAGGCCGGGTCGACCGCGTCGATGTCGAACGAGATGTACGCCCGGGCCGCGGCGATCTCGCTGAGGAAATCCCGCAGCCGGTCCGGCCCATCGGCCCGCCAGTCCGTGTGCGTAATGATGCGCACGCCGGCGTCGATGGCGAAGTTCAGGTCGTCAGCGCGGTTGAGCGGGCCCTTGATCCCGATGGAGACCATACGGGTCGGGTCCGCGACGCCCTCCTCGAACGCCCGACGGAAGACCGACCCGTGCTGGTGCGTCTCGCCCCAGATCGTGTCCACGGTGTCGATGTGGCTGTCGAAGTGGATCACCGCCAGCCCGCCGGCGGGCGAACCGTGCCGACGCCACGCCGCCCTCATGTTCGCCAGGGCGATGGAATGGTCCCCCCCGACAGCGAGCATCTTCGTCGACTCGTCGCAGCCCGGCCGACCCTCCGCCGCCCACTGTGCGATCAGATCCTGCGTCTCTCGGCAGGAGTACGGCGCCACGGGCGCATCACCCGCATCCACGATGCTCAGCGTCTCGGTCAGCGTCACGCCGTGCTCGAGGTGGTGCGGCTTGACGTACTGCGACGCCTCGCGCACCGCGCGGGGCCCGAACCGCGCCCCCGGGCGGTACGTCACGCCCCCGTCGAACGGCGCCCCGTACACGGCCCAGTCCGCCGGCGCATTCTCGGGGGCGACCTGCTCCGGGAGCGGGAACCGGCAGAACGTCGCCACGCCCGCGAACCGTGGGCTCACGCGTGCATCGGGCAGCACCGTTTTCTTCGCCATGGCGACACTCTACCGCGAGCCGCGCATCCCCTGGATCGACTCGCGCCGGGGCGACGCGCGGGGCTCGGCCGGACGCTCGGCGTGTCGATCTAGACTGTGGCCGTGCCCCCGACGGTTGACGCCCCACGAACGACACGCACGCCCCCTCCGGGCGCCCCCTGCTGCACTACGCCGACCGGATCGATGTGCGCGTTTGGCGCTGCGAGCGCCTCTGCGGCTAGGATCCGCTCCAGCGTCGCCCGAGACTGGGACTGCCAGTGGAACGGTCGTCCGGGGTGTTTACATTGTCAACCACGACGGGCGAGACGCCCGTCCCACCGATCCTCCAATCAAAGCCTAATCGACCCATGCGTCGTCGAACGTCATCCCCGCGCTCACCGAAGCGGCCGCGGATGATTCGATCATGCTCGCCACGGGGATGGCGCAGTAATCCACGCTGAACGCCCCCGCCGGGCGGTGGTTGCCCGACAGCCCCAGCCCGCCGAACGGCAGTTTCCCGCTGGCGCCGGCCGTCCCGGTGTTGACGTTGACGCACCCGGCCCGGGCGTCGGCGAGGAACCGCTCGGCGGTCCGGGCGCTGGTCGTGAAGATCGACGCCGCCAGCCCGTACCGCGTCGCGTTGGCCTGCTCGACGGCCTCGTCATAGCCGCCGACCACCGCGACGCGCACCACGGGCCCGAAGACCTCCGCATCGCACCCCGCGTCGGCGCCCGGTCCGGCGTCGCGGGTGGTAAACCGGTTCACGCGCACCACGCCCGGCGAAACGAAGTGCCCGCCGGCGCAGCCCGGGACGTCGTCGATCGACTCCGGCGCGAGCAGCACGTCGCCCCCGCCCCGGGCCAGGTCCGCCGCGAACGCCAGGGCGGCGGCCCGCGCCTCGGCGCGGATGATCGGGCCCATGAAGACGGGGTCGGCGTCGTCGGGCGCGCCGATGCGCAGCCCCCGGGCCGTCTTGACCAGGGCGTCGATGAACCGGTCGGCGAGGCGCTCGTGCACGATGATCCGCCGCGTACACGTGCAACGCTGCCCGGTGGTGTTGAACGCCGCCCGGGCGCACTCGACGACGGCCTGGCGCAGGTCCGCGTCGTCCATCACCACGGCCGGGTTGTTCCCGCCCATCTCCAGGGCGACGATCCGCCCCGGGCGGTCGAGGTTGGCCTCGAGGATCCGCCGGCCGACGGGCCACGACCCCGTAAAGAGGATCCCATCGACACCTTCATGCGTCGTGAGCCGAGCGGCGGGCTCGGCGGCGCCTTGCACCACGTTCACCACGCCCGCGGGCGCCCCAACCGACGCCAGCGCGTCCTGGAACAACTCGCCGAGCATCTGCCCCACCGCCGGCGTCTTGTCGCTGGGCTTGAGCACCACCGTGTTGCCCAGCGCCAGGGCCGGGACGATGTGCCCGTTGGGCAGGTGCGCCGGGAAGTTGAACGGGCCGATCACGGCCATCACGCCGTGCGGGCGGAACCGGCACACGCCGCGCTTAGTCTCGCCCAGCGGGAGCTCGTACCCACGCACCCGCCGCAGGGCGCCGACCTCGGACTCGTCGAGCGTGATGTCGACCTTCCCGGCGAGGGCGGCGGCCTCCTGGTCGGCCTCCCACTGCGCCTTGCCGACCTCGTCGCGGATCAGGGCCGCGATCTCGCCCGCCCGTTCGCGGCAGATCGACTGGTACGCCCGCAGCGCCTGGGCCCGACGGTCCATCGACCAGCGCGACCATTCGTGGAGCGCCCCGCGCGCCGCGGCCACCGCGCGATCGACGTGTGCGACCTCGGGCGACCCCTGCCACACGGTCTGCGCGGGCCTGGCCGGGTTGTGCGAGCGCAGCGCGTCGCCCGGCAGGGGCAGGAACTCGCCCCCGATCAGATCGCTCGGCGGGTGGCGCAGGGACGCATGGGCCGTCACGAGCCGGCCCCCGCCGCGGCGGACGCCTTCGACCGGCCGGCCCGCGATCCCTCGACGGGTGTGAACCCGACCTCGTCGCCCGGCGCCGCCCGCAAGGCGGACAGGGCCTGGGCGGTGGTGCGCACGGCGTCGGCGTCGAGGGCGTACTCCGCCCAGACGCAGCGGAACCCGCCCGCCGGGGGCGCGTCGCGATCGACGCTGATGAACCCCACCCCAGAGCCGGCGCCCGGCTCGATCGGCTCGCCCAGCGTCGCCCGACGGGTCGCGCCGACCAGCGGGATGCGGTCGGTGTCGGCCATCAGGTGGGGCCCGGCGTCGAACGGGTCGATCCGGCCGCGGAACTCGAAGCCCATCGCCTCGAGCATCCGCCGCGCGGGGACCGTGTCCCGCCCGACCTTGCCCACGATCGCCCGCGCCTCCGGCGGCAGGAGCGTCAGGTAGATCTCCTCCCGCGGCAGGAGCGAGATCATGAACTCGCGCGACTTCTGGCAGAAGCGGTCCGCCTCGTCGTACGTCAGGTTGATGAACCGCCGACCGAAGTACTCCCAGAAGGTGTTACGGCCGTCGGGGGTCAGGGGCGCCATCATCTCCGCGAGCACGCGGTCCTGGAACCGTTCGCGGTGCAGGCCCAGGTAGTGGAACCGGACGAGGCTCAGCTGCTTGCCGACCTTGAGCGGGTGCCGGCGGAAGCTGGGCCCGACGATCAGCCCGCCGATCTCCGACGGGCCGGACTCGTCGAGCACGACCTTGGCCGTCACGTGCGTGGCGCCCGCCTGGAGGTCCTCGCTGAAGAACTCCTTCTTCGTCAGCTCCATCGTGACGTTGGGCTGGCCCGGGCCGCCCATCCGCTGCACCAGCGACGACGTCCCGACGGTGTTGCCGGTGTCGAGATCCTCGACGATGAACATGAACAGCGGCGAGGACCCCGCCGCCCCGCCCAGCGCGGGCAGGTCCGGCTCGTCCTCGGCCCGCCCCACGGGGGCGCCCGACCGCACCCGCGCAAACGACTGCGCGCTCCAGCGGATCTTGTTCTCGATCACGCCGCGGTCCGCCGGCAGGTTGATGAAGTGGACCATCTTCGCCAGCTTCAGCAGCGTGTCGAGGTCGTCCGGCTTGGCCTGTCTGATCAGGAACATGGCTCACCCGTCAGCGGCGCGTCGTCAGCCCGCGCACCGCGCCAACGCGCGCTGGACGATCTCGAACACCGGGCCCCACTCCTGCTCGCGCAGGACGCCCAGGGGCGGGAGCATCCGCACGTGGTGCGGCCCGTGCCCGCAGAAGAACGTGATCACGCCCTCGTCGAAGAGCGTCCGGCACAGCGCCACGATCTTGTCTTTCTCCCCGCCGAAGGGCGTGAACCGCATCATCCCGCCCCGGCCGGCGACGACGTCGACGACGCCGGGCGCCGGCGGGAACCACTCGGGGTGCTTCTCCTTGAGCGCCCGGACCCGGCCCGCGAAAGCCTCGAAGTGCCGGGCGTTGGAGCCGTCCGGGCCGTAGTAGCCCCCGTCGCGCAATCGCTCGATGATGCGCCGGCCCACGCGCAGGCCCACCGTCGAGCCGATGAACGTCCCCGACAACAGGCCCGGCTTGGGGTTCATCTCTTGGGTGTACAGGCACGCGCAGACCTGCGACATCTTGCCCACGGTGCACACGTCCACATACTCGCCCAGCCCCAGCGCGTCGAAGCAGAACATCCGGTCCGTGCGGCCGAAGGTCTGAATCTCGTCGACCCACACCGGCACGCCGCGATCCCGGCAGACGGTCATGAGCTCGACGAAGAACTCCCTCGGCGCCGTGCGGAACCCGCCCTCGCCCTGGATCAGCTCGAAGACGAAGCAGGCGTGCTGGTCCGGGTAGCGGTCCAGGCACTGCCCGAGATACTCGACGCAGATGTCGATGTAGTTCGCCGTCCCGGACCGGTCGCCGGCGCCGAGCCGCCGGGCGGCGGCCTCGTCATAAAACGGCATGTAGTCGACGAGCGTGTTGAGCGGGAGGCCCACCCGCCCCGCGGGCGAGTCTCCGATCTGCGACAGCGTCCACGTCCGCCCCATGAAGCAGTCCCGGAACGCGATGACCCGGCACGCGGGGGCGCGCTTCTGGAAGCACACCTTCAGGGCGCTCTCGTTGGCCATCGCCCCGGAGTTGGTCAGGAAGGCGTGCGCCAGACCGCTGGCCTTGGACGCCTCCTCGAGGAGCGTCTGCGCGAAGCGCGTCGCGTCGGCGTTCATCTGGAGGTTGCCCTGCATGACGGTGTCGCCCAGGGCCGCCTCGGCCGCGATCCCGACCAGTTCGGGCTCCGAGTGCCCGAAGAAGTGGACCCCGATCCCCGAGATCATGTCGTACTTGACCGACCCGTCGGCGAGCTCCACCAGCGCCCCGCGCCCCAGCCCCGACCCGAGGTACGGGTAGAACAGGCCCCGCCCGCGGGCTTGGGCGGTCTCGGCGAGGAGCCGGTCGTACTCGATCCGCCGGCCGTCGATGGGGCCGCGCACGCCGGTGATCTCCGACGAGGCGCTCTCGACCTCGCGGACCAGGGCGTCGATCGCCTGGCGGACGCCCACGCGCTGCGCGAGCCGCTCGGCGACCGGGGTGTCTGCGTGGGTGGTCGTCGCGGTCATCGAAGGTCATCCTTTCTGTTCGGCGCCGGTGGCGCGCGTCAGCCGCCGGCCAGCGCCCCGGCCGCGATCCGCGACACGACGAGCGCCAGGAGCTGGCACCGCTCGACCAGGCTGGACAGGTCGATCCATTCCTGTGGCGTGTGCAATCCCCCGCCGCGCACGCCGAGTGTATCGATCGTAGGCAGCCCCGCCTGTTGCAGAATGTTCCCGTCGCACACCCCGCCGGTCCGCGCAAACGGCAGGCGCTGGTCGAGCGCCGCGGCGCTGTCCCGGGCCAGGCCCGCCAGCCGCTCGACCGCGGGCGTGAGGGGCTTGGGCGGGCGGTTGAAACTCCGCCGGACCTCGACCGCGGGGCACGCGCCCTCGGGCGTCGCCAGGGCGTCCAGGTCCGCGGCGATCTCCCGACCGATGCGCTCGTCCGGATACCGGACGTTGCCCCACGCCCGGGCCCGGTCGGGGACGACATTGGTCGCCGAGCCCCCTTCCAAGGGGCCGACCGAGACCACCCTCCCGCGACCGGCGTCGGGCATCCGCCCGACCCGCACGAGGGCCTCGGCCAGAGCCGTCACCGCGCTGACGCCCTTGTCGAACTCGCGCCCGACGTGGGCCGATCGGCCTCGGGCCTCGATCATGAACTGCCCGCTCCCGCCGCGCTCGACGGCCAGCTCCCCGCCGGGCAGCGCCGGCTCCGTGCACAGGCCCACGGCGTGGCGCGGCGCCTCGGCCCGCAGCGCCCCCTCCGAGTGGTACGAGCCGCGCTCCTCGTCGCTGTTGAACAGATACGACCACGAGCACGCCACGCCCGCGGCCTCGAGCGCCTCCAGCGCGTGCAGCGCAATCACAATCCCGCCCTTCATGTCCACCACGCCCGGCCCGGTCGCGGTCCGGCCGTCGGCGGCCTCGGCGTACTCCCGAAACGGGTCGTCCGGCGCAAAGACCGTGTCCAGGTGCGACGCGATCAGGACGCTCGGCAGGCCCGACGCCGGTCTCTCGCACACCACCGTCGGCGGGATGTCGATGGCTGTCTCGCCGGCGATCGCCGACCCCCACAGCCAGCCCGGCGCCGGCTCGCCCGGGATGAACCGCGCCGACGCGCCCAGCGCCCGCAGCCGTTCGAGGACCAGCCCCCGGAACTCCTCCAGCCCCGGCGTGTGGTTGTGCCCGGTGGGGATCGCGACGAACCGCGCCATGTCGCGGCGCATCGCCGGCTCTCGCTGCGCGATCGCCTCGCACAGGCGGACGTCGGTCTCGGTCAGGCCCAGCGCGCCCATGCGGGCCCACTCTACCGACCCGGCGGGGTCAGACCGGAGGCCGGCCGCCGGCCCGCCGCCACGCCGAGAGCTGCCCCAGGTGCGTCGCGAGGTGGACGGTCGTCAGATAGAAGCACGCGTCCGCGATCGTCGGGAACCGCTCGCGCCACCGCGGCAAGGGGTTGGGGTCGCCGAAGCGGGCGCCGGCCGTCTGCTCCAGCGCGCGGGCGAGGTCGTCGTGAACCCGGTTGAACGCGCCGAGCGCGTCCGCCTTTGAACCGTAGAGGGCGAGGTCCGCGCTCGGTGTCGAGTCCCGGCCGAAGGGGTGGTCCTTGGGGTCGGCCGGCGGCTCGCCGCGGAGCATCGCCGCGAGCGTGGGCGGGTACGCCGACAGATGCCCCAGCACCCACGCGGGGTGGTTCATCACCACGCCGGGGACGGGCTGGGCGACCATGTCCGCGTCAGACAGGTCCGCGACCAGCCGCTCGGCGTAGGCGCGCTGCTGGGTCAGGGCGTGCAGAAGAAACCCCGTCACGACATCGGCCATCGTTGGGCCCTCTCGCTCCACAAACGCCGGGACTCTACGCCGTCATCAGGCGGAACATCTCATCGAGCGTGTCCGTCTCGTCGATCGACATCACGCACCGACGGATCCGATCGCAACGCTCGGCGCCCACCACGTCTTCGCCCAGCGCGGTGAACTTGACGGCGATCTCGTCCTCCGTCATCGGGTCGCGCGGGTCGCCCTTGGGCACGTCCACGCGCGTGGAGAACGACCGCCCGTCTGTCAGCGTCAGGGTGACCCGGCTGGGCTGATACTCGGGGAAGAGCGCCTCGAACTCCTCGTTTGCCACGACCTTGACCTTATCCATGACCGGGATGAGGGCCGGATCATCGATCCGCTCCTGCTTGAACTGTTTGGGCGTGACCATGCCGTCGACGAGCCCCACTGCGAGGGAGTAGGGCAGTGAGTGGTCGGCCGTCTCCTTGCTCGTCGGGCGGTACTTGGCCGGGTCGCCCAGGATGTCCGCCGCCCGCGCGATCACTTCGACCTTGATCTCGGCCACGTCGTCCGCCTTGATCGAGTGTTCCTGCGCGCACTTGAGCATCGCGGTGAGCGGGGCGTGGCTGAGCGCCTCGATGGGGAAGGACTTCATGCCGCAGTCGACGATCTTCCAGCGGCAGCGCGGGCAGGTGGGCAGGTCGCCGACGATCTTTGATTCGTCCCATTCGTGGCCGAAGACGTGGAACAGGCCCTCCTTGCCGTCGAAGATGTGCTCGGGCCCGGTGTAGCCGAGCTCCGCGAGCAGCGCCGCCTCGACGCCGGACCGCGTCGCCATCGGGTCCACGGTGTTCTTCATGTTGGTGAGCTTGCCCGCGGTGACGGCGCCGAGCGAGCAGGAGTGGCTCGCGCTGATGCCGATCGCGTGCTGGATCCCCGCCGGGGGCAGGCCCAAGAGCCGCGCCGCGACGACGGGCGAGGCGAACGCCGTGAGCGTCGCGTGGTGCCAGCCGTACTCCCGGATCCCGGGGATCCCGGCCTCGCACAGACGCATCTCGATCTCGTACGCGATGCAGATCCCCAGCAGCAGGTCGCGCCCCGACAGGCCCTTCATCTCGCAGACGCTGGTCGCCGCGGGGATGATGTCCGAGGGGTGCGAGGGGTCCTGCTTCCAGTAGATGTCGTTGTAGTCCATCGCCCGGATCATCAGGCTGTTGAGGAACGCCGCCTGGATCGGGTCGGTCTTCAGGCCCGACACGAACGTGGTGCAGGCGCCGCCGCCGGCCCCCTGCATCCGTTTGGTCAGTTCGACCGCCCGGCGGGCGTCCTCCTGCAGTGAGCCGCCCAGCGCGCAGCCGAGCGAGTCGAACAGGAAGAGCTTGGCCGACCGCACGGCCTCATCGGAGAGATGCCCGGGCTCGAGGCCCGCCGCCCACTCGGCGATCTC
>RFGI01000084.1 GCA_003696725.1 Planctomycetota bacterium | reverse complement strand
GCTCTCCTCGCCCTGATGGACGACGGCGCGACCGTCACAGCCCTGCGCCGGACGCCCGACGGCTGGCGCCGGTCCACGCGCACCGCGGCCCAGTTCGCCGAGGGGATCGCGTCGGCGGCGGCGAGCCTGAAAGAGATCATGCGCGACCCGCTCGTCCGCGTCGACGGCCCGCTCGCCGTGGTCTGGACCCCCTACGACTTTTTCATCGACGGCCGGCCGAGCCACAGCGGGACCGACGCCGTGGTCCTCATCCTCGATCGCGGCGCGTGGAAGGTGAGGACCATCGTGTACACCGCTCACCCGGCGGAGGACTCTCTCAGGTGACGCCATGGCCGACAAACGGCGAATCGTTATCGCGGGTGGGTCGGGCACACTCGGGTCGTCACTCTCGCAACATCTCGCGTCGCTCGGATTCGAGTGCGTGGCGCTCACCCGCCGGGACGCGTCCGCCCCGCCCGGCGCCGGCTCGTGCCTCTGGGACGGGCGGACCGTGGCCGGTTGGGCTGATGCGCTCGACGGCGCGGCTGCACTGGTGAACCTGTGTGGGCGTTCGGTTGATTGCGTCAAGACGCCCGATCGCTGTGATGAGATTCTCAGGTCGCGTGTTGAGCCCACGCGGGCTCTCGGCGCCGCGCTCCGGGCTGTGGGCTCGCCACCCCCCATCTGGGTGCAGATGAGCACGGCCCACATCTACGGCGACCCGCCACACGACGTGTGCGACGAAGGCTCCTCGCTCGGCTACGGCCTGGCGCCGACAGTCGGACGGGCGTGGGAACAAGCGTGCGCAGAGTCCGGACCGACCGGCGTTCGCCGCGTCATCCTGCGGACCGGCTTTGTCCTCGGGCGCGGGGGTGGGGCGTTGCGCCGACTCACGGGTTTGGCGCGCTGGGGGCTTGGCGGTCGTATCGGTCACGGCCGGCAGGGCATGAGCTGGATTCACGAGCGTGATTTCAACCGCATCTGCGAGTCCGCCATCACCCAGGCCAGCATCACCGGCGTTTATAATGCGACAGCGCCGAACCCCGTCTCGAACGCCGAATTCATGCGTTCGCTCCGCCTGGCGCTGCGCCGGCCGATCGGGCTGCCGAGCCCCGCGTGGCTTGTGGCGATCGGCGCCCGGCTCATTCTCCGCACCGATCCCGAGCTCGCGCTGTACGGCCGATATTGTGTCCCACGCAGGCTGCTTGATCATGGCTTCGTGTTCGACTTTCCTGAACTTGATGCCGCGCTGCGCGACCTCATCCGGCGACGTGAGTGACGGAGTCCACCAGCGTGACCAAATCCGATGACCACCGCCCTTGGCCGGACACTCCCGTCAACCTCGCGGAGAAGATCTCGGCGGTCAGCGCCCCGTGGACGCCGCACATCGTCGGCGCCCTCAACGGGCAACTCGTCAAGATCGCCCGGCTCGAGGGGGCGTTCGTCTGGCACGCCCACGAGCGCGAGGACGAGCTGTTCCTGGTCCTGCGCGGCTCGTTGCGAATCGAGATGCGTCCCCCGGCGCGCGACGTCACGCTGCGGGAGGGCGAGTTCTTCATCGTGCCGCGGGGCGTCGAGCACCGGCCCGTCGCCGAGGAGGGGTGCGTCGTGATGCTGTTCGAACCCGAGGCCACCAGCCACGCGGGGGGCGCCGACACGGACCGCGCCGTGCCCATCAACCGGCAGCCCCGCGTGTAGCGCACGGCGCGGGATCAGACCGCCGCGGGCTCGGCCGGGCGGCGCGCCAGCCCGAACGCGTCGTGCGCCGCGCGCAGGGCCCGCTCGCCGTCGTCGGCGCCGACGATGCAGGTAATCCGGATCTCCGACGTGGTCACGTTGCGCACGCTCACGCCGGCGTCCGCGAGGGCCCGGAACAGGGTCGCCGCGACCCCGGTGTGCGAGCGCATCCCGAGCCCCACAACCGAGACGGACGCCAGCCCCGTCTCCAGCGACACGGCGCCTGCGCCCAGGTCGCGCACGGCGGCGTCGGCGGCCCGGCGGGCGTCGGCGGCGTCCGCGGACTCGATGGTCACCGCGATGGTTGTCGTGGCGCCGGCCTCGGTCTGCACGATGTCATCGACGAAGACGCCCGCCCGGGCGAGCCGATCGAAGAGCGCCGCGGCCGACCCGGGCTGGTTCGGCGCCCCGGCGAGGGTCACCCTGGCGATCGGCGCCTTGAGCGCGCACCCCGACACCACGATCTGTTCCATGTCCTGGCTCTCATGCGTGATCAGCGTGCCCGGGCCGTCGGCGTGGGCGTGGGCGACGCGGAGTTCGACCGAGTGCGCCTTGGCGCAGACCACGGCCCGCGGGTGCAGGACGCGCGCGCCGACCGACGCCAGTTCGAGCATCTGGTCGTACGACACACGCTCCAGCAGCCGGGCGTCCGGGACGAGCCGGGCGTCGGCGGTGTAGACGCCGGCGACGTCGGTGTAGATCTCGCAGGCGTCCGCCCCCAGGGCCGCGGCCAGGGCCGCCGCCGTCAGGTCCGACCCGCCGCGCCCCAGCGTGGTGATGTCGCCCCCCGGCGAGACGCCCTGGAACCCGGCGACGACCACGACGCGCCCGGCGTCCAGCGCCGCCCGCAGCCGGGCCGTGTCGATCGAGCCGATGCGGGCGCGGGTGTGCAGGTCGTCGGTCGACAGCCCGACCTGCGCGCCGGTCAGCGCGATCGCCGGGGCGCCCAGCGCCTGGAGGGTCATGCTCATCAGGGCCGCCGACGCCTGCTCCCCGGTGGCCAGCAGCAGGTCCAGGTCACGCCGGGGCGGGTCGGGGTGCGCCGCGCGCGCCAGCGCGACGAGGCTGTCTGTGGTGCGGCCCATGGCGCTGACGACGACGACCACGCCGTCGTGGGCCGCGCGCGCCTCGAGCACGCGACGGGCGCACAGCCGCATCGCCGTCGCGTCGGCGACGCTCGTCCCCCCGAATTTCTGCACAAGAAGGCCCACGACGCTCCTTCGTCGTCCCGGCTCGGGGGTCGGGTCAGGCCGAGGCCGACCGCTCCTGCTGACGGGCGGCGCGCTCGGCCTTGCGCCGCAGCGATTCATCGAGGATCCGCTTCCTCAATCGGACCGATCCCGGCGTGACCTCGACCAGTTCGTCGTCCTCGATGTACTCCAGCGCCCCTTCGAGCGTCAGCCGCCGCGGCGCCTTGAGCGTCACGAACGCCTCCTTGGTCGACGACCGGATATTCGTGAGATGTTTGGCCCGCACCACGTTGGCCACGATGTCGTTCTCGCGGTTGTGCTCGCCGACGACCTGCCCGGCGTAGACCTCCTCGCCCGGGGTGATGAACATGACCCCGCGGTCGGCCAGGCCCTCCAGGGCGTAGGCCGTCGCGGCGCCGCGCTCTGTGGCGATGATGACGCCCGCCCCCCGGCCCGGCAGGGCCCCGGCCGCCGGCGCGAACCGGTCGAACGAGTGGTGCATGATCGCGTGGCCCTGCGTCGCGGTGAGGATCCGGCTGCGCAGCCCGATCAACCCCCGGGACGCGATGTCGAAGACCAGGTGCGAGCGGTCGGCGCCTCGCGACTCCATGTGCAGCACCTCGGCCTTGCGCCCGCCGACGAGCTCCATCACCGCCCCGAGCCGATCCGTCGGGCAGTCGATCACCAGACGCTCGTAGGGCTCGTGCAGCGCCCCTTCGACCCGTCGGGTCAGCACCCGCGGCTTGCCCACGGCCAGCTCGTACCCCTCGCGGCGCATCGTCTCGATCAGCACGCCCAGGTGCAGCAGCCCGCGACCGGACACCACAAACTCGTCCATCGTCCGGCCCGGCTCGACGCGCAGGGCGACGTTGCGCTCCAGCTCCCGCTCCAGGCGCTCGCGGATCTGCCGGCTGGTGACGAACTTGCCCTCCCGGCCGGCGAAGGGCGAGTCGTTGACCCGGAAGACCATCGACAGGGTCGGCTCGTCCACGGCCACGGGCGCCAGCGCCGCGGGCCGGTCGGGGTCTGCCAGCGTGTCGCCGATCTCCACCCGCTCCGAGCACACCACGGCGCACAGGTCCCCGGCGCCGACGCGGTCGGCCTCGACGCGACCCAGCCCCTCGAACCGCCACAGCCCGCTGACCGTCGCTCGCGTGCGGCCGCCGTCGCGGTCGATCCGGGTGACGGTCTGGCCCCGGCGCAGCTCGCCGGCGTCGACGCGCCCGATGCCGATCCGTCCCAGGTACTCGCTGGAATCCAGCGTGGTGACGAGCATCTGCACCGGCGCGCGGGGGTCTCCCGCCGGCGCCGGGACGTGCTCGACGATGGTGTCGAAGAGCGGGCGCAAATCTCCGCCCGGGGTCTGGGGGTCGTGACAGGCCCACCCGCCGCGGGCCGAGGCGTACAGCACCGGGAACTCCAGGGCGTGGTCGTCCGCGCCCAGGTCGATGAACAGCCCCAGCGCCTCATCGGCGACGGCGTGCGGCCGGGCGTCGGGGCGGTCGCACTTGTTGACCACCACGATGAACGTCAGCCCCGCCTCGAGCGCCTTGGAGACCACGAACCGGGTCTGCGGCATGGGGCCCTCGAACGCGTCGACCAGCAGGATCGCCCCGTCGGCCATGCGCAGCACGCGCTCGACCTCCCCGCCGAAGTCCGCGTGCCCCGGCGTGTCCACGATGTTGATGCGGACCACCGGCGGCTTGCCCGCGACGCCCGACTCGGCTCCGACGACGGGGCGGTAGTCAACGGCGCAGTTCTTCGACAGGATCGTGATCCCGCGCTCCCGCTCCAGCGGGTTTGAGTCCATGATCAGGTTGTGCTGCCCGCCGGCGAGCTTGTCCAGCTCACCCGCCCGGAACATCCCGGACTGCGCCAGCATCTGGTCGACCAGGGTGGTCTTGCCGTGGTCGACGTGCGCGATGATCGCGACGTTGCGGATGGATGGCTCGGGCATGGTCGGGCTCGGCGGCGGGCTAGAACAACCCCGGCGCGGCGCGGGCGCCGACCGGGGGCGGGGATGATAGAGCCTCCCCGTCGCGCCCGGCCCGCCCCGGCGCCACCGGGACCCACGGCGTCGGGCGGTGCTGCGACGAGACCGTCACACGCCGACCATTCGCCGAGTGCTCGGCGAGCGCCAGGTCCGGCCGGTTGCACTGCCGCGACAGGTGCAGCAGCACCACGTCGGCCCGCGGCGACGCCCGCCGAACCAGTTCCGCCGATTGCTGGTTCGAGAGGTGCCCGGCGCCGCCCATGATCCGGCGCTTGAGGAACTCGGGTCTGGCCGACGCCGCCTGGAGCCTCGGGCAGTAGTTCGACTCCACGGCCAGGAGGTCCACGCCCCGCACGTGCCCGGCGAGGGCCTCGGTCGGCCGGCCCACGTCGGTCACGTACCCCACGCTCGACCCGGCGTGCTCGATCCGGAACGCCGCGACGCCCGCCTCGTCGTGGGCCACACGAACCGCCCGCACCGCCGCCGGCCCGACCCCGACCGGCCGGTCGTCGATCGTCCCCAGCGCCCCGGCGCTGATCCCGGCGGCCCGCGCCGCCGGCTCGTGCGCCGCGTGCACCCAGCACCGCGCCGAGCCCGGCAGCCGGCGGGCCCAGATCGGCCTGAAGTGGTCGTGGTCGAAGTGCGTCAGCAGGACGTGCTCGACGTCGCTCAGCCCCAGACCCATCGAGCCCAGGAGCCCCTCGGTCATCCTCGGCGACAGGCCCAGGTCGATCAGGCACACCCGACGCCGGCGCCCCTCCCGCAGGATCAGCGCCGAGCAGTTGCCCCCCGACCCGCTGGCCAGGACCCGCAGCGCCATCACGGGCTCGGCGCCCGGGTCCCCGTCCCGCTCGACGTCCGTGTCGCTCATCGGCGCCGAGCATACCGGCCGGCGCTGCGCCCTACACTCTTGGCCCGATGATCCTGCTCATCGACAACTACGACTCCTTCACCTGGAACCTCGTCCAGCGGATCGGGGAGATGGATCCCGCGGCGCCGCTGCGCGTCGTCCGCAACGATGAACTCACCGCCGGCGAGATCGAAGCCCTCGACCCCGGCTGGATCATCCTCTCGCCAGGCCCCGGGACCCCCGACGACGCCGGTGTGTGCTGCGACGTGATCCGGCGCCTCGGCGGACGCGTCCCCATCCTCGGCGTGTGTCTCGGGCACCAGTGCATCGGAGCGGTCCACGGCATGACCGTCGCCCGGCACCAGGTGATCATGCACGGCAAGACCAGCCCCATCCGCCACGACGGCACAGGCGTCTTCGCCGGGCTGCCGAACCCCTTCATCGCGACGCGCTACCACAGCCTGATCGTGACGGGCGACTCCGTCCCCGCCGAGGGCTGGGCCGTCAGCGCCCGCACGACCGATCGGCTCGACACCGGCGAGGAGGTGGAAGTCGTCATGGGACTGCGCCGGGAGTGGCCCGACCCCGCCGCCGCGCCGCTGGAGGGGGTGCAGTTCCACCCCGAGTCTTTTCTCACCGGCGAGGGTTCGGCGATCCTCGCCAACTTCCTGGGCCTTCGCGCCGACGGGCGCGTCGCCGAGGCGCTCGCGTCCGCCCGGGCCCAGGCCGAAGGGAGCCCCTGCCGATGAACCAGACGCAGACATCCACCGGCGACTCGAGCGCCCCGGCGAGCGCCGCCCTGGCCGCGGGCCGGATCGCGGAGATCGGCGACGGGTCCGTGGTGCTCGCGATCCCGGGCACGGACTACCGCCTGCGCCTCGGGCTCGCAGCCGGCGCCCGGGCCCCAGCGGTCGGCGCCAAGGCGCTGGGCCGGATCCGGCTCGTGGCGCGGCGGATCGATCCCGCGCCGAGCGGGGGGCGCTACATCGAACCCGTCGAGGGCCCGCCCCGTCGCGTGCAGGGCCGGGTCCGCGCGATCGACGAGGTCAACAACGAGATCGTGGTCCACGCGGGCGTCCCGGTCTGCGCCCGCGTCGGTGACGCGCGCCAGCGGGCCGGTCAGTTCGCGCCCGATCAGATCGTGTCATTCGACGTGGAGCGCGGCGCCGTGTTCGAGCCGGCGTGATGAGCGGGCCGCCCCCACCCCGGCGGACGAGCCAACACGCCGATCCCGCCGCTCGGCGATCGGTGATGCTCGTCGTCAGCCTCCTCGCGGTGCTCGTCGCGGCTGTCATCATCATCGGACGGTCGAACGGTGCGCCTCAATGGCGCGTCCCGTTGCTCATCATCGTCATCGTCGCGATCACCGCGGTGATCCTCGGTCGCGTCGCCCTGCGCCGGCGTGCGGCGCATCGCTCGGGTGAAGAGGCGCGCGATCCCGCCGCGGCCCTGGCGGGCCTGACGCCCATCGACAAGCCCGAGAAACCGCTCCGCGAGCGCTTCGGGCATCTGCCCGAGGTGCGCAAGCACGGGTCGATCAAGCGCGCCTACCGCGGCGAGCGCCTGGGCCGGGAGGTCTTCGCGTTCGAGCACTCCCACGTCATCCACACCGGCAATGCGGCGATCCCAGTCTTCAAGACGATCTACGCCATGCAGGCGCCGGACTGGCCCCGCGTCAGCGTCACGCCGCGGGGGACGATCGGGCGGCTCGTCGGCGCCCTCTTTGGCCGGCGCGGGCTGGAGCTCGACCTGCCGGAGTTCAACCGCCGGTTCACGGTCCGCGCCGAGGACGAGGACTTCGCCGTCGTGCTGCTGTCGCGCGACATCCAGCGGCACATCCTCGCCAAGCCCGGCGTGACGTGGCGCGTCGGCCGGGGATGGCTGTGCCTGATCTACAACGGCCGGCTGCGCCTGCCGCGCGCCGCGGCGTCGCTGGATCGGCTCGAGGCGTTCGCGAGCCTGATCGCGCCCGAACTGGAGCGCTGGCTCCCCGTGAGCGACACCGACCGCCGAGCGATCACGACATCGGCTCGCTGACCTCGCCGACCAGGCGCTCGCATCGGTCCGCCCGCTGGCCCGGCTCGCGCGCGCCGGGCTGGATGCGCACCTGCCTGAGGCCCGCGACCCCGTTCCACTCCATCCTCGTCCGCACCGGCGGCCGCTCACGCCGCATCGGCAGCATCCGCTCGGGCCCGACGCACGAACAGGGCCGCACCGGTGTCTTCGCTGACACCATCGCCCACCTCGCATTCGCGCCCCTGCGGCCCTGTCGAGGGCGCACACTCCGCGCAACTCTTGGCGCCTCGGCGGGCCGAGTCAACGTGCGCATCCCCGGAATCCGACGCGCCGTCACCCCGAGTTGAGGGCGCGGTCCGCGTCGCGCACGGCGTCGCACAGGTCGCGGATCAATCCTGCGTCCTTCACGCCCCGCTCGATCTCGACACCGCTGGAGACGTCGACCGCGAAGGGCCGAACCGTAGCGATCGCCCGACCGACGTTGGCCGGTGTCAGCCCCCCCGCCAGGATCACCGGCTTGGTGGAACGCGCCCGGACACGTCCAAGCGCGTCCCAGTCAAACGCTTGGCCTTCACCGCCGGCCGAGCCGTCGACCAGCACCGCGTCCACCGCTTCGAGCGCCGACCAGCGGGCCAGGTCGTCCGCGATAGTCCGGGCATTGAACCGGATGGCCCGGATGAGCCTCGGCCCGCACGCCGAGACCGTCTCGGGGGGCTCGCCGCCGTGCAGCTGGGCGTAGTCCGTGGGGCATTGACGCTGGATGCTTTCGAACGCCTCGGGCGTCAGGTCCACCGTCAGCCCCACGGTCGTCACGAACGGCGGCAGCCGCTGGACGATCTCCCAGGCGCTCGCGGGCTCGATGAACCTCGGAGACTGCGGATGGAACACGAACCCGACCGCGTCGGCGCCGGCGTCGATCGCCGCCCACGCCGTGGCTTCGTCGCGCACGCCGCAGATCTTGATCCGCGTGCGTCGGGGCGGCTGCCCCCCGCCCGGCGTCACGGCGGGGCCTCCCCGACTTCCGCCGCCAGGGCCCGGGCCAGGGCCGAGTGTTCGGGGTCGCGCAGGGCCCGGTCCAGCCCGCTCAGCAGCGGCCGGGCCTCGTCCGGCTTGTCCAGGTACCGCGCTCGGACCAGGGCCAGCATCAGCCGGACGTGCGGCGCCTCGGCGTCCTTCGGCCGGGCGGCGAGGAACGCCTCGTACAACCGGGCCGCGTCCTCGTGCCGGCCGACCGAGAACGCGTGGTTCGCGAGCGTCAGGTGCGCGTCGCGCGGCAGCGCCGGCGCCGCGAACTCCTCCACGAGCCGTCCGTACCGGTCCAGCCCCTCGTCGAGTCGTTTTTCGGCGATCGCCCGGCTGATCTCGGCCCGCCGTTGGGCCAGGGCCTCGGCCTTTGGGTCCGGCTTTTCTTCGATGCGCGGCCCGCGCGCCCCCTTGGGCCGCCCGCCCCACGGGTCGTGCCCGCGGCTGGTCAGCTCGCGGAACTGACGTCGGCGCCGAGCCTGCTTGCCCATGCTGAAGAGGTCGTACACCTCGCGGGGCATGGCCCCCGTCGCCAACAGGGCATACGCGACCGCGAAGCCGTAGGCGTACCCGGCCAGGTGCGCCAGGTACGCCACCCGGCCGTCGCCGCCCATCCCCTGGTAGAACACGTTCAAGAAGATCTGGAACCCGATGAACCACATCGCCGGGATGTGGATCACCCCGATCACGAAGAACAGGATGAAAACCCGAACGATCGTGCGCGGGAAGAAGACCAGGAACGCCCCCGTCACCGCCGACACCGCACCGCTGGCGCCCACGATCCCCACCGCGGGGGACCAGACCGCGTGGACGCCCCCGGCCGCCGCCCCGCCCGCGAGGTAGAACAGCAGGAACCACCAGCGTCCCAGGCGGTCCTCCAGATTCGGGCCGAAGACGTACAGGAACAGCATGTTCCCCGCGATGTGCCAGAACCCCGCGTGGACAAACTGGTACGTGACGAGTGTCCAGACCTTGAAGTCGGCGCCGCGCAGGACCAGCTCCGGATCCAGCCGCGCCGCGAGGTCGGGCGCGAACCGTGTCAGCAGCGCTTGCCCGAGGAACACGGCGACGTTCAGCCCGATCAGGGCGTGCGTCACCCGCGTCGGGCGTTTGAGCGGGCGGTCTGTGCCCAGGGGCAGGAACACGGCTCAGATCGTAGCCGGGTCCGCCGGGCGCCCGTCCACGATCCGCTGCTCGATCAAGCCGGGCGACCAGCCGTAGATCAGCCGGCCGACGAGATGCTCGTCGAACCAGGAGTCCGGCGGTCGCAGGACGAGCAGGTCCGCCGCGGCGCCGACCTCGATCCGACCCGCGTCGGCCCACCCCAGGGCGTCGGCGGCGCCGCGCGTGATGAGCGACCACGCCTCGGCGGGCGACGGGACGTGCGCGCCGGGCGCGACCGTCAGCCGGCGGGTCTTGGCCGTCTCGATCATGGCCCGCGCGACCCTCGGCATGGCGGCGTCCGGGCCGGCGGCGATGTCCGAGCCCAAAGCCAGCCGCACGCCGTGGGCCCGCGCCGCGTCGAGATCGAAGAGCCCCGCGCCGAGAAACACGTTGGCCGTGGGGCAGTGCACGACGACGCAGCCGCGCTGGGCGATCAACCGCCACTCCACGTCGCTCAGGTGGACGCCGTGAGCCAGGAGCGTCGACGGGCCCAAGAGGCCGAACCGGTCGTAGATCGCGGTGTAGTGCTCGTCGTCAGGAAAGAGCCGGCGGACCAGGGCCAGTTCGTCCGGCGATTCGGCCAGGTGCGTCTGCACGATGAGCCCCGGCCGATCGCGGGCGGCCCACCCGCACTCGGCGAGGAGCTCCTCGGAGCACGCCGGCGCAAAGCGGGGATTGACCGAGACTTTGACGCGCCGGCTCGTCGAGTCGGCCGCCACCACCGACGGGGCCGGCTGCTGCCCGGCGCGCCAGCGGTCCTCGGCGGTCAGGTCGTCGGGGGCCTCGCGGTCCATCGCCACCCGGCCCACCACGGCGCGCGGCGAGCCAGGCCGTTCCAGCGCCGCGATCGCTTCTCGCGCCGCCCGGCCGTGGCTCGTGAGGAACCCCGCGAAGCCGAGCGTCCCCTCGGTCAGCATCGAGCGCACGGCGGCCCGCATCATCGGCCCCGCCGCCCCGCGCCCCCACCACGACTCGGCCGGGTACACCACGCGCTCCAGCCAGTCCAGGAGCGGCAACCCGTCGCACCCGACGGCGCCGAACTGCGGCGGGTGGGTGTGCGCGTCGATGAACCCGGGCGAGATCAGCCGCCCGGGGCCGCCGATGGCCTCATCGTCTCCGGGCGGGCTCTCCCCGGTGATGCGGACCTCGGCGATCCGACCGTCCGCGACTCGCACCCATCCCGGGGATGGGCGCGCGAACGGGTCCGTCAGCAGATGTCCGTGGAGAATCATGCGCCGGGCGCCTGAGGTTTGTGACCGCTATACTGACCGCGCCGCAAGGCGGGCGCCACCGGGCGCCGGCCGGACCCGTGAACCCCCCGCGCATCGAAAGGCGATCCGACCGTGATGTCTACCGCGTCGAAAGGTCTCGAGGGCGTCGTCGCCGCTGAAACCGAGATGTCCTTCATCGACGGCGAGCGCGGCGTGCTCGAGTACGTCGGCATCGCCATCGATCCGCTGGCCCGGCACTCGACGTTCGAGGAGACCGTTTTTCTCCTCTGGAACAAGCGCCTGCCCCGACGGGCGGAGCTCGATGAGTTCAGCCGATCGCTGCGCGGGCTGTACCCGATCAGCGAGAGCACCGCGGCGCTGATCCGGGCGATGCCGGCCGACGCCCAGCCGATGCACGTCCTGCGGACGATCGTCTCGGCGCTGGCGCTGGAGGATCCCGCGCCCAACGCCACCGAGCCCGACGCGGTCCGCGCCAAGGGCCTGAAGATCCTGGCCCAGGCGCCGGCGATCGTCGCCGCGTTCGACCGGCAGCGCCGCGGGCTGGACCCGGTCGCGCCGGACTCCTCGGCCTCCTTCGCCGAGAACTTCCTCTGGATGCTCAACGGCGAGAAGCCCACGCCCACCATGGCCCGGGCGTTCGACGCCTGCATGATCCTGCACGCGGACCACGGCCTGAACGCCTCGACCTTCACCTGCCGGGTGATCATCTCGACCCTGAGCGACATCTACTCCGCGATCACCGGCGCGATCGGCGCGCTGCGCGGCCCGCTGCACGGGGGCGCCAACGAGGGCGTCATGGTCATGCTCAACGAGATCCCCTCCGTGGACGCCGTCGAGCCCTACGTCATGGGCAAGCTCCAGCGCAAGGAGCGGATCATGGGCTTCGGCCATCGGGTCTACAAGGCGTACGACCCGCGCGCGGTGTACCTCAAGACCCTGGCCAAACAGCTCGCCGAGGACACCGGCAACGCCGACCTGTACGCCAAGTCCAGCAAGGTCGAGGAGATCATGGAGCGCGAGGTCGCCGCCAAGGGCATCTATCCGAACGTCGACTTCTACTCCGCCACGACCTACCACTCGATCGGGCTGAAGCTCGATCTCTTCACGCCCATGTTCGCCCTCTCGCGGATCGCCGGCTGGACGGGCCACGCCCTCGAGCAGCTCGAGGCCAACCGCCTGATCCGGCCCAAGGCCGAGTACGTCGGACCGCACGATCAGCCGTACACCCCCATCGACGAGCGCTGATCCACTCGCGACGTCTCGGTTCTGGTTGCATGGATCAGTGGGACGGGCGTCTCGCCGAGTGTGACGGGCGTCTCGCCGAGTGGGACGGGCGTCTCGCCCGTCGTCTTTGACCAAAAAACGGCCGAGACGGCCGTTCCACTGGCTCTTTCCGTCTCAGGCGGCGCCCGAGCGATCCGTCAAACAGAACCTAGCCGCCGACGCGGCCCAGCGCCGCGGCGAGCACCGCCCGGGACTCGGCCTCGTTGGGCAGGGGCGAGATGACGACCTCGACGCGCACGCCCCGCATCCTCCGGATCGCCCGGAAGGTGACCGTGCGGTCGGTGTGCCGACGCCAGCCCGCCGCGGGCGTGCGGCCGACGACCACCATCCGCCCGGCGGTCCCCTCCCGCCGGCTGATCACGTAGCCGCGTTCGGCCAGCGCGGCCTCCCCGGCCGCCGCCGCGGTCAGGACATCCACCCCGCTGGGCATCCTCGCTGCGAGAGTTCGGCCGGAGTACACCCCGAGCCGCCCCGTCTGGGTGAGCGGACCCACGCTGGGCGCGCAGCCCCCGGCCGCCAGGCACACGGCGCACGCGACGGCCCAGCCGACCGTCTTTAGTAGTCGTCCTTGTCCTTCTTCAGCGGCTCGGCGTCTGGCAGCCATCGGGCCATATCCAGATCGTCCGCATCGAGCCGGCCGCGCCACTCCTCGAACGCCTCGGCCAAGATCGGATCGACGCCCGGCCGGCCGTCGCCGGTCGCGGGCCCGCCCGAGACTGGCCCGTTTCGGCCGATGGGCCGATCCCGGCCCGCAGCGGAGCGGATCGCCCGGATCGGATCGTCCGCCGACACCCCCAGCCGACGGAGCCAGACCCCGACCGCGGCGTGATCCGCCGGCAGGGGCGGCTTGACCGGGCCGACGGCGTGGCCGGGCCGACCCGCGTCGTGATTGAGCCGGCGGAGGAACTCCT
>RFGI01000083.1 GCA_003696725.1 Planctomycetota bacterium | reverse complement strand
GCTGTGGGGGCTTCCCAACGCCCGGCTGACGGCGCACGTCGCCGCGGCGACCGTCCCGGCCAAGCGCGCCATGAGCCGCGTGGTCGAGCGTGTGTGGGAGGCGTTGTCCGATCGCTGTGACCGCGGGTCGTGAACGTCAGGGACAGATCTCGGTATCGGTGTCGTCGGGGTCTGGTGTGACATCCTCCGGGAGCGACCGGCCCCGCTTGAGCCGCCGCGGCCGCGTGGCACCGAAGAACACACCGATGACGAGATCCTCTCCATCTTCTGCGTAGAGGACGTCCGCACCCTCGTAGCGGGGGTCGGAGAGGATTTGCTCGGTGAGGCTGCTCTTGCTCTCGGCCTCGAGTCCTTGGGCGCCGTCGGGAGGCTCGACCACCCATGTGCCGTCGTGCCCATCGTCACCATACAACTCGATCAGCGCGCGGCGCCAAGGCGGGGGCATGCTGAGAGTGTACCGCTGATTTTCGCGAGGAGGTCTCGCCGTAGAATGCGGGTATGCCGATCCTGGGTGTGAACATCGACCATGTGGCGACGCTGCGTCAGGCCCGGCGGGGGGCCGAGCCGGACCCGGTGCGGGCGGCGCACGAAGCTGAACTCGGCGGCGCGGACTGCATAACCGTGCACCTGCGCGAGGACCGCCGGCACATCGTCGACGACGACGTGGCCCGGCTGCGGCCGTTCGTGAACGTGAAGCTCAACCTGGAGATGGCCGCGACGGACGAGATGGTGCGGATCGCGCGCCAGGTCCGCCCACATATGGCGACGCTCGTGCCCGAGGGCCGGCAGGAGATCACCACCGAGGGCGGGCTGGACGTCGCCGGTCAGACGGAACGGATGAAGGACGTGGTCGCGGCGCTCAAGGACGCCGGGATGACCGTCTCCGCGTTCATCGAGCACGACGCGCGGCAGATCGAGGCGTCGGCGGCGTGCGGGTTCGACGCCTGCGAGATCCACACCGGGCCCTACGCGCACGCGTTCGCGGCGGCGGGGGGCGACTTCCTGCACGAGGGGCTGCGGCGCCAGCGCGACGCGGTCGCCGACGGCGGGATCCGAATCATGAAAGCGGGCATGCGGTTCCACGCCGGTCACGGGCTGAACTATCACAACGTAGGCCCGGTCGCGTCGATGGAAGGGCTGGCCGAGCTGCACATCGGGCACGCGATCGTCAGCCGGGCGGTGTACGTGGGGCTGCGCTCCGCGGTGCGGGAGATGGTCGGGGCGATCGCGGCGGGGCGGGCGTAGCGCGGGCGCCGAGGATCAGGAGAGCGGCATGGACGCGGCACGATGGTCGGGGGTGTATACGGCGTTGGTGACGCCGTTGACGGACGGCGGCGAGCGGATCGACAAGGCGAGGCTGATTGAGCAGATCGAGTTCCAGGCGCACCCACCGGACGGCCCGGGCGTCACCGGCGTCGTCGCGGTCGGAACGACGGGCGAGTCGCCGACGCTCACCGAATCCGAGCACACGCGGGTCGTCGAGGTCGCGGTCGAGCACGGGCGCCGGCTGGGGCTGACGGTGATCGCCGGGACGGGCAGCAACAACACCCGGCGCGCGTGCGCGATGCAGCGGTTCGCGGCCGAGGTCGGCGCCGACGCGACGCTGAGCGTCACCCCGTACTACAACAAGCCGAACCAGGCGGGGATGGAGTCGCACTTCCGGGCCGTCGCGGACGCGGCGGATGTCCCGGTGATCCTCTACAACATCCCGGGGCGGTCCGGCGCCGGGCTGACGGCCGAAACGATCCTCCGGCTGGCCGAGCACCCGAACATCGTGGCGGTGAAAGAGGCTTCGGGATCGGTCGCGATCGCCGACGCGGTGCTCACCGAGCGGCCGGGATTCTGTGTGCTCTCTGGGGACGACCCGCTGACCCTGCCGATGATGGCGCTGGGGGCGTCGGGCGTCGTCTCGGTGGTGTCGAACCTGGCGCCCGGGCGGGTCCGGCGGATGGTGGACGCGGCGCTGCGGGGTGAGATGGCCGCGGCGCGGGATGAACATCGGCGGCTGATCGCGCTGGCGCGGGCGCTGTTGACGCTCGAGCCCAACCCGGTCGGGGTCAAGGCGGCGATGCGGCTGCTCGGCCGGGACACCGGCGCCGTGCGGGCGCCCCTGGCGCCGGCGTCGGCGTCGAGCGTGTCGGCCCTGGCCCGCCTGGTCGAGGGGGCCCGCTCGCCCCAGCCCACCGGGGCGTGAGCCCGGGATCGGCGACGGGCGGCCGGGTCGAGCGCGTCGGGTGGAGGGGCCGGGCGTCGGGTGCGGTCCTAGCATCCGCCGGGGCCGATCCGCGAAACCCCGGCCGGGGTTCGCCGGTTGATGTGAGTGCAGGCTTGGGTGTCGTCGGCGCCGATTCGGAGATCGATCCATGGGTGGTTCAGTGAACGGTCGTGATGGGCGCCGCCGGTGGGGTGGGGTGCGGCGATGGGCGGTGGCCCTGGTGTCGGTGATCGCGCTGGCGGCGGTCGCGATGGCGGCGGCCCGGCTGGCCGACGGGGGCGAGCGCGGGGGCGCCTCGGGGCCGGACCTGCACACCGTGTCGGCCGGCTCGTTCGAGATCATCGTGTCGGCCAGCGGCGAGCTCGAAGCGGCGAAGCAGACGGAGATCCGCAGCGAGCTCGAGTCGCCGGCGGACATCGTGGAGATCGTCGACGAGGGGGCGCGCGTCGAGCAGGGCGACGTGCTCGTCCGGCTCAACGACGAATCCATCCGCACCAAGATCGAGGACCAGCTGCTGAGCGTCGAGGCGGCGCGGAGCGACCTGGTCGGCGCGGAGAACGCGCTGGCCATCCAGATGAACGAGAACGACGCGGCGCTTCGGCAGGCGCTCCTGAAGGTGGAGCTCGCCGAGATCGACCTCGAGAAATGGGTCGAGGGCGAGGTGCCCAAGAAGCGGCTGGAGCTGCGGACCAACCTCGAGAAGGCCGAGCGCGACAAGGAGCGGCTGGAGGAGAAACTGGAGCGGTCGCGGGACTTGTACGCCAAGTCGTTCCTGAGCAAGGACGAGCTCCAGCAGGACGAGATCCGGTATCTGGAGGCCGCCGCGGCCCTGGAGCGGGCGCGCAAGGACCAGGAGGTCTACGAGACCTACGAGCACGAGCGTGACCGGAAGAAGAAGGAGTCCGACGTCGAGGAGGCGCGGGCGGAGCTCGAGCGTGTCAAACGGCTCAACGAGAGCCGGCTGGCGAGCAAGGAGGCGGACGTCACCAACAAGCGTCGGCAGCTGGCGATCCGCGAGGACCGGCTGGCGAAGCTCCAGGAGCAGCTCGAAGCGGCGACGATGCGGGCCCCGACCGCGGGGCTGGTGGTGTACGGCACGAGCATCGGCAACAGCCGGGGCTTCGTGATGATCAACGGCGACGGGCCCATGCAGATCGGGCGGACGGTCCGGCCCAACGAGCTGATCATCGTCCTGCCGGACACGTCGCGGATGCTGGCGTCGGTGCGCGTGCACGAGAGCGTCGCCGGGCGGATCCGGCCCGGGCAGCGGGCCACGGTCCGTGTCGACGCCATCCGGGACCGGGTGTTCTCCGGGCAGGTGCAGAGCGTCAGCGTGCTCGCCGAGAGCGGCGGGTGGCGGGACCCGAACCTGCGCGAGTACACGGTCAAGATCGCCCTGGACGGGGGCAACCCGGGGCAGGCGCTCAAGCCGTCGATGCGCGCCGACGCGGAGATCGTGCTGGGCGAGGTCGCGGGGGCGCTCGCCGCGCCCATCCAGGCCGTGTTCCACGAAGGGGACGTCGCGTTCGTGTACGCCGAGCGCGGCGGGAAGTTTGAGAAACGCCCGGTCCGCACAGGCCGACAGTCGGCGACGATGGTGGAGATCGTCAAAGGGCTCGACGAGGGCGCGGTCGTCCTCTTGCGCGAGCCGTCGCCCGGCGAGATCCTGAATCAGGAGATCAGCCCGGCCGCCATCGCGGCGATCCAGCCGACGCCCGAGGAGATCAAGGCCGCCGAGGAGGCCCGCCGGGCCGAGCAGGAGGCGCTGGCGGCGGCGTCCGAGCCGGAGATCGACGTCGAGGCGATCCGCAACAACCCCAACCTGCCCGAGCAGGTCAAGGAACGCCTCAAGAAGATGACCGACGACGAGATCCGGAAGATGGCCAAGCGATTCAGTTCCGGCCGGCCGGGGCAGGGCGGCCAGGGCGGCGCGGGGCGCGTGCAACGGCCGGCGTCCGACAACTGAGCGCACCGGGATCGCGGATCAGCGCCATCGCCGTTGGGCTGCGGTTCCCCGGCCGGACCGTCGGTGTCCGCGCCGGGGGCTCAGGCCGCGTCGGCGGCGACCGGGTTCGAGGTCGTGAAGTTGGCGTTCGCCACGTCGAAGCCCTCGGCTCGGGCGACGGCGACGTCGCGGCGCTTGGAGAGATCGAGCGTGACGCCCACGGTCTGGTCCTCGGGCGGCGTGTCGAGCCCGCCGATGACGCGGACCTCCGGCCGGCAGGGGTCGCGGTGCGTCCAGCGGGTCACGACCGCGTTGTCGCCGGTGGTGAGCGTGACCACGGAGCCGACCGGGTAGGGCGGGGTGACGGCGAGGAGCCCCTCGAGCACCACGGGGTCGAGCCGGCCGGCGTGCTCGGCGTCGTGCATCGCGCGGAGCGCGTCGACGCGAGGGCGCACCGGGGCGTCCTCGGCGCCGAACCGCAAGCGGTCGTAGAGATCGGCGGCGGCGACGATGCGAGGAAAGACGTGGATGGTCTCGCCTCGCCGGCCGCAGGGCCCGTAGATGGCGTCGTCCTCGTCGATCTCGGGGAAGCCGTTCCCGTCGTAGCGCTGGTGGTGGTGCAGGACGGTGGCCGACGCCGTCGGGTCGACCCGCCCTGAGACCAGGCGGTGGCCGATCTCGACGTGCTCGCGGAACGCGGGGTCGGACTCGTCGCCGTGCGCGTAGTACGCACGGGCCGCCGAGGCCGGGACGTGGAGCATCCCGATGTCGTGGAGCATGGCCCCCACGCCGAGGTTGACGATGTTGGTGGCGTCGCGCGGGCTCAGACGCGGGCGCTGGCGCACGAGATACCCGCCGAGCTTGAGGCCCATCAGGAGGCTCATCAGGCACACGGCGCCCGAGCGGCGCACGAGGGGGGCGCCGGCGCCGAGGATCTCGGAGAGGAACTCCGAGGCCCGGGGGCTCTCCATCAGCTTCTCCATGAACGCGCCGATCGACTGCTTGAGCGTCGAGTAGTCGGCTTCGACGGCGGCGTCGTCGGCGACGCGATCGAAGACCCGGCTGATCGTGCGGGTCATCTGGCGGTGGGACTGATCCAGCTGCGGGTTGGCGTGATCGCGGAGGAACTCCAGGCCCGGCCAGGTGATCCACACCTCGCGCACGCCCTGCCCGCTGAGGCGCTCGATCGCCCGGCCGGTGAGCTCCGTTCCAGCGTGCAGCAGCACGCGAGCCGGGTTGTCCGGGTGATGGACCGGTAACGCCAGGGGCATCTTGGGCTTGGCGAGCTCGATCGGGACGCGCAGCATGGCGCCGGGTTCATCGGCGATCTGCGCGGCCTGCGCGCGGCCCGATCAGGGATGCTCGGCGCCCGGGGAGTCGGGCTCGGTCGGTCCCGGGGGCTGGGCAAGGCCCGGCGAGAGCCGGATCTCGATGACCGGGACGCGCGCCCCGGCGGTGCGGACCGGGCGGGTCCAGGCGCCGGCGCCGGCGACGGCCGGGTGCGCGACCGAGAACACATGCTCGAACCCGCCGGGGGGCGTGACGCGGACAATCAGGTCGTTGTACACCGCCACGGAGAGGGTCGCGGCGCCGGCGTCGTCGGTGACGGCGTACGCCGCGTTGGGCGGGTACGGGTTCACCGTGCGGGTGTTGCTCACGCGCACCTCGGCGCCGGCGACCGGGGCGAGCGTGGCCCGGTCGCGCACGTCCACCCGCACCGGGGCGTAGTCGTACGCGCAGCCGACGAAAACCGATGCGACAGCCAGGCACACGATGAACGCAGCGGGGCGGGTCACGTCGGTCACTGGCCGATGGTCCTCTTGCGGCGGAGGACGTGATGGTAGTGCTGGGCGAAGCGGTGCGCCTCGTCGCGGACGGCCTGGCACAGCCGCAGGCCCGCGTTGTTCCGGCTCAGGCGGATCGGCTCGGCCCGCGCCTGGACATAGATCAGCTCCTCTTTCTTCGCCAGCGAGATCACCATGGGAGGGCGGGCGTCGAGCTGGTCGAACGCCTCCAGCGCCGCGTGCAGCTGCCCCAGCCCGCCGTCGATGAGGATCACGTCGGGGTAGAGCTCCTGACCGGCGCCGGCCTCGCGGTAGCGGCGCGAGACGACCTCGCGGATGGCGGCGTAGTCGTCGTTGCCCGCGGTGGTGATCCGGTACCGGCGGTACTCGGTCTTCAGGGGCTTGCCGTCGACGAAGCAGACCTTGGAGCCGACGGTCTCGCCCCCGGCGAGGTGGGCGATGTCGATCGCCTCGACACAGCGGATCGGTTCGGTCAGCCCCAGCGTCTTGCGCAGGCTCCGGAGCCCGCGCTCGGGGTCCACATAGAACGACTCGGTCTCGGGCTGCCAGCGGTCGCGGCGGCTGGCGCGCTCGTCGAGCTTCTCCAGGGCGCGGATCTGGTCGCGGATCGTCGCCGCCTGCTCGTACCGCTTGGCGTCGGCGGCGGCGGCCATCTCGCCCCTGAGTTCGCGGATCATGACGCTGCGCCTGGAGCCGAGAAACCGCACCATGCGGGCGGCGTCGGCGCGGTAGTCGTCCTTGGAGATACGGTCGGCGCACGGCGCCGAGCACTGCCCGATCGCGTGCAGCAGGCACGGACGGAAACGCTTGCGCGAGTCATCGCCGTCGCGGATGTCGAGCTCGCACGTGCGGATCTTGAAGACGCTCTGGAGGAGCAGGACGGCCTGGCGCAGGGCGCCGGGGCTGCGGAAGGGCCCGAGCACCCGGGCGCCGCGCAGCCGCGGATCGTTGGGCCGGCGCGTCACGTAGACGCCCGGAAAATCCTCGCGCATCGTGACCGCGAGGTAGGGCCAGGACTTGTCGTCCTTGAGCATGGCGTTGAAGCGTGGGCGGGTGTCCTTGATGAGGCGGGCCTCGGCGAGCATGGCCTCGAACTCGTCGGCGCAGGGGACGGTGTCGAAGCCGCGCACGAGGTCGAGCATCGGCGCCTTGCGCGGGCCCAGGTCGGCGCTGGGGAGGAAGTAGGATGAGACGCGGTCGCGCAGGCTGCGGGCCTTGCCGACGTAGAGGACGACGCCCTTGGCGTCCTGCATGAGATAGACGCCCGGCGCCTTGGGCAGGGCGCGGGCCTGCTCGAGCAAGCGCGCCAGGCGCTCGTCGCGCGGCTCATCGGCGACAGGATGCGGTCGAGTCGTGTCGTCGGTCACGGCCTGATCGTAGGGCTCGCTCAGCGAAGGGCGTGACGCCCGCGCGCCGCCCGCTCGGCGTTCCATCTCTCGAACGCCGGCGGGTGGTCCTTGACGAGTTTGATGAGCTGGCTGGTGGAGACCCCGAGAAGTATGGCGGCGGGCGCGGGCTCCCAGCCGGCGCTGGCCACCGCGTCCAGGGCCTCGGCCAGCAGCGCGGGGTACACGCGGTGATCCGGATTGCAGACGATCCGGCCGCCGTGTCGGCGGGACCGCCAGAGGTCGGATCCGTTCTCGGGGAGATCGGATTGTTCATGCCCCTCACCCGTCGTCGCGTCGCGACGACACCCTCTCCCGGGGGGAGAGGGGGGAGTGGTTCGAACTTCAGTTGCGAGTTTGAGGCGCAGGCGTTTGAGGGCGACGCGCGCGTTCTCGGCCTGGCTCCGGCGCTCTGAGGCCTGGGCGCTGATGCCTGTGGGGCGATGCGTCACGACCACGGCCGTCTCGACCTTGTTGCGGTGCTGCCCGCCCGGGCCCGAGGCGCGGCCGCGGCCGACGTCGCACGCGGCGAGGAGCTCGTCGTCGGGCAGCTCGGCGGGGTGCATGGGTCAGCACGCCGTGGTGGGCACAGCCCGGAGCGTGAGGTCGTCCGCTGCGCCGGCGGCCAGGCGATGGTGGGCCAGGCCCGCGATCATCGCGGCGTTGTCCAGGCAGTAGCGCATCGCGGGCAGGCGGAGGTCCAGGCCGAACTCGCGGGCCAGCCCGGGCAGCGCCTCGCGCAGCCGGCTGTTGGCGCTGACGCCCCCGCCGACGAGCAGGGCGCGCGCATCGCCCTCGCCTTCGAGCGCCCTGCGGAGTTTGAGCAGCACGGCGTCGATCGCGGCGCGCTGGAACGACGCGGCGAGGTCGGCCTTGTCCCGCTCCGACAGGGCCGTGTGGTCGCGGGGGAAGCGGGGCTCGCCGACGTCGCGGATGGGCGTCCCGCGGACGGCGTAGAGCACCGCCGTCTTGAGCCCGGAATAGGAGAAGTCGAGCGAGCCCGAGTCGAGCCGGCTGACCGGGAAGTCGTGGGCGCGGTCGTCGCCGGTTTGCGCCAGGGCGTCGAGGCGCGGCCCGCCGGGGTAGGGCAGACCGAGAACGGCGGCGGCCTTGTCGAACGCCTCGCCGACGGCGTCGTCGATGGTGGCGCCCAGACGCGCCACGTCCAGCCAGGACCCGAGCCGATAGATCGCCGTGTGCCCGCCCGACACGACCAGGCCCACGGCCGGGAAGTCAGGCGGCGCCGGCGCGTCGAGAGCGCCGGCGTAGAGATGGGCGTGGACGTGGTCGACGCCGACCAGCGGGACGCCGAGGGCCCACGCGAGAGCTTTAGCCGCGGCGACCCCGACCAAGAGCGAGCCGATCAGCCCCGGGCGGTGGCCCACGGCGACGGCGTCGAGGTCCGCGAGCGTCACGCCGGCCTCGTCCAGCGCGGCGCGGACCACTGGCGTGAGGCGCTCGGCGTGGGCCCGGCTGGCGATCTCGGGCACCACCCCGCCGAACTCGGCGTGCAGCTCGTCCTGCGAGGCGATGACGTTCGAGCGCACGCGCACCCCGGCCTCGACCACGGCGGCGGCCGTCTCGTCGCACGAGGACTCCAGGCCGAGGATGACCGGGCCGGCCGTCACGGCGCGCCGGCGGGGGTCTCGGCGCCGACGGCGGCGTCGGGCGCGACGACCTCCACGGGGGCGTCCAACAGCCAGCGCTCCACGCCCGGCCCGGTGATGCGCAGGGTGGACACGGTCCGGCCGTCGGCGTCGCGGAGGATGAGCGAGCCTCCGGTCAGGTCGGCGCCCTCGGGGACGATGGCCTCGGGCGTCGGGAGGTCGTCCTCGGGGGCGACGCTCGACAGCGCGGCGAGCCGGCGGTCGACGCGGGCCAGGTCGCGGAGCATCCGCTCGCGCGTCTGGCGCATCCGGCGCAGCTCGTCCAGATCCGCGGCGAGGGCCGGCGTCTCGGTCGAGGCGGGCGCCCACACGCCGGTCTCGAGTTTGCCGATCATGCCGCGCACCGCGGCGGCCAGCTGCGGGTCGGCCAGGTCCGTCTCGATCCATCCCGGATCTGTGTGAGCGGGCGTGTCGCCCGGGTCGGCGTCGCGGATGATCGCGTTGTCGCGCTGGACGCGCAGCATCTCGGTGTACTCGGCGTTGCTCATGGAGACGTAGAAGCCGGCGGTCGGGTCGACGCCCCACTCGGTGGAGCCGTCGGTCCGGTGGATCATCCGGCCGCTGGGCCCGTAGTAGTGCTGCTCGGTGATCTTGAGCTGCCCGGCGCCGGAGGGCAGGGCGATGACGTTCTGCATGACCCCCTTGCCGAAGGACCGCGTGCCGACGACGACCGCCCGGCCGTTGTCGGCCAGCGCCCCGGCGAGGACCTCGCTGGCCGAGGCGCTCTGGCGATTCAGCAGGATCGCGACGGGGATGTCCGGCAGGAGCGTGTCGGGCGTGGCGCTGATGCGCTGCTCCTCGTGGGCCCGGCCGGCGGTGCGCACGATCAGCCCGTGGTCCAGGAACATGTCGGCGATCTGGACCGCGGCGGCGAAGAGCCCGCCGGGATTGAATCGTAGATCGAGGACCAGCCCCTCCAGCCCGTGCTCCCGCATCGCGGCGACGGCGTCGGCGAGCTCGGCGGGCGTGGTCGCGTTGAACTGCGACAGCCGCGCGTAGCCGATGCCCCGCTCCGGGTCGAGCATGTAGTCCCAGGCCTCGCCCGCCCGGCGGACGCCCGAGACCGTGCGCGTCACGATCTGCCGGCGGACGATGGGGATGTCGAGCGTCCGCTCGCCGCGGCGCACGGTGACCACGACGCGCGAGCCGGGCTCCCCGGCGAGCCGGTCGATGACGGCTTGGAGCGGTTGCCCCTCGACGGATTCGCCGTCCACGGCGGTGACGACGTCGCCGGCCATGATCCCGGCGTGGAAGGCCGGGGAGTCGTCCAGCGGGGTGACGATGGTGACGGCGCCGTTTTCCATGACGACCGCCGCGCCGATGCCGACGTATCGGCCGCGGACCTGCTTGTCGAACTCGGAGATGAGGTCGGCGGGGATGAACTCGGTGTAGGGGTCGTGCAGGGCCTCGATCATGCCGGTGATGGCGCCGAGCTGCATGGCGCCCAGATCGGGCTCCTCGACGTAACGCTCGGCGATGGCGCGTTCGACGTCCACCAGCGGCGCGAACCAGGCGTAGGGGCTCGCCGGCGCCGCGGCCCGGGACTTGGCCGGGAACGCGACCAGCCCCAGGGTCACGCCCGAGGCCAAGGCGGCCAGGCCGGCGGTCAGCACGAGCACGAGGCGTCGGGTCATCGCGGTCACTCCATTCAAGACCGGTCGGCGCGGGGTCGCGCCCGGGCCCGGGCATGGTAGGACACACGCCCGGAGGGACTCGAACCCCCAACCCTCGGTTCCGAAGACCGATGCTCTATCCATTGAGCTACGGGCGCAGCGGCGACATTGTAGATGGCGCGCCGGGCCCGGCGGCTCATTCACGCGCGGGCCGGCGTCGGCGGCCGCGGGGCTCGGAAACCGGCCTTCATCCGAGGAAAAGGCGTGCGGCCCTTGCTATTCGGGACCGTCCTCGGTCGCCACCACGTCGGTCGGTGGCTCCAGCGGAAGCGCCCGGGCGGTGTCGAGGTAGGCGTCGTACGCCGCCCGCAGCTCGATCATGGTGTCGCCGGCGAACTTGTCGAGGACCGCCCGGGCGATCTCGAACGCCACGACATGCTCGAGCACCACGCTCGCCGCCGGGACGGCGCACACGTCCGAGCGCTCGTACTGGCTCGGCTCGGGCGTCTTGGTGTTGAGATCAACGCTGGGCAGGCCCTTGAGCAGCGTCGAGATGGGCTTCATGGCGGCGCGGACGACGACGGGCTCGCCGTTGGTCATGCCCCCCTCGAGCCCGCCGGCGTGGTTGGTGTCGCGCACGAAGCCGAGCGACGGCGTGTCTTGCATCGCCGGGTCGAAGCGGATGGGGTCGTGGACCTCAGACCCTCGACGGTCGGCGACCCCGACGCCCATCCCGATCTCGACGGACTTGAACGCCTGGATGCCCATCACGGCGTACGCCAGGCGGGCGTCGAGCTTGTCGCGCCAGTCGGCGCACGAGCCCAGGCCCGGCGGGAGGTTGAAGACGTGCGCTTCGACCAGCCCGCCGACGGTGTCTTTGTCTTTCTTCGCGGCGCGGACGGCCTCGATCATCTGGGCGCCGGTC
>RFGI01000082.1 GCA_003696725.1 Planctomycetota bacterium | reverse complement strand
GTCCCAAGGGTTGGGCTGTTCGCCCATTAAAGCGGTACGCGAGCTGGGTTCAGACCGGCGTGAGCCAGGTCGGTCCCTATCTGTCGTGGGCGTTGCAGGTTTGAGAGGATCTCTCCCTAGTACGAGAGGACTGGGAGGGACTCACCCCTGGTGATCCAGTTGGCGCGCCAGCGCCACCGCTGGGTAGCTACGTGAGGCAGGGATAACCGCTGAAAGCATCTAAGCGGGAAGCCTTCCTCGAGATGAGACCTGCGTGTCCGCCTCGAGCGGACGGGAGACCCCTGGAAGACCACCAGGTTGATCGGCCGCGTGTGCACGGGCAGAGATGTCCTCAGCAGAGCGGTACGAACGGTCGAGTGCTTGATCACGCCAATCCGGCGCCGTCTACCGGCGTCCGGTTCACACCTCGACACTGCGCGACGGTTGGTCGGCGTCCCCAATCGGGGCGTCCGGCCGGCGATCAGTCCGTCTCCGATCGTGCGCCGCGCGCCCGGAAGGGCTCGCGACGCTTTGTCGGTGATCAGAGGTCCGGGGCCACACCTGTTCCCATCCCGAACACAGCCGTTAAGCCCGGGCCGCCGATGATACTGCTTCGCGGGAAAGTAGGTCGTCGCCGACTTCTGGCCTCGTCGGGCTCAACACCCGGCGAGGCCGCTTTCATTTTTGCGCCGACTCGCCTGCCGAACTCAAGCCGCATCACGATCACCCGCGCGCCGTCGTCCCTGCAACATCGGATGGACTCCGGCGTCGACCCGCGTCGCGCGCTCGGGCCGGGCGCGCCCTTCACCGCCGTCGGCGGGCCAGGCGCCCCACTACGGCGAGGGCCACCACCCCGGACGCGGGCGCTGGAATCGGCGCGCCGATCGTGTTGTAAATAAACGCCCCCTGCGGATCGTTCGTGGTCGTGAGGATCAGGATCGGCGCCGAGAACGTCCAGCCTGGGAACGTGAAGTCGAGCATCCAGTCGTCCGTCCCGCCGGAGATCGTATTGAGGCCGTTGAGCGCGCCGCCGATCCGGAACCGGCCGACGTCGCCGGCCGCGTCCCAGTCCACCCGGCCCACGGCGTCGGCGGCGAGGTACGTCGTGCCCAGGAACGACAGCGACACCGCGTCGATCGTCGGCGCGAAGTCCACGCCGAACGGCGCCGCGAACGCATCGTCGTACGTCAGCGTGACCGAGCCGGTGACCACCGGCGGCGGGACCAGGATCGCCGCGCCCGTCACCGTCGGATCGCTCGCGGCGAAGTCGATGGTGGTGGTGACCGGCGCCGCCAGCGCCCCGGCCGACAGGCCCAGCGCCCCGGCCGCGGCGCACACGCTCCCCACACGAACCGGTCGCATACGCGAGTCCTCCCTCGCCCGCCGCGATTTCGGGGCGCCCCACACACAGCGAACACCCGATCCTACAGTTTCGGCCTTGATCACCCAAGAGAAAAATCGATGCGATGACCCCCAGGGGTCGTCTGATGATCAGGTTTTCGGCATTTTGTCTTCTTTCAGGTGACGGCCGGTCCGCGCAACGGCGTCATAGATCATCATGATGAACACCGGCATCGCATCCCATTCACTAGACGCTCAGCGAGTTCGGGCGCTCGCGGTCGTGGCGGGCATCCTGTTCACAGCCGGACCGCCCGTCGCTCTCGCGGGGCTCGATGAGCGGGCGCCGGTCCCGCCGTCGGCTCGTGCCGAAGATCTCGGCGTCCCGTTCGATCGCTATGTGACAACAGACGCGTTGGGCAGAGCGATCCCCTTCTACCTGACACCGATCGGGGACGGGGCGCCCCCGGCGCCGATTGTGCTGTGGATTCAGGGTTCGGGGTGTGATTCTCATTTCACGAGAACGCCGGATGGTCAGGTCGGCGGCGGGCTTGGGATGATGTTGCTCGGCCCGCTTCGGGGGCGCGCCCGCCTCCTTGTCGTCGAGAAACCCGGCGTCGAGTTCCTCGCGAAGAGCGCGACACCGGGCGCGAGTGATGGGTGCGGGGACGCTTTTCTTGAGGAGTACGCTGCAGACCGCTGGGCCGAAGCGCTGAGGGCCGCGCTCGACGCGGCGCTCGCGATGCCGGGCGTCTCGAAAGAGCGAGTCCTCGTCGCGGGTCATTCCGAGGGCGCGGTCATGGCCGCTCATCTGGCTTCGATGGACGCCCGCGTCACCCATGTCGGCATGATCTCGGGATCAGGAGTGTCGCAGATCTTTGACATGGCGATGCTCGCCGCGCGGTCCGCGGGGTCGCCCGAGGACCGTGCCGGGCGTGTGGAGGGGGTGTACGAGACGTTCGCGCGCATGCTCGACGAGCCGGATCGGATCGACCGTTGGGCCTGGGGGCATACGTACAAGCGCTGGGCGTCATTCTCCCGCGTCTCCCCCGTCGTAGATCTCGCCGCAACCCAGGCCCGTGTGTTTCTGGCTTACGGCGACGCGGACCAGTCCGTGAGCGTCGAAGGCAACGATGCGCTGCGCGCCGAACTGCTGGCGCGAGGGCAGGCGGCTCGCGTCGAACGCATCGCCGGCGGTGATCATTCGCTCGCCAGACCCGGTGAGCCGCCGTTCCAGCGGATGTCGTCGGTTCTCGCCCAGATCGTCGAGTGGTTTCTCGGGACGTGACGCCGCGATCAGCCGGCGGAGGCCAGCCGGACCGTGACGACCAGTCGGCGTTCGGCGCCTGGCTCGTCCACGACGGTCAGGACGACCTCCTGCCCGGGGTCGGCCCAGACCACGGACCGGATCGGCCGCTCGTCGGTGGTGGGGAGCTCGAACGCGCCGGTGGCCTGCCCGCCCATCCGGCCGGTCTCGGCGACGATGGTGTTGATGAATCCTGTCATCTCCATCGAGCGCAGCGCGAGGCGCCTCATCATCCCGCTGGCCTCGACGCGCGAGCGTCCTCGAGCGTCGCGCTCGCCCACGCGAACGGTCAGGTCGAGCCCCTCCGGGGCGCTCTTGATCTGCGGCTCGTACCCCAGGCCGCCCGTGCCGGTGATGACGTTGACATCCGCCGCGTAGTTCCGCGTGGTGATCGACGCGACGCGCGTCGGCACGCGCCGGCGCAGCACGGCGCTGACTTCGCGCCCCGGCCGGCCCCACGCCTCGGTCCGGGCCGGCGCCCCTGGGTCGGGGGCGTCGGGCGTCTGGACGGTGTAGACGGCCACACGCACCGTCACGGCCTCGAGATACGTCGCGTGGGCCTGGTCCAGCGCCTCGGCGAAGGCGTCGTGCGCCGCCGGCTCGGCGAACAGGCCGACGAGCCACGGGCCGATGGGGTCCGCGTCCAGCCCCATCGCCGACGCGATCTGTCGCGCGACCTCGGACTGGGCCAGGACGGTGGGCTTGGGCTCGGCTTGGCCCGCGCGGTTGGCCTCCTGCGGACTCGGCGGGATCGTCCGCACTTCCTCGGGCAAGAGGCCTGAGACGTCGTAGACCCGGTACTCGTTGGTCGGCTGGGCGCGAGCAGCGGGCGCCGCGCTGAGCGCGGCGAGCACGGCGGCGAAGAGCAGGCGGCGGCTCATGTCGGACTCCTTTCGAATGCCTGGAAGCAGGCGGCGCATCGGACCAGGTCAGCGGGCGGCGTAGGAGGAGACCCACGACCGCATCGCGGGCGCCCGGGCCAGGTCGTCGCGCAGGGCTCGGGCCGCGTCGGCGGCGTCCGGGTCGCGGAGGAGCTCCTCGAGCCGCTCGAACACCACCGGTCTGAGCGAGGGCGTGTTCGCCCAGACGCGGACGATCTCGACCTGCTGATCGACGGGCAGCAGCATGATCGAGGCGCGGGCGGTCTCCGCGGAGCGCATGTGCTGCGCGAGGCGCGCCCAGAGGTCGCCGTGCTCGGCGACGGGCAGCCGGCTCAGGACGGTCACCGCGTCCTCGATGCGGCCCGCGGCGAGATCGGCGGCGACGCGAGCCTCGGCGGTCGCGCCGGCGAGATCGCCCCGGGTCTGCGCCGGCGCCGGCGTCGGCGAGATCGGCCTGGCGACGGCGGGGATCGCCAGCACGACGCGCGCGCCGCCGGATGGGGCCGGGTTCGGCTGACGCGACGTCGTCGCGCCGGGCGGCGGCGCGATCGCCCAGATCGCGGCGACAAGCGTCACGCACGCGGCGGCGGCGAGGACGCCCCGGCGCGGGCGACGCGCATGGCGGGCGTCGGCCCGCGCCGCACGGCGAGCCAGGTCGTCCAGCCGCCGAAGGGCGTCGAGCTGGTTGCGCAGCGCGGGATCCTGCAGGAGCCGGGCGGCGAACGCGGCGCGCTCCTCGGTCGAGCCCTCTTCATCGTGGAACCGCTGGAGATCGGCGTCGATCGCGGTGCGGCCGGGGTGGCGCGTGCTCATGGATGGCTCCTGCGGTCGAGACGGCCCGCGAGTCGGCGCCGGGCCGCGTGGACGCTCGACCCCGCGGCGCTCTCGGTCGTGCCCAGGGCGGCGGCGATGTGGGCGTAGGACATGCCATCGACGACGCGGAGGACAAAGGCGGCGCGCTGCATCGCCGGCAGGCGATCGAGGGCGCGCCGGGCGGCCCGGACCGCTTCGTCCGAGTCGGCGCCGGGGGCTGGCCGGTGCGTGTGCGGCCGCGTCAGCGCCCACACGAGGTGGCGCTTGAGCCGGCGCCGCGCCGACCGCTCGGCGTCCAGGTGCGCACGGATCAGGGTCGTGCGGGCGTAGGCGTAGTCCATCGGTGAACGCCCAGCGCTCAAGACGCGGACGAGCGTCTCCTGCACGAGGTCGTCAGGCGCCGACGCCCGTCCGGGCCCGCGCGCCAGGGCCCGCGCCAGCCGGCCCAGCCGGGCCGTGAGCTCGCGCCAGGCGTCGTCGTCGAACTCTGCGGGCGGGTGCGGGCGGGGCATCGCGGCGGTCATCGGGTCGCTCCACTGATACAAGACGCCGCGGCGAGCGAGCCGTCAACGCCGGCGCTCGAAAATCTCACCCGTGGCCGGACTCGGATCGGCGGCGGTACGATGCCCGGGCGGCTCGGACCCGCGGCAAAGGAGGCGACCCATGGCGGCGACGGACCCCACCACCGAGCGTGAGATGCGGCTCTACGACGACGAGGGCGAGCTGCTGCTCCCGTCAGAACTCGCCGCGGACAAGGTCACCCTCCTGCCGCAGGACCCGGCGGCGGAGGTCGAGGGCCGGATCCGCATCCTCTGGGGCCAGAACATGCTCCGCGACATCCTCGAGGGACGCTACCGCGCGGTGATCTGCGGGGTCAACGACCAGGACAACAGCCACGGCATGGTGGCGCAGCTCGTCGAACTCATCCAGACCAGTCAGTGGACGGCGCGGTCGGTCACGTCCTACGCCAAGATGTTCCAGGAGTCCGCGGCGATCCACGCGGCGATGGACCGCGAGCCGTACGTCTTGAAGTACGACCTCGACAGCGTGCTCATCCTGGCGCTGCTGCGTCCCAAAGGGCGGGACCACTTCACGCTGGAGGATCTGTCGCGCGGCTTCCAGACGGTGGTCAAGATGCTCGCCGGACGGCGCGAGCGCCTCCCCGTGGCGAGCGTGTCCTTCCTCGGCGCCAGGTCGAACCGGCTGGTCGATCCCAAGACGGGCCGGGAGCCGAGCTTCGAATCCGTGCTGCGGGTGATGTACGAGGCAGGCCACCGCGGGGACGTGTACCCGGCTCCGGCGATGTGGCGCTTCGGACACGTGGGCGTCTTCCCGTCGTACCCCTTCCCGGCGTCTCTCGACCGGATGCGCGCCGGCGGGTTCTGAGAGATCGTGAGCGCCGGCGATGTGAATGAGGAAGCCATCATCGAGCGCATGTCGGCGACGCCCGGGGCGCTGGCGTCGCTGGTGGGCGCGCTCGCCGAGGCCGACGCGCGCTGGCGCCCGGCCGACGGCGGGTGGTCAATCCTCGAAATCGTCAACCATCTGGCGGATGAAGAAACCGAGGACTTCCGCCCCCGCCTGGAATCGACCCTCGCGGACCCGGCCCGCCCCTGGCCCGGGATCGACCCCGAGGCCGCCGCGTGGGACCGGGCGTACAACGATCGCGACCTCGCGGAATCCGTCGCACGGTTCGCGTCGGCGCGCGATGACAGCCTCGCGTGGCTGCGGTCGCTCGATCGTCCCGATTGGTCGGCGGCGCACGAGCACCCGCGGCTGGGGCCGATCCACGCGGGGGACCTGCTGGCGTCCTGGGCGGCGCACGACGCCCTGCACCTGCGGCAGATCGCCAAGCGGCTCTTCCATATGGTCGGGCGCGATGCGGGCGAGTACTCGACGCGGTACGCGGGCGTGTGGACGGCGTAGATCACCCCCGCCGGAGCCCCGAGCGCCGGCGCGAATGTGCGGGGGCGCAGCCGCGACGAGATCGTCGGGACGGACCCCGGGCCGGTTCAGCGCGCGTGATGATGGGCGCCGTCGCCCGGCGCCGTGAGTGTTTCGGCGCGCAGCCGCGGCAGCGCGTCGGGGTGCTCGCGCTGGAGATAGTCGATGAGTTTCTCGCGAACCCGGCACCTGAGGTCCCACGCCTTGGACGAATCCGCTGCGCTCATCAGGGCGCGCAGGGTCATGGTTCGCTCGGTCGCGTCGGTGACGACCAGGCCCCAGGACTTGCCGTCCCACAGATCCCCCGAGTCGTCGAGGATGCGTTTGAGTTCCCGGCGCACGTCATCAACCGGGACCGTGTAATCGCAGTGGATGAAGACCGTCCCGAGGAGATCGGCGGTGGTGCGTGTCCAGTTCTCGAACGGTTCTTCGACAAAGAAATTGATGGGCACGACCAGGCGGCGCAGGTCCCAGATCCTGACGACCACGTAGGTCGAGGCGATCTCCTCGATGCGCCCCCACTCGCCCTTGACGATCACCACGTCGTCGATGTTGAGTGTCTCGGTGAGGGCGATCTGCACGCCGGCGATGAGATTCGAGAGCAGGGGCCTGGCCGCGAGCCCGACCACGAGCCCGGCGATGCCCGCCGACGCCAGGATGCTCGCGCCCAGTTGTCTGGCCGCGGGGAACGTCATCAGCGCCGCGGCGACGGCCAGGACGATCACGAGTGAGACCGCGACCTTGCGGAAGATGCGGACTTTGGTCTGGACCTTCCGCGCGTGGAGGTTGTCCGCGTGGCGGATGTCCCATCGCTCTCGGACCAGGTCGTCCGCGACGTAGGTCAGCGCGACGAGAGCCCACGCGACGGCGTAGATGAGCGCGAGCACCAGGGCGTGTCTGGCTACGCCCACAATCGGCAGGGCGTCCCCGGGCGGCGCGACCATCAGGGCGCCGGCGACGGGCAGGAGCAGCCACGCGGGCGCCGAGAGATGGCGGACGGCCGACGTGTCCGCGGATCCTTCCGTGCGCCGGGTCAGCCGACGCAGGATCGCGAAGAGCACGACGTGGGCGGCCGCGCCTCCGAGCGCCGCGGCGCCGACCCCGCCCGCCCACAGGGCCAGGGCGGCCCACGCGTCTGCCGAGATGTCCAGGCCGAGCGCGTCGAGCACCGGTGCGAGTGTACGAGACGGGCGCACCGTGTCGACCGAGCGGGGGGGCCGTCACGCGGCGTAGGCGCGCACGTCCTGCGCCGAGTCGCCGTCGGGCCCGCAGATGCGGATCTCGCCCGGGCCGGCGCGCTTGGCGGCGTACAGCGCCAGGTCCGCGTGGCGGATGAGGGTCTCGGCGGCGCCCGGGCGGCTGATCGACAGGCACGCGATCCCGATGCTCATCGAGCACGGCTCGTCGGCCTCGGCGACGGGGCGGACGGTCGCGTCGAAGGCGCGCAGCAGCCTCTGGGCCAGGGCCACCGCGGTGTCGGCGCTGGTCCGCGGCATCAGGACGATGAACTCGTCCCCGCCGTAGCGGGCGGCGGCGTCGGAGGCGCGGATCTGCTGGGCGATCAGCTCGCCCGTCAGGGACAGCACGCGGTCGCCGTGCTGGTGCCCGTGGGTGTCGTTGACGGCCTTGAACCCGTCCAGGTCGATCATCATGCAGGAGAGGTCCGACCCGTAGCGGGCGGCGACGGCGAACGTCGCGTCCAGACGCTGCTTGAGCCACCAGCGGTTGTTCAGGCGCGTCAGCGGGTCCGTCGAGGCCATCTGCTCCAGGCGGTCGGCGGTCTCGGCGAGCTCGCGGTTGCGCTGCACGAGCTCGGCCAGCGAGCGCGTCAGCCCGGCGTGCAGGCGGTACGCGTCGCGCTGCAGACGGGACACGGCCAGGGCCTTGCGCATCATGAAGCCGACGCTCGGGCAGGCGTCGGGCAGCCGCGGGCCGATGTCCGCGACACCTTGGCTCAGCAGCGCCGCGACACGCTCCGGCGCCGGCTCCTCCATCATCGCGACGATGGGCAGGCCCGGGCGGCGCTCGCCGATGTCGTGGGCGACCCGGGCCGCGTCGCACGCCGGCGGATGGTCCGCGACCAGCGCCAGCGTGATATCGCGCAGGTCGGTCCGTTCGACGGACTCGGCGCCCGGCGCGTGCAGGACCGAGCAGCCGGGGAAGGTCTCTTCGGCGCACGCGGCCAGCGCGCGGGCCGTCCCCGTGTCCGGTTCGACGAGAAGGATGCCCGTCGGCGGCATGAGCCTGCAACCCCCCTCACTGACGTTCGCGCCCGGCCGAGCGTCTTCTGCGCCGGCTGCGGCCGCCCCGGTCGGGTATCGGCCGACACCCGTGTTGGCTGGACCCCGGCTCGGCCCGACGCCCCCGTTTTGTGGGGGCGGCACGGTTATCGGCTACCGGCCGGCGCGGAGGCTGTCGTCGCGGACCGTGACGGTCACCCGCCCGGCGAGTCGGCGGGCGAGGTCGGCCATCAGCCGGCGTTCTTCTTGCAGACGCAGCCGGCGTGCGATGGGTCCGCGCGACTCCTCCCGCGTCACACCGTCGGGCGGGATCACCCGGTCCAACCGGGCGAGGGCGAAGCCGGCGTCGACGGCGACGGGGCCGACGATCTCACCGGGCTCGGCGGCGGCGAGCGCCCGGCGGAGGGCCTCCGGGTACGACGGGTCGTGCGGGCTGATGGGGTCGATGAGCCCGCCGCGCAGCGCGCTGGGATCGGTCGAGAACCGTGCGGCGGCCTCGGCGAAATCAACACCCGCGGCGAGGGCGTCGGCGGCGCGCTGGGCCTCGGCGAGCGTCGGCGTGGTGATGATCCGGGCGGCGCGGCGCTCGCCGTGCTCGATCCGGTGCGCCAGGTCGATCATCTCGTCCGTGACGGTCGCGTCGTCGCGCACCATGGCGCGCAGCAGCGCGGACCGCCGCAGGAGGCGCTCGAAGCGGTCCGGGCCGAGCCCCCGCGACCGCCGGACGCGCGCCAGGAGATCCTCGGCGGCGGCGGGGCCCGCGGCGACGCCGGCGTCGGTGATCGATTCGAGGAAGAGCGTGCGCTCCCGCTCCAGGTCGGCGGGCGTGACGCCGACACCCAGCCGGCGGGCTTCGCGCTCGACAGCGAGATCCAGGACGTACTCATCCAGCGCGGTCCGGCCGGCGGCCTCGAGCAACGTCGGGCCCAGGTCGGCGAGGGTGACGGGTCGGCCGTCCACATACGCGATTGGTTCGACGCCGACGATCGCGGACGCCGGGCTGGGCGCGGGCGATCGCGCGCCCGGCGTGGCGCAGGCGCCGCCCAGGAGCGTCCCTGCGCCGAGGACGCCCACAGCGGCCAAAGCGGCCCGGTCGGCGCCGGGCCGTGTCGATCGCGGTTTCATGCCCCGACTAGACCCGGGCCCGCGCGCGGTGTCAACGCCGGGGCCAGGTCGGACAGGCCCGGGAGAACCGTCGCGGTCGCGGTGCGTATCCTCAGGCCGTGCCCGTCGGCAGGACGACTCACGCGCAGACGGATCCGGCGCTCGAGCCGCGCGCCGTCCTGTGCCCCTACTGCGGCGGGCCCGCCGGGGGCGGGCGGTGCCGATCGTGCGGGGGGCTCTTCGACCCGCTGTCGATCCAGGCGACGCAGAACTCCATGGGCCCGTGGTTCGTCCGGGACGCGGCCCAGCCGTTCCGTCCGGGCTGCTCGTACGAGACGCTGGCTAGGTTGATCAGCCGCGGGCGCGTCACCGGCGAGTCGGTCATCCGCGGGCCGACGACGCGGCAGTTCTGGTCCTTCGCTCGCAACGTCCGCGGTGTGTCGCACCTCGTGGGGGAGTGCTACGCCTGCCACGGGTCGGCGGCGCCCGAGGAGTACATGTGCCGGTCCTGCGGCGCCGTGTTCGAGCCCGTGCGCGACCGGCAGTACTTCGGCGCCGGGGCGGTCCGTCTGCTACCCGGGCAGGCGCCCCCGGAGGTGGTGGTGCGATCGGTCCGCGGTGCGTCGGCGCCGGCGTCCGCGGGACCGGCGGCGCCGGTGAAGCCGGCGACCGACGAGGCGCGCGCGCTCCGCAACGCACTGAATCGCGCCAAGCGGCAAATGGAACGGTCGCGCCGTTTGATGACCGTGTCCGTCGCGGTGAACGTCGTGCTGCTGGCGGCCGTCCTGGCGGCGGCGCTGACGCCCCGGCTTTCCGGAGGCCGGTGGAGCACCGCATCGGCGCCCGCGCCGTCAGACGCCGAGCCCGCGCCGGTTTCAGTGTCGGCGCCGGCGAACGATCCAGAGAGCGAGGCGGCCGTCACACGGGCCGAGCGCCTCCTCGCGGAGGACACGTTCGAGAGCCTGCGCGAAGCGGACCGGCTGCTCACCGACCTGATCGAGCGAGCCGGAGCGGACGTCGCCGGCGCCGACCGCGCCCGTGCGCTGCTGCGGCGCGTGCGGGCCCGGCTGGACGCCAAGAGCCTCGAGGGGCTCGCGGGCGGGCCTCAGAGCCCCTGAAGGAGCCGGGCCAGCGAGCCCTCCCCGTCGAGCCCGCGCAGGGCCCTGAGGATCGGCCGGTTGCCCTCCGGGAAATCGGCGTCGTCGAGGGTCTCGATCTCGGCCCAGCGGTGCTCGGCGACGGCGAGATCCCTTGGCGCCGGGGAGCCGGTCCGCAGCCGGCACACCACCGGGTGCAGCCGAACATGGGCGTGGGCGTACCGGTGACTGGTGTCCGGCAGGTTCAGCAGCGGCTCGACCAGGACGCCCAACTCCTCCGACGCCTCGCGGACGGCGCAGGCCACTACGTCTTCCCCGGCGTGGGCTTTTCCACCCGGAAACTCCCAGAACCCCGCGCAGGCCGACCCTTCAGGCCGACGGGAGATGAGGACCTCGACACGAGCGTTTCGGCGATCGGCCGACGGGCCAACATGATCGGGATTTGTTCGGAGGATCACGGCGAGGCCCACCGGCATCGCGGCCCGGTCCGCGTCGGCGCCTTGTGGAAAATCTGTAAACATTTGTCAAAAAGGGAATTACAGTGATAAAGCGGCGTTTTTCCAGGCCCCTGTTGATCGCACGATCGGGGCGCCTACGCTAGACTTGATCGGGCTCGCGGCGACGGCCCGAGCCGGTCGATATCACCCTTGGAATCACCACGGTGTTTTACCGTGGCACGCGGCCGATCGGGTCCTCGGAGCGCCCGATCGGCTTTTTTTCTGCCCCCACCACGACCACAAGACACGCGTTCAGAACCTGTCAATAGGCGTGGCCCGCGTCAGGCGCGGCGCGCTCGGGTGCGCGACGCGTGGAGCGCGCGGGCGGCGACCTCGGCGACCAGCCAAGCCTCGAGCGCGAGCGTCGCGACGGCCACCGCCACCAGCACCCATCGGCCTTGGCTGACCCACGACGGGTTGTCCCCGTTGCCGAGGAACGTCTGCCAGACCATCGCCCACGCCGGGACGACGAGCATGAACGCCGCGGGCAGGACGATGAACCACCACGGACGCTTCGTCGCGATGAGCCACGCGCCGATGACCAGGAACGCCAGCCCGCCCAGGAGCTGGTTCGTGGCGCCGAACAACGGCCAGAGGATGAGCCCGCCCTGCCCGAAAGTCGCCAGGCTCCACGGCTGACCCGGCGCGGGGACGGCGGCCAGCGCCGCGGCGCTGATCACCGCGAAGAGCGTGGCGCCGTGCGTCGTGGCGAGCCATCTGAACGGGTTCAACGGGAACGCATCACGCCCGGCCCAGAGGTCCGGTGTAGGAGCGTGCGATGGAGTCTCGGCGTCGCGCATGGGGCTCGGCGGGCGCGGCAGGAAGGTGCGGGCCAGCTCCTGGATCACGTACCGCTGCAATCGGCAGGCGGTGTCCATCGTCGTGCCCGCGAACGATGCGACCAGCACGCCCATTAGCGCCACCGCGACCGAGCCCGGCACGCCGATGGCTTTGATGAAGTTCGCCGCCCCATCGACGAACGCGCCGACGGTCGACGCCAGCCCCTGCGCCGAGGCCCACGTGTCGTACCGGATGCGCCACCCGAGACGCCCGCTGACTCCAATCTCAAGTGATGCAACCACTGTGTTCGTTCTCGGAGGATGGCCAGGGACCGACAACGATCGGACGGCGCCGTGCGGCGTCTCCAACCGGCGCCCATCCTTCCAGAGGTCGTCACTGATCAGTCGCGCTTCGTCATGCCCCCACGCAGGGGCTTCACCCGTGCGATACGGGCCAGACATGGGAATGGGATAGGTGCCGCCCGGTAGGAGATGCGCCGGAAGGCCGAGCTGGTATACGGTGTTGTTGGTCGCCCATAGCTTGGTCATCGACCCGGACTGCACGAACACCTTTGACCAGCCCAGCCCGATCCCCGCGGCGCAGGCGGCGATGACCAGCGTCGCCAGGAACGCCTCGGTGAGCATGGAGCCGTAGCCGACGGCGCGGGCGTCGGACTCTCGGGCGATCTGCTTGCTGGTGGTGCCCGAGCCGACGAGGCAGTGAAAGCCGGAGACGGCGCCGCAGGCGATCGTGATGAACAGGACGGGCAGCATCGGCGGGGCGCCCTCGGGCTGCCACTGGATCATCGGGGCGACGATCTCAAGCCGCGGGCGGTCGCCCCCGCCATCGGCGTCCGGGAGCGCGGCCAGCGCCGGGCTCACCGCCTCGGGCGTTGGCGTGGCGGGCATGGTCGGGATTTCGTCCGGCGCCCCGCCGACGGCCGCCGCCACCATCAGCCCGACCACCAGCAGGCCCAGCGCCGACAAGAGCTGCAGCGAGTTGATGTAGTCCCTCGGCTGAAGGAGCGTCCACACCGGCAGGACGCTGGCGACATAGGCGTACGCCAGCAGCCCGAGGACCCACGCCCACATCGGCGCCGACGCCAGCGTGGTGTTGAACGCGTGCAGCGGGCCCGCGTCGCCCCACACCACGCTCGCGTACATCACGGCGAGGGCCACCGCCGACGGCGCCAGGATGCTCCGCCCCGCGCGGTGCACCGTCAGCCCGATCGCGACCGCCAGGGGGATCTGCGCCAGGACGGGCGTGATGGCGCCCGGGTACTGGCGCAGGACGCTCGCGACGACCAGCCCGAAGATCGCCAGCACGATCCACAGCGCCATGACCAGGACGCCCAGGAAGATCAGCCGCACGCGCGGGCCCAGGAGGTCGCCCGCGATGTCGCCCACGCTCCGGCCCTTGTTCCGCAGCGAGACCACGATCGAGCCAAGGTCGTGCACCGCGCCGATGAAGACCGACCCGAACAGCACCCACAGGACCGCCGGGAGCCACCCCCACATCACCGCGATCGCCGGCCCGACGATGGGGCCCGTCCCCGCGATGGACGTGAAGTGGTGCCCGAAGACGATGGACTTGGGCGTGGGGCAGTAGTCGCGGTTGTCACAGAGAACGGCCGCCGGGGTGGGCGCGTCTTCTCGGAGCGTGAAGACGCGGCCCGCAACCCAGCGGCCGTATGTGACGTACGCGACGATCAGCGCCGCGCCGACGCCCAGAACGAGCACGAGAGCGTCCATCGGCGTTCCTCTAGCATGTACCTGAGCACGCCGGGCGCGGCTTGTCAAGCGTGCGCGAGCATTTTTCTTCCCCGGAGCCTCGGTCCCATGGCGCGTCTGATCGAACTCTCGCGGGTCATCGAGCCCGGCATGATCACGGACCCGAGGCTGCCGGCGCCCGCGGTGCGCGACGTCTGGACGCGCCGGGCGTCCGCGGCGCACTACGCCCCGGGCGTGTCGTTCCAGATCGCCGCGATCGACCTGCCGCAGAACACCGGGACGTACCTCGACGCGCCGTTCCATCGCCACGACGGGGCGCCGGGCGTCTGGGACACGCCGATCGAGCGCGTGGCGCACCTGCCGGGCGTGCGCGTCGACGTGCGCGGGCTCGGGCGCGGCGGCCGGCGGGCGATCGAGCCGGCGGACTTCGCGCAGGCGGATATCCGCGGCGCCGCGGTCCTCTTCTGGACCGGGTTCGACGCCCTGTGGGACGAGCCCGCGTACCGCGCCAACGAGCACCCGTTCATCTCGAGCGAGGCCGCCCGGACGCTGGTCGAGCGGGGCGCCGCGCTCGCGGGGCTCGACGCCATCAACGCCGACGACACAGCCGACGGCGCGCGCCCGGCGCACACCATCTTGTTGGGCGCGGGCGTGTGCATCGTCGAGAACCTCGTCAACCTCGGGGCGCTGCCCGAGCGCGGGTTCCGCTTCACCGCGGCGCCCGTGCGGGCGAAGGGACTCGGGTCCTTCCCCGTCCGAGCGTTCGCGGTGGCGGAGTGAACCCGAGTGCGAGCGTGGCGGGGTCGCTACGCTCGGCGCTGGTCGGAATCAGCAAAGGAGCCTCGAGCATGTTCGAGTCCGTGCGCGTGTCCAAGCGGGGCGCCCCCGACGCCGTGATCGCCGGCGTCTTCAAACCTGAGACGGGTCGGCCCAAGCCGGACCCACAGACCCGTGCCCTGCCGGCGGGCGAGGCCATCGCCCGCGCATGCGACCGGCCCGAGTGCACGGGCGCCGCGGGCTCGGTGACCGAAACATTCGAAGGATCCACGCGCGTGCTGATCGTCGGGCTCGGCGCCCGGTCCGAGTTCAAGGCCGGGTCGCTGCGGTCCGCGCTGGCCGGCGCGGGCCGGCGGCTGGCGTCGGCGAAGGCGTCGCGCGCCGCCATCGAGCTGGCCGGCCCGCTCAAGCGGGCCAAGATCGATGCGCATGCCGCGGGCGTCGCCGCGGGTGAGTGCTTCGGCCTGTTGTCGTTCGACACCACCGCGTTCAAGGGCGCCGGCACGACCGACCGGCCGCAGCGCCCGCGCCTGTCCCTGCGCTCGACCGACGCAGTGTTCGAGAAGGGCGTGGCTCGCGGGCTGGGGCTCGCCGAGTCGGCGAACCTCTGCCGGCGGTGGGCGAGCACGCCGCCCAACGTCGCGACGCCGATGTGGATGGCGTCGGAGGCGCGGCGGATCGCGCGCGGGGTCGAGACCCTCTCGGTCCGCGTCCTCAAGGGCGCCGAACTCTCGAAGGAACGGCTCACCGGCATCGCGACCGTGGGCCGGGCGAGCGTCAACGAGCCGTGCCTGATCCGCGTCGCGTACACCCCGGCGAGGCCCGCCCGCGGCGCCCGGCCCGCGGTGATCGTCGGCAAGACCATCACCTACGACACCGGCGGGCTGTCGCTCAAGCCGACGAACTCCATGAAGGGCATGAAGGAGGACAAGGACGGCGGGTGCGCCGCGCTGGCCGCGATGCACGCCATCGCGACGGTGGTCAGGCCCCGCCGGCCCGTGGTGTGCCTGCTCGCCGCGGCGGAGAACTGCGTCTCGGACAACGCCTACCGCCCCGACGACGTGCTCACCTTCCGCAACGGCGTGACCGTCGAGGTCACCAACACCGACGCGGAGGGGCGCCTGGTCCTCGCCGACGCCCTGTGCTGGGCGTGCGACCGGGAGAAGCCCGCCTTCATCGTCGATCTGGCGACCCTCACCGGGGGCGTCATCACCGCCCTGGGCTCGACCTTCGCGGGCCTGTGGTGCGAGGACGACGCCCTGCGGGCGCGGGTCGAGTCCGCCGCCGAGGCCTCGGGCGAGCGCGTCTGGCGCCTGCCGATGCACGACGAGTACCGCGAGATGATGAAGAGCCCGATCGCGGACCTTGTCAACTCCAACCCCAACCGCAAGGCGCACCCCATCCAAGGCGCCGCGTTCCTGGACGCGTTCGTCGATCGCGGCACGCCCTGGTGCCACCTGGACATCGCGGGCGTGCACGGCGTGGACTCGGACACGGGCCCCTACGCCGCCAACACCCCCACGGGCTGGGGCGTGCGGCTGCTGGCGTCGCTGATGGATCAGGAGTGAGCCGGCGCCGTCGCCGCGGGGTCAGAGCACAAAGACGAGGATGAACGCGACGCCCGCCGCGATCAGCCCCGCGGTGAAGAGGGCGCGCTTGAGCACGCCGCCGGCGGGCGCGTCCTCGAGCCACGCGCCGCAGGACGGGCAGACCGTCGCGCCGTCATAGACGGACGATCGGCACACGGGGCAGGGGCGCATGTCGCCGCCGAAGCGCTCGAGGTCGGCGTCGCTGGGGCCCTCGCGGTCGGGGTCGAACTGGGGGGCGCCCCGCGGGGCGCACGGGCAGGTCATGGCTCGAGGGTGTTCGCCGGCGGGGGCGAGTCCGCGTTGATGGGCTCCTGCGAGGGCTGCTCGTCGGGGTCGTCGCAGGTGAAGAGGCGCTCCTCGTCGTCGATGCGGGCCTGGAGCCGCACGGGCCGGCCCCACAGCCGGCGGAGGTTCCGGAGCACCTCCACGGCGGTGGCGATTTCGATGTCCAGCCCGTTCCACTGGTGCGCCAGGTACAGCTCCCCGCGGTTGAGGTAGTTGCCGTCCACGACGTAGATGATCGGCTGGCCCATGTTGCTCAGCCGGTGCAGGAGCGTCTGCTTGATCTGGGTGAAGTCCCGGGTGGCGATGCGCGGCTGGCCGGTGGCGCGGTCCGGGCGGGCGACGAAGAGCCGGTGCGCCTCGGCGAACTCCTCGGTGAGGAACTCGTCGATGAAGTTGACGTCGTTGTAGATCCGGCGGACCTCGAAGATCTTCTCCCGGCCCTTCATGGAGCCGTCGTCGAAGCGTTTCTTGGCGCCGATGGACTCGAGCCGCTCCCACTCGGGCCCATGCCGGCCGGTGTCCCAGCGGTGCTCGATGTCCTTGAAGAGTTCGACGCCGATCTTGTAGGGGTTGAACCCGCCCGGCGCCATGGCGAGGACACCCGAATGCTGCTCGGCGTAGTCCACGACCTCGCTAGCGTCGAGGAAATGGCTGGTCATCAGTTTCGAGTGCCAGTACGTCGCCCAGCCCTCGTTCATGATCTTGGTCATCGCCTGGGGGGCGAAGTAGTAGGCCTCGTCGCGGATGATGGACAGCACGTCCGCCTGCCAGGGCTCCAGGGGCGCGTGCCGCAACAGGAACCGCAGGACGTCGCGGGCAGGCTCGGCGGGGAACCGGCCCTTGCGGGCCTCGGCCTGGGCGGCGCGGCGCTCGCGCTGGCGCGCCAGCTCCTCCCGCGGGTTGATGAAAGGCTCCATGTAGGGCTTGGCCGGGTACCGGTCGGCGCCGTTGCGATCGGGGGGCTCGGCGTCGCGCGCCGACCTCGCCGGCTCCCGCCGGAGGTACATCGAGTGCGGGTCGATCAGGTGCTCGACCGACAGGCACAGGTCGATGAACCGCTCGACGGCGTCGGCGCCCTGACGCTCGATGTGCCGGCGGACGCGCGTGGCGTGGTTCGCCATCTCGTCCATCATCTTGCGGTTCGTGGCGCCGAACCACGCGTTGCACTTGAAGAAGTCCGAGTGCCCGTAGACGTGGGCCATCACCAGCTTCTGGTCGGTGACGGAGTTGGATTCCTGGAGGTAGGCGTACGAGGGGTCGTTGTTGATGACCATCTCGTAGATCCGCCCCATGCCGTACGCGTCGCGCTTGCGGAGCTTCTCGTACTCCATGCCCCAGCGCCAGTGCGGGTAGCGCACGGGGAACCCGCCGAACGCGGCGATCCGGTTCATGGTGTCGAAGTCGAGGACCTCGAACACGACCTCGAAGAAGTCCAGGCCGTACTCCCGCGCGCGGGCGTGGATGGCGACCATGTGGTCGCGGAGCGCGGGGGGCAGGTCCGTGCGGGGGCGCGCGGGCATGGGGGATCATATCGGCCGGCGGGAGCCCTCGGCCGCACCGCGATCGGCGCCGCGCCCGATCAGGGCGACCGATCCCGCCCGCTCAGCCCGCCGAGCGTGCTCAGCCCGGGCCGCGGCGTGAAGAGATAGTTCCGGATGGTCACCGCCGGGCCCATCTCGGACAGCGCGATCATCTCCACGTGCCCGTCGGCGAACCACGAGAAGGTCTCATCCGTGCCCGGGTCGTCCCGCTTGCGGAGGACATTTGGTCGTTGAAGAACGATCTTGTCCGAAGGGAACGCCACGCTCGCCCAGCGCTGCGCGCGGTGGTCGCTCACGTCCTGCGGGTCGCCCGGTGTGAAGTACGAGGGCGTGGCGAACGCGCCAAAGGTCAGGAAGTCGATCGTGCCGAGCAGGACGGGCCGGCCGCCGTTGGCACGCTCGAGCTCCGGCGGCCGACCGACGAACGCCGTGTCATAGCCGAGGAACCGCAGGTGGATCGCCCAGCGCCACGGCTGATCCCAGTAGTCCGTCTCGCCGCACGGGGGAAAGCCGTCTGGCGCGGGCTGACCGGCGCGCGGATCGTCCGGCGCCAGGCACAACACGGCGCGGTCCGTCCCGGGGACGCCGAAGTAGGGGAACGTATCCTCCCGGTCGAAGCCGTGCTGGCGGACCAGCGCCCCGACCTCGCGCTGGTGGGCCATCGCGGCGAGCTCCAGGGCGCTGCGCCGGGCGCCGAAGAGCGCCGGCAACGTGATCCCCAGCAGCACCGCGATCACCGCGATGGAGACCAAGAGCTCCAGGATCGAGAACCCGCGGCGAGCCACGTCGGCATGTTCGCATCGGCACGACGGTCGTCAACAACAAAGGTAGAATATTTTGAAAATGGGTCTTGACAGTGGGGGGGGGGATATAAATGCAAATCGGGCGGGCGGACGAAGCCCGCACCGGATCCGGTTCCAGGCGCCGCGCGAGCCTGTTCGTCCGACGCGACGGAGACCCCCTCGATCAAGATTTGACAATCAGGAGAAACGCATGAACGCGAACAGCCCCCGTCCGCTCGTCAGCCCGGGTGTGGCCCGCACCGGGGCGATGGTCGGTTTGGCCCTGGCCGGGCTCGCGCTCGTCGGCGTCGCGCTGGCTCAAGACAGCGCCGACCCCTGCATCGGCCCCGACGGCACGCCCATCGTCGGTGATGAGGACTGCCCGGGTAATGGAGGGGCCGGGAAGCATTTCTGCTCCTGCAAGGAATCATCCCCATGTGGACTCCGACAACGACGGTGCAATGACTATGAGGTCGCAGAATGCTGCCCGGCTTCCATCACGTGTGTCGTAAGCGATTTCCGCAAGCCGTTCCCACCCGGATGTTTCAGATAAATGGTGTCGGCTCGAACACGCACGGTCGCGTTCGTCACGATCTTGACCGTGTTGTCCGTCGTCGCGCTCCTGTTGTTCAGGACTCGCACGAGCAACTGGACGCCACCCGCGGGCGCAGCGCGTGAAGCTGAAAACACCCGCGCCACGTTTCGGGCGTCCCCAGTGGCGCGCATCACCGAGCCGGCAGCGGTGATTGCCGCTCTGGGCGCCGGCCGTTCGTTCTCGGCGGTTCACAACACACCGGACGGGGATGACATCGAACTCGTCGAGGAGCCCGACACACTGACAGAGGCTCAGTTCGATGCGCTACGGAAGACAGTCTCGGATTTCCTTGCGGCGCGTGCTTCCGCGAACGCGGAGACGTACGCAGAGTGGATGACGAATCGAGATTATACACTCAAACCGCTCGACGAAGAGATTGACGGCAAACCCGGTCTTACCACGCGACATCCGGGCTACGCGCGTCGGTTCAAGCTCGCCGCCGGCCGCGAGATCTCGCAGGCCGACACCCCGTGGACGGTCTTCCGAGACGCCTTTGAGGGCGAGTGCCGACGGCACAACACGACACCGACCGGGATCTCGACCGGGCCGGGCGCCGTCGAAATCTGGCTTGCCACCGCCGTCGGGACGGGCGGTGCGCCGGTGTACGACATCCTCACTCCCTTCCAGCCTGTGTTCTTTGCGCGAGCAGAGACCCTCGCCGATGAGCCGGACGCGCCGATGTATTGGGCGGACGGCCAGCAATACGACGGCTGGCCGCACTGGAAACCGCCGGTGTCGGTCGAGGAAGTTCTCGATCGTGACGGCTCTGTTCAGATCGCGCGAATACATTTTATAATACGGAATGACCGAGACGTTGTCTTGCCAGCCGACATGATTCTGTTCTACGATCCTCGGAGCGGGATGTGGCATCTGCCCGATCGCCGTGCGGCGTTCGAGTATGCCAACACGTATGCCATCCCGCTCTACGCTGGTCCCGAGTTCTGACGTATGCCAGGCGCTGCGATCCGCCCGGATGTTACGGATCAGGCTGGCACAGTCCGGCGGGCTGTAATCCGTAACGCGGTCCGCGCCGTCGTTGGGGCTGTGTTCATCCTCTCGGCGTTCCTGAAGGCATGGTCGCCGGGACCCGCGCAGCGGGCGGCGCTACACGTGCTGACCGGTGTCATGGGCGCCGATTCGCTCGAGTCACTGGTGTATGAGGCGGCGCGTGCTACGCCCGCGATCCTCGTCGTCCTGGAGATCGCGATCGGGTGCGCGCTGCTGACAGCGTGGCGGCCGAGGCTTGTGCTGCGCATCACGGTTGGCGTTCTGTCGGCGTTCTCCGCCGCGCTCGTCGCGCTCCTCGCGGACTCCTCGGCGCCGACGTGCGGGTGCACGGGCGCGGTGCGGCTCGCCGAGTCCGCGCGTGCGGAGAACCTCCTCGGGCTCGGCCGCAACGCGATCCTTATCGCGGCGTGCCTGTGGGCTCTGCCCAGAGCGCCACGACCCTAACTCACCGACCCGCGACGATCTTGACGCGGTGGACCGGCGCCCGGCTGGCGCGGATCACCGCGTCCTCGCCACCCGAGCGGAGCCAGCGGTCGAGTTCGAACCGGGTCGAGGCGTCGTCGGCTGCAACAGTTAGGACGCCGCGAGCGAAGGACCGGATCGCCGAGCGCTCGGCGAGCGTCCCCGGGCAACACTCCAGCCACGCGCGGGCCACCGCGGCCAGTCGCGCCCGGTCGCGCTTCAGCCCCGCGCCCACCGCGGCGAACTGCCCCGCGACGGGGCGCACTCTGGGCGGGCGCACGACCCGGGCGCGGGCCCGCTCGATGCGGGCGGCGAGGGCCTGGATCACCGGGTCCGCCGGCACGGGCGCTAGGGTACCGGCGATCGAGGCGGCCCATGACCCCACCGGCGAGCGCGTCAACCCAGCCCGGCCCAGCGTGGATCCGGCGGGCGCCCAACGCCCTGTCCGCCCTGCGGATCGGGCTGGCGGTGTGGCTGCCGTGGTCGCCCGAGGCGGCCCGTCTGCCGGTCGTCCTGGTCGCGGGGGCGACGGACTTCCTCGACGGCTTCCTCGCCCGGAGGTACAGCGCGACCAGCGCCGCCGGCGGGATCCTGGACGCCGTCGCGGACAAGCTGTTCACGCTCAGCGCGATCGCGACGCTGGCGGTCTCGCGCCAGATCGACCCGTGGCAGGCGCCGGTGGCGCTGGCGCGTGACGCGGCGGTCGCCGCGGCGTTCGGTGTGGCGCTGGCGCGGGGCCGGGCGTCGGCCTTCCTCGGGCGGTCCCCCTCGCGCGCCGGCAAGTGGGCGACCGCGTTTTTCTTCCTGTGGTTCGCGGTGGCGCTGGCCGACGCGCCGGCGTGGGCGGATCTGGCCGTCTTCCTCCCAGCCGGGGCGCTGAGCCTCATCGCGGCGGGGTCGTACGCGCGGGCGCTCGTGCTCGCGCTGCGCGAGGAGGCGGTACGCTGACCACGCATGAGCCGGGACGACACACCGCGTGACACGGACCCGATCGCGCTGCACGCGCCGTGGCGTGACCGGTACATGCAGGACCTGTCGGCGGACGCGGCGGCGCGCGGCGCCGCGGACCTGCCGGACTTCCTCGCCGCGTACTGGGCCGACCCCGCGGGCGACGAGGCGAACCACGTCATCGCGCGGGTGGGCGCCGACCAGACCGGGGGGATGATTCTGCTGAACCTCTACCCCTACGCGGGCGGGCACCTGATGGCGGCGCTGGGCGAGGCGCGCCCGCGCCTCCTGGACTACACGCCCGAGCAGCGGGCGGCGCTGTGGCGGCTGACGGACCTCGCCGTGGACCTCGTGGAACGGACGCTGCGGCCGCAGGGCGTCAACGTCGGGGTCAATCAGGGGTCGGCGGCGGGCGCCGGGCTGCCCGGGCACCTGCACGTGCACGTCGTGCCGCGCTGGGCCGGCGATGTGAACTTCATGAGCGTGGTGGGGCGGGTGCGGGTGATCCCGTCGGCGCTGGAGACGATGGCTCAGCGGTACCGGGTGGCCTGGCGGACGATGGGCGGCACGGCGCGGAACGGCTGACGGCGCTCACGAGGGCCGGACGCCGAGGACGCGGGTCTGCTGTTGTTGGGAACGTCAGACGCGCTCGGTGTCGAGCGCGGGGCGGATGTGGCGGCGCTTGCGGTCGCGCTTGGCCTTCTTGTGCAGCTTTGGCG
>RFGI01000081.1 GCA_003696725.1 Planctomycetota bacterium | reverse complement strand
GTGCAGACCGACGGGTACTACGCGGCGCCGTACGTGCTGCCCTATTGCCGGATGGATTCGCTCGCCGTCGGGGGGCTGCTGGCGCTCCTGCTGCGGATGGACGCGGGCCGACCGATCGAAGCGTTGCGGCGTCTGGCCTGGCCCCTGGCCGCGGCGGCGTTCGCCGCGCTCGCGGTGTGGGACCGGGGCGATGTCGGATTCGTCATCGCGGGGTACTCCGTCGTAGCCTTCGCGTCCGCCGCGGTGACGCTGCGTGCGCTGACGCATGAGGGCGGCCCGCTGAGCCGGGCCTGCTCGGCCAGGTGGCTGGTGCACATCGGCAAGGTGTCCTACGGCTTATACCTCCTGCACCTGATCGCGCGGGCCGGCGTCGACTTCGGCTTCGGGCGCGTCGTCCCGGACTGGCGCCGGTCGGACAGCGTCGCGCACAGCCTGATCCGGCTGGCGGCGATCTCGGCGGTCGCCGTCCTGATGGCGACCATAAGTTATTATTTCTTTGAAAAACCGATCCTGCGGCTCAAGGACCGCTGGGCGCCGGCCAGAGAGTCCATTTCGCGCCGGGACGAGGCTCGGGCGTGAGCCGGATCAACGCGCGAAGAACCGCTTCAGGCCGTGGATGGTCGCCGCCCGCCCGATCGCGGCGATGGCGTCGGTGAGCGGGATCTCCTTGGGGCAGACCTTGACGCAGTTCTGCGCGTTGCCGCAGTCGGAGACGCCGCCGGGCGCGAGCATCTCGTCGAGCCGGTCGGGCGCCAGCTCGCCCGCGATGGCGTGCTCGTTGAAGAGGAGCGTCTGCCCGATCGCGTTGGCGCCGACGAACGCGGTGTCCCAGCGCCCGGGCTGGGGCTCGAGCCGGAACTGCGGGCACGCCTCCAGGCAGCAGCCGCAGGTCATGCAGGTCGAGTAGGCGTAGCGCTCCTGCTGCCGGGCGGGTTGCTCGCGGGGCCCCGGCCCGAGGGCGTACAGCCCGTCGATCGGCGCCCAGGCCTTGAGCCGCTTGAGCGTGTGGAACATCCGCGACCGATCCACGTGCAGATCGCGCACGACGGGGAACTTGCTCATCGGCTCGAGGGTGATCTCGTCGCCGTCGTTGGGCGCCAGGGTGTCGATCAGGGCGCTGCACGCCTGGCGGGCCCGGCCGTTGACGACCATGGTGCAGGCGCCGCAGACCTCCTCCAGGCATCCCGCGTCCCACACCACGGGGGTCGTCTTGGCGCCCTCGGCGGTCACCGGGTTGGCGGCGATCCGCTGGAGGCACGCGAGGATGTTGGCGCCCTCGCCCTGCGCGACGCGCACGTCGAACGATTCCCACCGCGAGGGCTTGCCGGGCCCGTCGCATCGCTTGACGCGGAAGCGGACGGTGCGTGTCCGCCCGACGCCGGGGGCGGCGGGGTCCTCGACGGTTCCGTTCTGGCTTGTGGCGTTGGGCATGGCGTCTTGCGTCGGGTGGGTCAGGAGGCGGCCGGCGCCGGGGTTTCGGGCTGGCGCACGGCCTCGGGGGCGCTCTGGGTCTTGCCGTAGGTGCGGGCCCGGGGCTCGACCATCGGCGCGATCACGTCGCGGTATGAGATCCGCGGGGCGTCGGCGTCGGCGTCGTACTCGGCGATCGTCGTCTTCCAGAAGTTGGCGTCGTCCCGGTCGGGGTAGTCCAGGCGGTAGTGCGACCCGCGGCTCTCCTTGCGCTCGATCCCGCCGGCGAGGATCACCTCGGCCAGGCGCAGCATGTCCGACAGGCCGCGGGTGAACGCCAGGTTCTGGTTGGTCCACATCGAGGCGTCGGCGAGGGTCGCCCGGGCGCAGCGATCTTTGAGCTCGCGGATCTTGCCGAGGGCCTGCTCGAGCCGCTCGCCGGTTTTGACGACGGTGGAGGCGTCGGTCATCTCCCGGCCGAGCTCCTGGGCGATGAGGTACGGGTTGACCTCGGGGTCGGGGGCGCCGGCCCTGGCGCGGGCGCGGAGGGCCTCGGCCCGGTCCTGCTCCTGCTTGGCCGGGGCGTCGAAGACGTCGGCGGCGAGCGAGGCGGGGTCGGGCGCCTCGTCACGGGCGCTGTTGGCGATGCCGACGCCGGCGAAGAGCCCGTCGAAGATGCAGGACAGCAGGGCGTTGGCGCCCAGGCGCGTGGCGCCGTGGTAGGCGAAGTTCACCTCGCCCAGGGCGTAAAGGCCCGGGATGTTGGTCTGCATGGTGTTCGTGGCGCCGAGGGCCATGCCGGTGACGCGCTGGCGGCCCGAGTCGCGGTCCATGACAGGGTCCGCGGCGCGCTCCTCGGGGGTAAACGTCGTCCACAGCCCGCCCATGGTGTAGTGCATCGCGGGGAAGATCTTCATGGGCACGTCGCGCGGGTCCTCGCCGGCGAACTTCTCGTAGATCTCCAGGATGCCCTTGAGCTTGAGGTCCAGCTCCTCGCGCGGCTTGTGCGTCAGGTCCAGGTAGACCATGTTCTCGCCGCCGATCCCCATGCCCATGTTGACGCAGACGTCGAAGATCTCCCGGCTGGCGATGTCGCGCGGCACGAGGTTGCCGTACTTCGGGTACCGCTCCTCGAGGAAGTACCAGCGCTCGGCGGGGGGGATCTGCGACGGGTGGCGCGTGTCGCCCTTGGTCTTGGGGACCCAGACCCGGCCGCCCTCACCGCGGGCGGACTCGGACATCAGCCGGCACTTGTCGGCGCCGGGGATGGCCGTGGGATGGACCTGGATCATCTCGCCGTTGGCGTACCACGCGCCGGCGAGGTAGCAGCGGGCGGCGGCGGCGCCGGTGCAGGAGACGGAGTTCGTGCTCTTGCCGAAGATCAGCCCGCACCCGCCGGTGGCGATGACGACGGCGCTGGCCCGGAACGACCGGACCTGCATGGTGCGCAGGTCCTGGGCCACGATCCCGACGCAGCGCGTCGCGCCGTCCACCTCCGCGAGGATCGGGCGGAGGAACTCCCAGTGCTCGTACTTGGTGACCGCGCCCCCGGCCTCGGCGCGGCGGACCTGCTCGTCCAGGGCGTACAGCAGCTGCTGCCCGGTGGTGGCGCCGGCGAAGTGGGTGCGTTTGAAGAGCGACCCGCCGAAGAGACGAAGGTCGCGGAACCCCTCGTGGGTGCGGTTGAATGGGACGCCCATGCGGTCGAGGAGGTCGATGATCTTGGGCGCCCAGTGGGTCATCTCGTAGACGGGCGGCTGGTCGGCGAGGAAGTCCCCGCCGTAGAGCGTCTCGTCCATGTGCATCCACTCGGAGAACCCCTGCTGGCGGGCGACCTCGTTGCAGGCGTTGATCCCGCCCTGGGCGCACACCGAGTGCGAGCGCTTGACCGGGACCAGCGAGAAGAGGTCCACGGCGAGGCCCTGCTCGGCCAGGCGCGCCGACGCGGCCAGCCCCGCCAGCCCGCCCCCGACGACGATGACGCGGCGCGGTTCGCTCACGGCCGGCCTCCTTCGGGGTTCTGCGTGAGGATCTCGGCGGGCTCGACATGAGCGGGGTCGGCGTGCCCGCGGTTGACGGCCTCCTCGGCGAGGCGCGCCTGGGCCGGGTCCAGCGTCGCGAAGCCGATCACCGCCGACCACGCCATCACCATCATCGCCGCGCCGAGCCCGGCGCACACCAGACCCCAGCGCCGCTGGGCGCGGGCCGTCACGGTCAGCCCCCATGTGATCGCGGCCGTCCACAGCCCGTTGGCCAGGTGGAACACCAGCAGCGAAACACCGACCATGTACCCGGCCGAGACCAGCAGCCCGGGGGTCGTCAGCCCGTCACCGCCGCCCTGGAGCGCCATGGCCAGAGTGGACGCGGCGTACTGCGCCTCCCACTGTGTCCCGCCGGGGATCAGGAACGTCCAGCCCCAGCGCAGCGTGGCGATGTGGTAGAAGATGAACAGCACGCCGACGTACCCGCTGATCCGCTGGAGCGTGTAGCGCCAGTTGTCCTGGTAGGGGTAGCGGGCGTGGTTGGGCCGGCCTGTGGTCGCGTAGTACACGCCCAGGACCGCGTGGAACGCGATCGGCAGCCACAGCCCGAAGACCTCGATGAGGATCAGGTAGGGCAGCGAGTGGATGAAGTTGACCTCGTGCTGAAACGTGCCGGCGCCGGCGTGGCCCTCGGGGATGCGATTCGCGTTCACCAGCCCCCAGACGACCGAGGAGTTGGTCGTCAGGTGGCTCATCAGGAAGACGCCGATCGGCATGATCCCGGCGAGGGAGTGCAGCCGGCGGAGCAGGAAGTGATGCCGCTGCATGAACGGGGCTGGGCGGTCGTGGTCGGGCATCGCGAGTCGGTCCACCCTTTCTGAGCCGGTGCGTCCGGCCGCGGTCAGGCCGGCGGCGCCTGGCCGGGGGCGTCGCCCCGAGCGGTCTTCTTGGCTTCTTCTTCGGCTACGGCGGCGGCGACGCCCTGCACGATTTCGACGAACCGGGTGCGGAGCTCGTGCAAGACTCCCGTGAGCTCCTTGGACTCCTCATCGGTGAGGTTGCCTTTGGTCTTCTCTTCGAGCACGCCGAGCAAATCGATGTAGTGCCGGGCGTATTCCGGGGCCACGATGGCCCGCCCGTCGGGGTCGGGGATCCCGCCGAGGTACATGATGGCCTGGGTCGCCAGGGAGCCGACCAGGGCGCGGAAGTCGGCGGGGGGCAGGCCCCGGCCGCCGGGGCGCTCGCCGGATTCCTGGGCCTGGGCCTCGGCCTGGGCGAGGCGCTCCTTCTCCTTCTGGGCCTCGGCCTTCCAGTCGCTGTCGACGACGATCTTGGGTTCGTCGGCGGGCTCGCCACCGGTGGGGTCGATGAGTTCGGGCATGTCGGCTCCAGCGTCTGGGAGGTGGTCGGCGCCGCGCGCCGCTCCTGCTGCGCATAGTGTACGGTTCGGGTCCAAGGCCCGCCCGCTGGACGCTCAGAGGCGCTGGCGCGAGCCGGCCGACACGGAGACGGGCGTGTGAACAGAGTCCCCGCCATCCTCGGTCTCGTCACGATCTCCACCACGGGGCTGGTCGGTTGCGCCGGCCCCCGCCGGGCGCAGGTGGACCTGCCGCCGCCGGCGCCGGTGCAGCCCGCAGACGAGGTCGACGCCGAGTCCATCGCCCTGGCGCCGAGCTCGCTCGTGGGCCGACCGGTCCAGCCGCCGGCGGAGGGGGCGCCCGCGCCGGGTCCGAGCGGCGCGCCGTCCGAGACGCCGACGATCTCCGACGCCGAGCCCGCCGAGCCCGCAACGCCCGAGCGCGTGGAGCGCGTGCGGGTCGACGCCCTGGTGGGGCAGATCAACGGCCGACCGCTCTTCGCGTCGGAGTTCTTCGAGCCGATGGACGCGCGCCTGCGCGCCGAGGCCCAGCGTCGCACGCCCGAGGAGTGGCTGCGGTTCGCGCGGGACGAGATCCGGGCGGCGCTGCGCGACCGGATCCGCGATGAGCTGCTTCTGGCGGAGGTGGAGTCGAGCCTGACGCCCGAGCAGCGCGCCGGCGTGGTGACGTTCGTGCGGTCCCTGCGGGAAGATCTCGTCAGCCGCAACCGCGGCAGCGCCGCCCGGGCCGACCGGCGCTTGCTCGAAGAGGAGGGGATCACGCTCGAGCAGGCCGTCGAGGCCCGGCGCAATGAGGAACTCATCCGGTCGTGGCTCAGGCAGATCCTCCAGAACAAGGTGCTCGTGCCGTGGCGGGAGGTGCGCCAGCGGTACGAGCGGGACCGCGACCGGTTCAACCCGCCGGCGACGGCGATCCTGCGGATGATCCGCGTCCCCGCGGCCGACACCGAGCGTGTCGGATCGGTGCGGGCGGCGCTGGAGTCGGGCGAGACGTTCGAGGCTGTCGCCGCTCGGCTGAGCACCTTCTCGCCGGAGTCGGGCGGGTTGCTGGAGCGGGTCCTCGACGGGCCGTACGAGCGGGCGGCGCTGATCGGGCTGCCGGAGCTCAACGCGGCGGCGCAGCGCCTGACGCCGGGGGAGGTCGCCGGGCCGATCGAGGTCGGCGCCAACGTCTACTGGATCCGGCTCGAGGAGGTGCGGGAGATCAGCCAGCCGCTGTACGACGTGCAGGTGCAGATCATGAACGAACTCTTCGCTGAGCGCGTGCGCGAGGCCGAGGAGGAGTACTTCACCCGGCTGCTGGAGCGCAGCGGGCTCGGCACGGGCGAGCAAATCCAGCGCATGGAGCGCCGGCTGTTCGAGATCGCCGCCGAGCGTTACCTCCTGACGGCGCAGGGGTGATCGGGCGGCTGCTGCGGCTCCGGCGCGGCAGGCCGGCCCCCGACCGGTTGGGGCCGGCCGGCGAGCGGCTGGCGGCGCGGCGGCTCCGGCGGGCGGGCCTGCGCATCCTCGCCCGGAACGTCCGCCGACCCTACGGCGAGATCGACCTCGTCGCCCTGGCGCCGGACCGGCGGACGATCGTCTTCGTCGAGGTCAAGACCCGCGCGGTGGACGGCTCGGCCCCCGCGCCCCCGCCCGAGGCGGCCATCACGGCGCGCAAGCGCGCCACGCTCCTCCGACTGGCCCACGACGTGTCGCGCCGGCGGGGCTGGGCCGGTCGGCCGCTGAGGATCGACGTGGTGGCGATCGACTGGCCCGCGTCGGGACCGCCGATCATCCGGCATCATGAGGACGCCATCAGGCCCGGGCGCTAAGGCCCGCGGCCTCGTCCGCGTGCGGCTCGGGGGCGGGCTCCCGGCCAGAGAGGCGCAGGGCGCGCGACGCCGCCAGCTCGGGGTCCATTCGAAAGGGCACGATGAGGCTGAACATCGAGCCGCGGCCGACGGCGGACTCGAGCTGGATGTCGCCCTGGATCATGCCCGTGAGTTCCCGGGCGATCGCCAGGCCCAGCCCCGTCCCGGAGTGCAGCCGGGTGTGGCCCGTGGCGAGCTGCGTGAACTTCTCGAAGATGCGGCCCTGATCCTCGGGCGCGATCCCGGGGCCGGTGTCGATGACGCTGACGCGGACGCGGGGCTCGCCGTCGCCGGCGACGAGACGCTCGGCGCGGAGCGTGACGCGCCCGCCCTCCGGGGTGAACTTGACGGCGTTCGAGAGGAAGTTGAAGACGATCTGCTGGAACTTGCGCGGGTCGGTCTCGATGATGGGGGCGGCGCCGTCGGCCTCGGCGCGCAGTCCCGCCGCGTCGTATTGCAGGGCGACGCCCTTGCGCTCGGCCTGCGGGCGGATGAGCGCGAGCAGCCCGTCGCAGGCCTCGTCGACGCTCATCAGCTCGACGTGCAGGTCCATCTTGCCGGCCTCGATCTTGGCCATGTCCAGGAGCTCGTTGATCATCTCCAGGAGCGACCGGCCCGACTCGACGATGTGGTCCAGGTAGCGCTGGCGCTTGAGCCATTCCTCCTCGTCGCGGACCAGGCCCGCGGCGCGGTCGCGCTGGGCGATCTCCTGCAGGAGCTCCGCGAACCCGATGATGGAGTTCAGGGGTGTGCGCAGCTCGTGGCTGACCGCGGCGATGAAATCGCCCTTGAGCGTGGCCGCCTCGTGCAGCGCCAGGTTCGCCTCCTCGAGCCGGGCGACGCGGAGGTCCAGGGACTGGTTGGCGGCGCGGAGCTGGTCGCGCTTCTCTTCGAGGCCCGCCAGCATCCCGTTGAAGGCGTCGGCGAGCTGCTCGAACTCGTCGCCCGTGCGGATGTCGGCGCGGGCCGCGGGGTCGCCGGCCATAATCTGCTCGGCGGTGTGCTTGAGCGAGCGCACCGGAGACAGGATCAGCCGCGTGGTGATGAGGTAGAAGACCAATACGGCCAGCCCGCCGGCGAGGAGCCCGGCGCTCAGGAGGAACAGGCGGTTGATGAACAGCCGGCCGGCGACGCGCGGCGAGCGCCGCTCGATGAGCACCAGCGACTCGACGGCGCCGGCCTCGTCGCGCACGGGCCGGGCGTAGCGGAAGACGCGGACGCCCTCGTCCCACATTGTCTCGACGTGCTCGGCGAGGGCCGGATCCGCGGTGAACCGCTCCAGGGCGCGGGCCGCGAACTCGTTCTCGACGGCGTCGGCGGCGCCGACGGTCAGCCGGCGGAGGGAGAGGTCCTCCGACCCGTCCGTCTGGGCCAGGGCCAGGTCGCGCAGGGCGCCGATCTCGCTCTGATCGATCACCGCGCCCACGCGCAGCCACGGGCCGATCAGGGCGGCGATCACGATCAGCACCACCGCCCCGCCGAACAGGAGCTGGCACTTGTTCGCGAGAGAGACGCTCCGCGCCATGGAAAAAGTGTAGCCCGCGTGCGGGTGCGGCCGGGTCAGTCGCGCGACGTTGGGGCGGGCCCAGCGCCGGCCTTCCGGGGGGACCACGGCACGCGTGGCCCGTCGCCCCAGAGCATCTCCAGATCGTAGTGCGCCCGCGTCGCGGGCTCGAAGACGTGCACGACGACGTCGACGAAATCCAGTACGATCCAGGTGCTCGAGGGGTCCCGTGCGGAGCGGAACGTCTCGGCGCCGAGGGCTTCGACGGCCTCCTGGGCCTTGTCGGCGGCCGTGCGCATCTGCCGGTCGCTGGTCCCCGACGCGATCACGATGTAGTCGGTGACCTGGC
>RFGI01000080.1 GCA_003696725.1 Planctomycetota bacterium | reverse complement strand
GTGCGCGGGTCGTGCCCCGAGTGCGGGCTGGCGGTTCGGGCCACGATCCTCTCGCGGGTGGATCCGCACGCGGACGCGTTCAAGCCGCTGCCCACACCCCGGCTGACGGCCAACGCGGTGATGCTCTGGCCGCTGGGTGGGCTGATCGCCGCGCTCGCCGCGTGGGTCCCCAGGATCGCGGATCTCGTTGCGGAGATCGTCGGCGCCCCCCGGCCGGCGGGCTTGGCGCGGCTCGGTTGGGTGAGCGTCGGCGGGCTGGGTCTGTCGGCGCTGGCCTCGATCGGGCTCATCGGCCCGACGCGCGAGACGCCGCTCCGGCTGTCCTTGAGAGCGGCCCTGGGCGCCGCGTGCTACATCCCGCTGATCTGGTGCTGGTGGCGGATCACGCTGGTGATCGACCCGGTGAGCCCGGCGCCGTATGTCGACGCCGACCCCGACCCGCGCCGCCTGGCCCACCGCCTGTGCCTGGGCGCCTGCGCCGTGGTGATCCTGATCTTGCTCCGGCCGAACGCGCGGGCCTTGGTGGCGCGGTCGCTCGTCCTCCGCACGGGCCGGGTTGACCGGCAGACGATCTACGCCACGGCGGCCGCCGTCGCCCTGGCTGCGACAGGCGATCTGGTCCGGCTCGCCTCCGTGGGACTGCCCCCCAGGTCGGCGGTGATGGTCGCCGACGCGGGCTCGCTGTTGGTGTTAGTCGCGTCCATGCTGGTGACGATCGGCCTGGCCGGGGCGACGATCGACGGCTGGCGACTCCGCCGAACCCTCCTGACGCCCCCGTTCCGCCTCGCCGAGCTCCTCGGGCCCCGCTCGACCAAGTCCGGGCCGGCGCCCTGACTCGAGCCTGCCACTCTGGCAGCCGCCGCAGACCCCGCGTCCGGTGTGTCAGCCGCCTGAGCCGACCGACACCCGCATCACGCCGGCCACGACCCGCCCGGACGTGCGACCGCGGCACGCCGACCGGGCGCGCAAGTTGCATAGACGGGCCCCGGGCGCCCTGCGCCCTCGGACCAACCCGATCGCTGACGGCCCACGCCGGGCCGCTCCCACGCACCACCTTCGCTGTTCACCAGACGCGACCGACGGAGTACCCGATCCATGGCCACCAAGGACCTCACCTTCGACCTCGACGCCCGCCAGTCCCTGCTCGCCGGGGTGGAGAAGCTCGCCGCCGCCGTCAAGAGCACCCTCGGCCCGCGCGGCCGCAACGCCGTCATCGACAAGTCCTGGGGCGGGCCCACCGTCACCAAGGACGGGGTGACCGTCGCCGAGGAGATCGAGCTGCGCGACAAGACAGAGAACATGGGCGCCCTGCTCGTCAAGGAGGCCGCCTCTAAAACCTCCGACGACGCCGGCGACGGCACTACGACCGCGACGGTCCTCGCCGAGGCCATCTTCCGCGAGGGGCTCAAGCGCATCGCCGCGGGTGTGGACGCCAACGCCCTGGTCCGCGGGATGCGCACCGGCGTCGACGCCGTCGTCGCCGAGATCCGCGCCCAGGCCAAGCCCGTCCGGGGCAAGGCCGACATCGAAGCCGTCGCCACCATCAGCGCCAACAACGACCCCGAGATCGGCAAGATCATGGCCGACGCCTTCGAGAAGGTCGGCAAGGACGGCGTGATCACCGTCGAGGAAGGCAAGTCCCTGGACACCACCGTCGAGGTCGTCGAGGGCATGCAGTTCGACCGCGGCTACCTCTCGCCCAACTTCGTCACCGACGCCGACGAGATGACCGTCGAACTCGACAAGTGCCTCGTGCTCATCCACGAGGACAAGATCGACAGCATCACGAAACTCGTCCCCTTCCTCGAGAAGGTCATGGCGGCGAAGAAGCCGCTGCTCATCATCGCCGAGGATGTGACGGGTGAGGCGCTCTCCACGCTGGTCATCAACAAGCTGCGCGGGACGCTCCAGGTCTGCGCCGTCAAGGCGCCGGGCTACGGCGACCGCCGCAAGGCCATGCTCCAAGACATCGCGGTCCTCACCGGCGCCGAGCCCATCATGAAGGACCTCGGGATCGAGCTCGATCAGATCAACCTCAAGCAGCTCGGCCTGGCCAAGAAGGTCGAGGTCACCTCCGACACAACGACCATCCTCGAGGGCGCGGGGTCCAGCAAGGACATCAAGGACCGCATCGCCCAGATCCGCCGCGAGATCGAGACCACCACCAGCGACTACGACCGCGAGAAGCTCCAGGAGCGTCTGGCGAAACTCTCCGGCGGGATCGCCCAGATCAACGTCGGCGCCGCCTCCGAGGCCGAACTCAAGGAGAAGAAGGCCCGCGTCGAGGACGCCCTGCACGCCGTCCGCGCCGCCGTCGAGGACGGCGTCGTCGCCGGGGGCGGGACCTCCTTCGTCCGCGCCCGCGGCGCGATCGAGTCCATCCGCGAGTGGAAGGCCGTCTTCGGCAAGGCCGGCGACGTCCACGCCGAGGACGTCGGCCACGCCAAGTACGACTTCGCCGCCGGGCTGGAGACGGTCCGCACCGCGCTGGCCGTCCCGCTCTTCACCATCGCCGAGAACGCCGGCGCCAAGGGCGCGGTGGTCGTCGAGACCGTCGCCGAGAGCGCCAAGCCCAACTTCGGCTTCAACGCCCTCTCGATGGAGTACACCGATCTGGTCAAGGACGGCGTCATCACCCCGGCCAAGGTCGACATCAGCGCCCTGCAGAACGCCGCGTCCGTCGCGACCGTGCTGCTGACCGCCGATGTGCTCATCACCGAAGCCAAGGACGAGGACGAGGCCCCCGCCGGCGCCGGCGCCAGCGGCATGGGCGGCATGGGCGGCGGCATGCCCGGCATGGGCGGGATGGGGTTCTGACCGGCAGCGCACGGCTGCGACACCCACACACCGAACACAATTCAGGAGATCGAATCAATGGCCGTCAAACCAATGGAAGACCGCGTGCTCGTGAGGCCCATCGAGCAGAGCGACAAGACTGAGTCCGGCCTGTACCTGCCCGAGAGCGCCAAGGAGCGGCCGGTGCGCGGCAAGGTCGTCGCCGTCGGCCCGGGCCAGCGCCTGGACAACGGCCAGCGCGCCAAGCCGAGCGTCAAGAAGGGCGACACCGTGGTCTACGGCAAGTACGCCGGGACCGAGGTCGAGATCAAGGGCGCCGACCACCTGATCCTCCGAGAGTCGGAACTGCTCGGCGTGGTCGACGGCTGAGAGCACCGCTTTTCACCGCAGAGGCGCGGAGAACACAGAGAGGGGATCTGTGGGCCTGAAGATGGAGACATCGAGCGCGACGGCGCAGGCTGGGAGAGACCCGGTCACCGGCGAGATCATCGCCGCGGCGATCGATGTGCACCGCGCGCTCGGCCCCGGACTCCTCGAATCCGCGTATCAAGCCTGCCTCGAACAGGAACTCACCGAGCGTGGCGTGCCGTTTCAGGCGCAGGTCGATCTGCCGGTTGAACACAAGGGCCGGCGTCTCGAATGCGGTTCCCGGCTGGACCTTGTTGTCCGTGACGAAGTGATCGTCGAGATCAAGGCCGTCGAATCGCTCGCGCCCATCCACGAGGCCCAACTGCTCACGTATCTCCGGCTCGCGCGCATCGAGCGCGGCTTGCTCCTGAACTTCAACGCGCCGTATCTCCGCGACGGCGTCAAACGACTCATCCTCTCATCCACATGACCCACTCTGCGCTCTCCGCGCCCCTGTGGTGAATCCTTTTCAGAACGAGAACGAACCATGTCCACCAAACAGATGATGTTCGAGAACACCGCGCTGGTCGAGCTCAAGGCCGGCGTGGAGACCATGGCCAAGGCCGTCGGCGCGACGATGGGCCCCACCGGGCGCAACGTCGTCATCCAGAAGTCCTACGGCGGGCCCAGCGTCACCAAGGACGGCGTTAGCGTCGCCAAGGAGATCGAGCTGCCCGAGGCGTTCGCCAACATGGGCGCCAAGATGGTCCACCAGGTCGCCAAGAAGACCAACGACACAGCGGGCGACGGCACCACGTGCGCCACGGTCCTCGCCGCGTCGATCTTCGCCGAGGGCCTCAAGCACGTCGCCGCGGGCGCCAGCCCCGTGCAGCTCCAGCGCGGGATCAACGCCGCCGCCGAGGCCGCCGCCGCCGCCCTGGACGACCTCGCAGTCCCCTGCAAGGGCAAGGCGGACTACAAAAAGGTCGCCACCGTCGCCTCCAACCACGACGAAGAGATCGGTGAGTTCATCGCCGAGGCCATCGCCAAGGTCGGCGCCGACGGCGTGTGCGAGGTCGAGGAGGGCCAGTCCGCCGAGACCACGCTCGAGTACGTCGAGGGCATGCAGTTCGACAAGGGCTACCTGTCGCCGTACTTCATGACCGACCCCAAGAGCGCCGAGGCCGTCCTGGAGGACGCCTTGGTGCTGATCTACGAGAAGAAGATCGCCAACCTGGCGGACTTCCTGCCGTTCCTGAACAAGGTCGCGTCCGGCGGCAAGAGCCTGCTCATCATCGCCGAGGACGTCGAGAACGAAGCGCTCGCGGCGCTGGTCGTCAACCGGCTGCGCGGCGTGCTGAAGGTCTGCGCCGTCAAGGCGCCGGGCTTCGGCGACCGCCGAAAGGCCATGCTGGGCGACATCGCGACGCTCACCGGTGGGACGTTCTTCAGCGAGGACCTCGGCCGGTCGCTCGAGTCCATCGAGCTGGGCGAGCTGGGCAAGGCGAAGAAGATCGTCGTCTCCAAGGACGACACGACGATCATCCAGGGCGCCGGCAAGAAGCGGGACATCGAGGCCCGCGCCGAGCAGATCCGCGCCCAGTTCGAGCGCTCCACCAGCGAGTACGACCGCGAGAAGCTCCAGGAGCGGCTGGCCAAGCTCACCGGCGGGGTGGCGATCATCACCGTCGGCGCCGCCACCGAGACCGCGATGAAGGAGCGCAAGGACCGCGTCGACGACGCCCTGAACGCCACCCGAGCCGCGGCCAAGGACGGGTACGTGCCCGGCGGGGGCGTGGCGCTGCTGCGCACCATCGATGCCCTCGAAGCCGGCCGGAAGAAGGCCCGCGGCGACGAGAAGATCGGCTTCGACATCGTGCTCCACGCCGTCGAGGCGCCCCTGGCGCGGATCGCGAGCAACGCCGGCGTTGACGGCGACGTCGTCGTCGAGAAGGTCAAGCAGTCGCCCGCGACGACCGGCTTCGACGCCGCGACGCATCAGTACGTGGACATGATCAAGGCCGGCATCATCGACCCGGTGCTGGTGCCGAAGACGGCGCTCATCAACGCGGCGTCCGTCGCCGGGCTGATGCTCACCACCGACGTCCTGGTCGCGGACCTCAAGGAGAAGTCCGAGCCCGTGGCCGGCGCCGTGGCGTGACATGGAATTGACCGAGAACCGTGGGGCGGGCCTCCGTGCCTGCCGATCGATCAACGGGGAGCCCCTCTCCCAAGCCCTCTCCCGAAGGGAGAGGGGGTCTGGCGCCGATGGTGGCACGGCTCTCCGAGCCGTGCGCTGAGCGAACACACACGGGCCTTCGGTCGGAAGATCGGAGGCCCGATTCATGCCCGCGACGCGCGACTATTACGAGATCCTCGGCGTCGAGCGCACCGCCGACGCGGAGGAGATCAAGCGCGCGTACCGCCGGCTGGCGATGAAATACCACCCGGACCGCAACCCGGATGACGCCGAGGCCGAGGCCCGGTTCAAGGAGGCCGCCGAGGCGTACGAGGTGCTGTCGGACGCGAGCACGCGCGCCCGCTACGACCGGTTCGGCCGGGAGGGGCTCCGGGGCGCCGGCGGCCCCGCGACGCACGACTTCTCACGCATGAACGTCGAGGACATCTTCTCGATGTTCACCGACATCTTCGGGGGCGGCGGGTTCGGCGGGACGCGCCAGCGCCCGCGCGGGCCGGCGCGCGGCTACGACCTCCAGACCGAGATCGAGATCGACCTCGAGGACGTGCTCCGCGGCGCCGAGCGCGACGTGGCGTTCACCCGCCTGGACGTGTGCGGCGCCTGCGCCGGCTCGGGGGCCCGGCCCGGCACGTCGCCCTCGCCGTGCGCGACCTGCGGCGGGCAGGGGCGCGTCATGCAGCAGGGCCTGGGCGGGATGTTCCGCATGGCGACAACCTGCCCGCGATGCCGGGGACGGGGCGTGACCATCGAGGACCCGTGCCCCGACTGCCGCGGCAAGGGCCGCGTGCCGGTCAAGCGCACCATCAGCGTCAAGATCCCTCCCGGCATCCACGACGGCCAGGCCGTGCGCATCCGCGGCGAGGGCGAGCCCCCGCCCGGCGACGGCGCCGAGGCGCCCGCGGGGCTGCGCGGCGACCTGCATGTGGTCGTGCGCGTCCGCCCGCACCGGTTCTTCGAACGCGACGGCGACGACCTGCTGCTGGAGCTGCCGATCACCTACTCGCAGGCGGCGCTGGGCGCCGAGATCGACGCCCCGGGGCTCGACGGCGACGCGACGGTGCGCATCAGCCCGGGGACGCAGTTCGGCGACACCGTCCGCGTGGCCGGCGCGGGGCTCCCGAACCTCCGCACAGGCCGGCGGGGCGACCTGATCGCGATCCTCAAGATCGTCGTCCCGCGGAAGGTGAGCGCCAAGCACAAGGAACTCCTGCGGGAGCTCGCCGAGGTCGAGGAAGCGCCCGTCGTCGGGGAAGACGGCGGGTTCTGGCGCAAGCTGCGCGAGCGGTTTGCCGGGTAAGCGCAGCGGGGATGAGCCATGGGGAAGTCCACGGAGCACAAGCGTGACGAGCGCCGGTCGGCGGGTGGCGCCGGCGACCAGGCGGAACAGTTGCGGGAGCGGGTCGAGGCCCTCGAGGCCGAGCTCGCCGAGGCCCGCGAGGCCAAGCAGCGCGCCCTGGCGGACTTCCTGAACTACCAGAAACGCGCGATCGTCAACGAGCGTGAGGCCCGCGAGGACGGCGCCGGCCGCGTGCTGGAGAGCCTCCTGAGCGTCGCCGATTACCTGGACATGGCCCTCAAGCAGGACCCCGACGCCGCCACGGCCAAGGCCATCCTCGACGGCGTGTGGCTCATCCGCGAGGAGCTGCACAAGGTCTTCCAGGAGCACGGCGTCACGCCCATCCGCCCCGAGCCCGGCACGCCCGCAGACCCCACTCGACACGACGCGATCGGGCACGAACCCGCCCAGGGCGTGGCGCCCGGCGAGGTCGCCCGCGTCGAGCAGCCGGGCTACGAGTTCATGGGCCGGGTCCTGCGCCCGGCCAAGGTGTACGTCGCGCCGGACACCGGCGCCGCCCAGGAGTGAACCGATCATGCCGACCTACGACTACCGCTGCGGCTCGTGCGGCCACTCGTTCGAGCTCTTCCAGTCCATGAAGGACTCGGCCAAGCGCAAGTGCCCCGAGTGCGGCCGGCTCGCGCTCGAACGGCTCATCGGGACCGGCGCGGGCGTCCTGTTCAAAGGGTCCGGGTTCTACCAGACGGACTACCGGTCGGAGTCCTACACCAAGGCGGCTCAGAAGGACGCCAACAACGCCCCCGGCGACAACGGCGCGGCCAAGAACGGGGCCAAGACGCCCAAGCAGCCCTGCGGCCCGTCGTGCGCCTGCGCGGGTGGTCCGACGCCGACCACCCCCAAGACACCGGCGGGGTGACTCAGCCGGCGCCCGCCGGGCCCCGCGCCGGGCGGACGATGACGCGGATCGCATCGTCGCGCGTCATCCGGTCGGCGACGGCGCGTCGGATCGCGTCGGGCGTGACGCTCGTGAGGCGGTCGGCCTGTTCGTCGGGGGTGCGGATCGGCCGGCCGCGCAAGGACGACCGCGCCAACAGCCGGCTCCAGTGCTCGGGGTCGCGGGCCAGGGCCCGGGCCTGCGCCGAGGCCTGAGACTGCGCCAGGGCCACGTCGTACGAGCCCGGCCCGTTGCGCGCGAACTCGGCGAGCTCTTCCGCGATGACCCGCGCGGCCCGATCGGCGTCGGCCGGCGGGGTCGTCACGGTCACCAGGAAGACGCCGAAGCCCGGCAGCGCCCGAGCCGGCGCGTGCTCGACGCGCACCGGCCCGGACAGCCCCTCACGGTCGCGCAGCCGGCGGGCGAGCGCGGGCTCGAGCGTCCGGGCCGCCAGATCCAGCGCCGCGACGGCGTCGTCATCACCGGCGTCCGGGCCTCGGAACCCCACGGCGACCGCGGCGAGCTCGCCGCCGCCGACGCGCTCGTCGCGCACGCGCGGCGGGCGGGCCGGCGTCGGAACCCGCCGGGCCAGCCCGGGCGCCGGCGCGGGCCTTGAGGCGAGATCCCCGAGGTATTCCGAGGCCAGTCGGACGGCGTCGGCCCGGCCGATCGCCCCGACCACCGCGACCTCGACGGGCGACCGCGCCACCAGCCGCGCCAGCCACGCCCGCGCCGCGTCGAGCGTCAGCGACTCGATCTGCGCGCGGGAGAGCGACACCAGCCGCGGGTCGTCCTCCGCGGACATCGCTCGAGCCACGGCGTCGTCGAGCGCCCACCGCGGGCTCGACGCCCGCCGGTCGGCGCCGGCGAGCGCCCGCGTGCGCCACTGATCGAACGCGGCCCGCTCCAGCGTGGGCACGGTCGCGACGAGCCGGGCCAGTTCGAACGCCAGCCGCGCCTCGTCGGCCGGCGCGGTGATGGTCACGCTGACGGTGTCGATCCCGACCCGCGCGGAGACATCGACGCCGCGGACACGCAGGGTGTCGCGCACGGCGAGCCCGTCGCGCCCCGACGCCGCCGGCCGGTCGAAGCAGGCGGCGGCCGCCCGCGTCAGGCCCCGCGTCGCGGCGGTCTCGTCGAGCTCGCCCCCGGCGAAGGTCAGGGTCAGGATGACGCGGCCGGCGTCCGGCAGCGCCTTGTGGTGCGCGACGACCCCGTTGGCGAACGCCGCCGTGCTCACGCCGACGGCCGGGTCGACCTCCAGAGACTCGGGCGGGACAGGGGGTGAGGCGGGCTCGGCCAGCGCGTCGAGGACCGCCGGCGCGTCCGGCGCCGAAACCGGCAACGCCTCGACGCGGCGCGCCACGAGCGCCACGTCTGCCTCCGACGGGACGCCGCCCGGGCGCCCCTCCACCACCACAACGCAACTCTCATCGGCGAAGAGTTCGGCGCACCGCCGAGTGGCGTCCCCCACGGAGACCGTCGGCAGGATCCGGCGGACCAGCGCCAGGTTGTCCTCGGGCGAGATCAGCGTCTCGCCGGACAGGACCTGGTCGGTGATGAGGTTCGCCGTCTCGATGGAGTCGAGCGTCGCGGCGCGGTCCGCGACGGCGCGGGCGTCGGCGAGCACCGCCCGCCGGGCCAGGTCCAGTTCGGGCTCGGTGAAGCCGTACTCGATCAGGCGGGCGCGCTCGGTGAGCAGGTCCGTCAGCGCCTGGCGGGCGCGGTCCGAGTCGGCGACGACCGCCAGCTGAGCCACGTAGAACGCGCCCAGCGCGTTGCCGAGGTACGCGCCGCTGGCGGTGTACGCCGCGTCGCCGGCGAAGGCGCGCGCCTCGAGCCGGCGTTCGAGCAGCCGCCGGGCCGTCTGATCGATCAGCCCCGCGCGGAACGACGCCTCGTCCAGCGCCGAGGGCGCGGGGCGCTCCAGCCGGATCAGCGCCGCCACGAACCGGTTGAGCTCCGGGTCGGTCGCGATGATCGAGCCCGGCCCGCGCGTGGGCGTGAGCCCGGCGTCCGGCGGGGTGGGCGTCGGACGGGCCGGGACCGCGCCCAGGTCGGCCCGCGCCAGGCCGAGCGCCTCGCCCGGGTCCACCGGGCCGACGATGATCACCGTCGCGTTGGCGGGCCCGAACCACGCGCGGTGGAACGCCACGAGGTCCTCGCGCGTCACGCGCTCGACGGCGTCGGGGGGCTGCGGCGCCAGCCGGCTCGCCAGGCGGGCGCCCGGCGCCAGCCCCTCGATCACCGCCGCGAAGACCCGCTGCTCGGGCGACCGGCCCCGGCGCCGTTCATCCGCGATCACACCCCGCTGCGTCCTGACCGCGGCGTCTGGGAACGTCGGCCCCGCCAGCGTGTCCGCGAAGAAGGCCAGGCCCCGGATCAGCGGCCCTTCCGCGGGGCCCGGCAGCGTCACCGTCAGCGCGATGTGGTCCGCCGCGACGTAGGCCGTCTCGTGGCTGCCGGGGTCGGCGCCCAGAGAGCGGAGAAAGGCCCGCGCGCCATCGGGGAACCGGGACGAGCCATCGAACAGGGTGTGCTGGACGAGGTGGGCCGCCCCGACGGCGCCGTCGGGGTCGTGCAGCGTGCCCGCGTGGACGACCAGCCGCAGCGTCACCCGCCGGTCGGGCGTATCGCGGGGTAGGACGATCACCCGCAGGCCGTTGTCCAGACGCACGTCGGCGGCCTCGGCCCAGACGGGCAACGGCGCCGACGCGCGCGCCGGCGCGCCCGTGGCCGCCGCCGCCATGACGACGAGCGCCCCGCGAGCGGCGAGACTCAGGACGAAACGCGCAATCTTCCGTGTCACGATCCCACCCCGGCGTCGATTCGACGACGACCTCAGACCCGACGGACCCGTAGTGCTACCGAACGCGGCCCGACCGGTTGCCGGGGCTCACGTGCGGGCCGATCCCGGACGCCCCCGCCCGGGCCGGTCCCGTATCCTCCCGGCATGCCCCGCCC
>RFGI01000079.1 GCA_003696725.1 Planctomycetota bacterium | reverse complement strand
GGCGCACAGGTTTGCGATGACTAGACTTGCGCCGATGAGCTTCGGTCTGGCGCGAGGACGGGCCCTGGACCCGGGGCGTGCGGGCGTCTCGGCGCGGGACCTGCCGGGCCTGCCCGCGGACCCGGCGGCCGTCGACGCCGCCCGCCTGGATCCGCGCGGCTGGTTCGACGATCCCGGGCGCCCCTTCGAGATCGAGATCGGGCCCGGCAAGGGCGGGTTCCTTGTCGAGACCGCGCTCGCCAGACCCGGCGTGAACATCCTCGGCGTCGAGTGGGCGCGGGAGTTCTGGCGCTACACCGCGGACCGATGCCGGCGTCGCGGGCTCGAGAGCCGGGTGCGCGTGCTGCACGCCGACGCGGTGGAGTTCCTCAGGTGGCGCTGCGCGCCCGGCGTCGCCGACGTGATCCACCTCTACTACAGCGACCCCTGGCCCAAGAAGAAGCACTACAAGCGGCGGGTCCTGCGCGACGAGTTCCTCGCCGAGGCCCACCGCGTGCTCAAGCCCGGCGGGCGGCTGTGCGTCGTCACCGACCACGACGGCTACTGGGCCTGGATGCAAGAATACTTCGAACGGTGGTGCGCCCCCGAGGCGCCCGCGCGGTTCCAGCGCCTGTCCGACGACGAGGCCCGGTCGCTGATCCGCGCGTTCCGAACGCCGGCGGAGCCCGCGACCGCGCCCCCACGCGAATCCCGGCGGCCCGACGAGGCCCTCGTGGGAACAAACTACGAACGCAAGTTCACCGGCGGGGCCAAGGCCCCTCACGCGGCCGTGCTCGTGGCGATCACCCAGCAATAGATTCCCCTTCAAGGGGACGCGATGTCGAGCAGGAATAGTCTTGACATGCATCGGGGGGGGGGTAGAGTCATCACATGTCCATTTCATTGGATATGTTGAATAGACAGGAACGACACCCTGCGATGTTGTTCCTCTTGCTTTTCCTCATCGCCTGTGGCCGCGGCCCGGTGCGCGGGCGGCGGCATCCGATCGAGGGCTGAACATGCAGGATCGAGGACGGAACCGCTGGCCGTACGTTCTGTTGATCGTGGTTCTCGTGTGTGCGGCCGTCGGGGGGTGGCTGTGGTCGCGCGGGCGGGTCGGCCCGGGCGACGACGGCTTCCCGCCGCAACTCGCCCAGACTCAGGTCAGCGAGCAGCTCGCGCTGGAGCGTGGCTGGTCGGAGGCCGGCTGGCTTGGCGTCAGCGCGACCGCCGCGACCGCCGAGGCCGGCGGGCGGGCCTCGCCCGAGGCGCTGGCGTCGTCGTGGTCGGGCGTCGTGCACGATGTCGAGTCGCTCGTGAGCGAGGAGCAGCGAGGGGCGCTGGCCGCAGCGCTGGCGCGCTTCGCGCACGCCTACGGCGCCGAGACAGCCGATGAATACATCGCGCTGGTGGAATCCACGCCGTGGCTCGTCTGGCGCCAGGACACGACCCCGTTGCGGGCGTATCTCGCGTACTACGCCGACAACGCCGAGGCGCCCGCCGGGGCCACGGCGGCGGACATCCTGCGGCTGGTGTGGCCAGCGATGATGCTTGAGCACGGCATGGGCTGGGCGGAGGTGGGCGTTGGGGAGCGAGGCGCCGTGGTCATCATCGAGAAGACCTACGCCGATCAGCCGGGCAACGGCCTGGGCGCCCTGAACCTGACCGAGGAGGAGTACGAGCACTGGGACGGCGGGCCGATGCACGGCTACTTCCACAACTTCACGTGGACCTCGCCGGACCTGGCGCCCCCCGCGGATGCGGACGCCGACGCGCTGGGCACGCCGCGGTCGGCGGTGGCGGCGAT
>RFGI01000009.1 GCA_003696725.1 Planctomycetota bacterium | reverse complement strand
GGCGGACTTCGATCTCCTCGATGGTCGTCCGGCGGAGGGTGACCCGGCCCCGAGGGGTGTCGCGCTCCTCATGCTCGACGGTGCGCCGGACCTCGCGCCGCTCGCGGGAGAGGTCCCGCGTCGCGCCGCGCCAGATGTGCCCGACGAACTCGCCCAGCGCGCGGGCGAGGGGCTTGCGGTTCTGCTCGCGGTCGGCCATCGTGGGGACTGTAGTGCGGTGCGCGGCGTGGGCGCCGGGCGGCCGATGGGACGCGCCTGGCCGGTCGCCAGAGGCGTCACACGGCGGGCTCGGCCGGGGGCGCGAGCCGGCCCGCGTACCGCGACCGGATCGGCTCGGCGATCCGTTCGAGGAACCGGTCGACCTGCCGCGGCGCCAGCCCGACGAACCGGGCCGGGTCCAGCTCCGCGTCCAGATCGACGCCCGCGAGCAGGGGCTCGGCCCGCAGCCGGTCGATCAGGTCGTTGGGCCGGCCCTCGTCCTTGACGCGCGCCCCCGCGGCCTGGGCGTGCCGGCGGATCGCCTCGTGCACCTCCTGCCGGTCGCGCCCCAGGCGGACGGCGGCCATCATCAGGTTCTCGCTGGCCAGGAACGGCAGCTCCGCCGCGAGGTTCGCCCGCACGGTCGCCTCATGGACGATCAGCCCGCCGGCGATGTTGTGCAGCAGGTCCAGCGCGCCGTCGAGCGCCAGGAACGACTCGGGGATCGACAGCCGGCGGTTGGCCGAGTCGTCCAACGTGCGCTCGAGCCACTGCGTCGCCGCGGTGTCCAGGGCGTTGGACGCCAGGTTCATCACGAACCGCGCCAGGCCCGTGGCCCGCTCGGCGCGCATCGGGTTGCGCTTGTACGGCATCGCGGAGGAGCCGATCTGCGCCTCGGCGAAGGGCTCGTCGAGCTCCTTGCGGTTGCACAGCAGTCGGATGTCGTTGCAGACCTTGTGGATCACGCTCGCCGTCGCGGCGAGGTCCGTCAGGACGAACGCGTCGCACACCCGCGGGTAGGTCTGCCCGGTCAGGGTGTGCCGGTGCTGGGGGTCGAAGCCGAGCGAGGCGCACACCATCGCGTCGAGGCGATCGACCTTGTCGGCGTCGCCGTCGAAGAGCGCGAGGAAGGACGCCTGCGTGCCGGTGGCCCCCTTGACGCCGCGCAGCCGGAGCGAGTCGCGAGTCGTCTCCAGGCGCTCCAGGCACAGCGACAGGTCGTACGCCCAACCGGCGGCCCGGCGGCCGACGGTGGTGGGCTGCGCCGGCTGGTAGTGCGTGAACGCGAGTGTCGGCGTGTCGCGGTGGGCATGCGCAAAGCCGGCCAGGGCGTCGATCACCCGCGCGGCCTTGACGCACACCAGGTCCAGCGCCTCGCGGATCAGGACGGTCTCCGCGTTGCAGTTGACGAACTGACTGGTGGCGCCCAAGTGGATGATGGGCCGAGCAACGGGCGCCGACTCGCCCAGGGCGTGCACGTGCGCCATCACGTCGTGCCGGAGGCGCGCCTCGTGTTCCTTGGCGCGGACCAGCTCGGCGTCGGTCGGGTCGAGGTGGGCCCGGAGGGCCTCGATCTGCTCGGCCGAGATCGGCAGGCCAAGGTCGGCCTCGGCCTGGGCCAGCGCCAGCCACAGCCGGCGCCAGAGCCCGAACCGCCGGCGGTCGGACCACACCGCCTGCATCTCGGGCGAGGCGTTCCGCGTCGTCAGCGGCGAGACGTATCCTGAGGCCGGGTCTGCGGGCATCGGGGCTCCATCTCCGAGCGCCGGGCGGCGACGGCTGCGGTGCGGATCCGATCCTAGCGGTCGCGGCGCCACGGGCCCGGACGACGATGACGGCTCACCACGACCCATCCCGGCTGGCGGACCTCGACGACGACGCCCTGGTGCGCGCCGCCCGGGCGGACGGCGAGCCCGCGCGGGCGGCCCTCGAGGCCCTGCTGGTCCGCCACGAGAAACGCGTCTACGCCACCTGCCTGCGGATCGTCGGCGACCCGGAGACCGCCCGCGACCTCGCCCAGGACACGCTCGTGCGGGTGATCGGCGCCGTCGGCGCGTTCGACGGGCGGGCCCGGTTCACGACCTGGCTGACGCGCATCGCCATGAACGTGTGCATCAGCCATCTGCGCAAGGCCAAGCACCGCCGGGCCGCGTCGCTCGAGGCGCCCGTCGCCGCCGGACCTGTCGGGCGCGACCTGCTGGAATCCGCGGAACCGACCGCCGCCGGCCGCGTCGAACTGGACGAGGACCTGGCCCGGGTGGCCCGGGCGATGCGGGCCCTGGAGGAGCCGCAGCGGGTCATGCTCGTCCTGCGCGACGTGCGCGGGCTGGATTATCGGGAGATCGCCGAGGCCCTGCACCTGCCGATCGGCACCGTCAAGAGCCGGCTGTTCCGGGCCCGCGAGGCCCTCCGCCGGGCCGTCGAGGCCGACGACACCGACCACCACGAATGACTCCCACCCGACGACAGCCCGACATGCCCCCCGAGGCGCTCCTCCTCGCCGCCATCGAGGATGAGCCGCTGGCGCCCGACGATCGGCGCGTGCTTGACGAGGCCCTGCAGCGCGAGCCCGGCCTGGCGTCGTTCCTCGCCGGCGCCCGCCGGGACCGCGACCTGGTGCGCGCCCTGGCCCGTCTCGACGAGGGCCGGGCCCCGCCGGGGCTGGCGCGGGCCGCCCTGGCCCACGCCGAGCGCGCCGCGATCGTCGGCGCCGGGCTTCCCGACGCCGGCCCGCGCCGGCTGCGCATCACGCCGGTGCGGTTCGTCGCCGCCGCCGCGGTGCTGCTCTTGGCAGGGTCCGCGTCGATCGTGGGCCTCATCTTCAGCGGGCCGACGACCAACCGCCCGCCCGGCCTGGCGCCGACGGGTCCGGCCGGTCCGGGCTTGGCGCAGGCCCCCACAGAAGCGACAGCCCCGCCGGGCGAGCCGGGCGACGCGCTCGCCCTGGCCGACGCGCCCGGGCGGGCCGAGGCGGCGCGCCAACGATCGGCGTCCGTGGCCTCCGCGCCCGCGGAGACGGCTCAGGGCGGGTCGCTCGCCGATGCCGAAGAGTCCGCGGATCCCGCCGGCGCGGGGCTCGCCTACCGGATGATCCGTTCGGTCAAGGCGGGGCCCGACCGCGCGGTCTCCCCCGAGCGGGCGGCGGCGCTGGCTCTGAAAGGCCGGCTGATGATCGTCGCCCAAACCACGGTCCCGCCCGCGCAGGTGGAGGCAGCGTTGCTCGAGCCCGCTGACGCCGCACGCACGGAGGCCCTGGTGCGCTGGCGTCCGATCGCGGAGTTGGCGCCCGGCGCCGATCCACTGCCCGCCGACGGGCCGCGGCTGGTGCTGGCCGACGCGGTCGCCTCGCCGGCGGTCCTCGAGGGGGTGCTCGGCCGATTGCGCAGCCTCGGAGGCGCCGGGGCGTGGCTCCAGGAACTGGACCGCCCGATCCGCCTTACGCCGAGAGCCGACGAGTCCGACGCCCGTTGGTGGCTCCGACCGGGCGAGGCCTGGGCGCCGCGGGCGACCACGCCCGTGCTGATCGAGCCGGCGCCAGCCGAAGCGCCGCGGTGACGCCGGCCGGTTCGGCCCCGTCGTCCGCCGGCGCCCGGTTCAGCCGCCGATCGACCCGCGCCAGCCACGTCACCAGCGCCGGCAGCACGAACAGCGCCACCAGCGCCACCAACGGCGCCGCCCCGACCCGCGCCAGAACCTCCGGCGTCAGCCACGACCACAGCACCGCCGCCGCGAACACAACGCACAGGGCCACGATCGCCCATTCGAGCGCCGGCCGGAGCCACACCTGAGCCCCGCGCCCCGGCCCGGCGTCTGGTTCATCGCTCGTCCTCGGCATCCGTGCCTCGCCCTGGGTGTGCTCGCACAACAGCGAGCCGGCGAACATACGCCCCACGCCCGAGCCGGGCAACGTCTGCACGAGTTATGCACACAACCGGCGTCGGCCGACGCCTCACGCGGAATCGATCAGCCCCGCGACCTCTTCCGGCGTCGCGTTCTCGTGGAGCGTCTCGTCGAAGAGAACCGCGGGCGCCCCGCCGCAGGCGCCGAGGCACTCGAGCTCCACCAGCGTGAACCGGCCGTCGGGCGTGGTCTCGCCGACCTCGATCCCGAGTTTCTCCCGGCAGGCGTCGGTGACGGCCCTGTGGTCGCACACCTCGCACGCCATCGATCGGCACACCGCGATGACGTGCTCGCCCTTGGGCTGGAGCCAGAACTCCTCGTAGAAGGACGCGGTGTCCAGGACGCTCGCCGCCGAGAGCCCCAGGAAGTCCGCGACCTCTTCGAGCGCCTGCATCGGGAGCCAGCCCGCCTCGTGCTGGACGGCGTGCAGCGCGGGCAGCAGCGCCGCCTGCTTCGTCTCGTACCGCGGCAGGACCTCCCGCGTCAGCCGGTCTTTCAGCTCGGCGGTGAGGTACGGCTCGGCCCGGCGTTCGACCTCGGCCGTCGCGCTCGGCTTGGTGATCCAGCCCATCGGGTCCTCCTCGGTGCAGTCTCTCTCGGCGGGCGGGCGACGCGCCCGTGCGTGTCGTGGTGGCACGGGCGTCTCGCCCGTGTGATTTCAGTCGTCCTCGGCTTCGGAGATGGTGACGCGTTCGGGGATCCAGCCGGGGCTGAAGAGGGCGCCGTCGATCGTGGTGTGGGGCAGCAGTTCGCCCGTCTGGCGCACCCGCTGCACGCTGCACCCGGGCGACGGCTTGACGTAGGCGACGCGCGGCCGGCTGGTGTAGTCGCGCGCGTCCGTCTCGCCCCAGATAACCATGTCCACCGGGGCGCCGGCGGGCGTGGAGAGCGCAACGCGGTCCTTCTGGTTGTTCAGGGCGACCGTCCTCTTGGTGTTGCCGAGCGTGAAGACCCAGGCGTTGTTGAAGTTCGGGTTGCGGGCGGTCGGCGCCTCGGACGAGGTCCCCACGGGTCCCTCGATCGATGTGTTGAGCCCGTTGAACACGACCGCGACCTCGCCCGGGGCGAGGGTCAGGCGCGGGAAGGTGAAGGCGATCTGCCCGCCGCGGTCGGTGAGGGTGTAGCCGGTGATGTCGATGGCGCGGTCGTGGAGGTTGGCGATCTCGATGAACTCGTCGCCGACGGGATCGCGCACGCCGTCGAGCGTGGGGTCGCCCTCCGAGTCCCGCGGCACGTGGAAGAGGACCTCGGTGATCGCGGGGTGGGGGAAGGGGACGGCCGTCGGAGCGATCGGCGCCGCCGGCTGGCCCAGCGCGGTCATCGTGAGAAGCGCAGAAACCAGGAGTGCGATCGTGTTCATCATGGAAACTCCGGTCGGTCGGCGCGGGCCCGGTTGGGCGGGCCGGCTCATCGGTCCAGTTCCGCGGCGACGATGTTCAGTGAACCCAGGACCGCCACCACGTCGGGCAGCATGTGGCCCTCGAGCATCGTCGAGATCGTCTGGTAGTTGATGAACGACGGCGGGCGGGTCTTGACGCGCCAGGCCCTCGGCGAGCCGTCGGCGACGACGTAGTAGCCCAGCTCGCCGTTGGCCGTCTCGTTGGCGCCGTAGCCCTCGGCGACGGGCGCCTCCCAGCCGCGGTTGGTCATGATGAGCTCGAAGTGCTGGATCAGCCCCTCGATGGAGGAATAGACCTCGCTCTTGGGCGGGCGCGTCACCTTCGAGTCGGTGAAGGCGTTCATGGGCCCCGAGGGGATGCGGTCGATCAGCTGCTCGATGATGGATACGGACTGCCGGATTTCTTCGAGCCTGACCTGGAAGCGGGCGTAGACGTCGCCCGCCTCGGCGATCGGGACCTTGAAGGACACGGCCTCGGCGCCTTGCCCGTCCCAGTTGTCCGCGTAGCACAGGTACGGCTCGTCCTTGCGCAGGTCGCGCCGCACGCCCGACGCGCGGGCCACCGGCCCCGAGAGGGACCACGCCACGGCGTCCTCCCGGCTGATGGCGCCGACGCCCACCGTGCGGTCGTAGAAGATCTTGTTGCGCAGGACCAGGCTCTCCAGGTCCTTGAGCGCCCGGGGCAGGTCCTCGCGGATGAAGTCCGTGACCATGCGTGTGAAGAGGTCCTCGTCGGGGAGGTCCATCATCGCGCCGCCGACCCGGGTCCAGTCGGGGTGGAAACGCTGCCCGGAGATCAGGTCGCAGATGTCGTAGATCTTCTCGCGCGGGTTGAAGGCGTACAGGAACCCGGTGATGGCGCCCAGGTCCAGCGCCGCCGCCCCGACGCACAGGAGGTGGTCCTGGATGCGGGCCAGCTCGGCCATGATGGTCCGCACGGCCTTGCACCGCGGGGTGATCTCCACGTCGAAGACCGTCTCGACCGCGTGGTGCCAGCAGATGTCGTTGGCGATGGGGGAGAGGTAGTTCATCCGGCTGACGATGGTGACGTACTGGTTGTAATCCAGGTGCTCGCCGAGCTTCTCGAACCCCGAGTGCAGGTAGCCGATGTGCGGCGTGCAGCGGGCCACGCGCTCCCCGTCGAGCTCGAGCACCAGCCGCAGCGTGGTGTGCGTCGCCGGGTGCTGCGGGCCGAAGTTCAGGACCCAGCGGTCGCCCGTGTCGACGCGCCCCTCGAGGTACTCGGTGGACTCGGCGTCGATGTCGAAGGGGTCCGGCGGGGTCAGGGTGTAGGGCATGGCGGGCGGCTCCTCGTGGAGCGCTGAGTATAGAGGAAGACGCCCGTCGGCCTTCAGGGCGCCGACGCTCCGTGCGCGGTCGTCGGGCGTTGTCGCCGGAGGTGGTTCGCCCGTGCTGTCTGGGGATCCAGAGGGACAACAGCACCAGCGCCGCGGAGATAATCAGGACGGGGGCGCCCGACCCGGAGAACAACAGGCTGATGGCGCCCGTCGCAGCCTGGTGCGGCCACAGAAGGATGGACGCAGGAGAGTGCGGCCCGGCGTGCGGAAGCAAGACAAGACCTGCCCCCGCGAGCACGAACACAGGCGCCACGAGGACAAGGAATGTGATAACGCCCGCAGCAGGTGCGCAGTTCAGTCCGGAGTCGCACTCAGACATCGTGGGAGTCACTGCCGTCAAGGTACGGTACGGCTATCCGCACTGTCGCCGGAAGTGATTGCGCACTGCTCGCTGACGTGGCGCGACAATCCGCCGCGCCCATCGCGGAGAGCAGAACGCACTGATTCCGAACACCATCAGCAAGACCACGGGCGCGACGGGCAGAACCAGCGTAATGCACTCGGCGGGATCGGCGCCCGGCGCGCGAGTCGTCTTCGATGGCCCGCTCTGCCCCTCAGCTCGTGCACCTGCATGACCGCTGTTGGAGACATGTTCAGCCCCGTCGGTCGGCGGTCTCGCCGCCCGCTAATCATCGCTAGGACGATCGCTCTCCCGGCGGATTCGGATGCAGCGCCAGATAAGACGCACGACCGAGCACGCACGCAAGAGGGAGCAGGACCGCCGCGGCAAGAGTCATGACGATGATTCCGATGAGTTGCAGAATGTGCCAGCCGGTCGAGGGCGTCCGCGGCGCGACCGCGCCGACGACGACCGAGTAGACCAAGAAGAACAGGCTTCCCAGGAGCATCGGCGCCGCCACAATCCAGTGGCTGCGAAACATGGCCAGCCGCCGCGCCCACGTCGGCGAGAGGCGCCGTGCCAGCCACCGTGTTCCCGGCAGCACCGTCCAGCGAACCCAGAATGGCGCTCTCGGCGCGGAGCGGTTGCGACGTTTCCACAGGACGGCCCGCCATCGTGGATGCACCGCGCCGGCCACGAGGGCCATGAGCGCCATCAGGCCGACGCCGACCATGATCGCCGGCGTCGCGACCGCTGTAGCGCTGAGGGACGCCAATCCACCCGCTCGTTGCGCCATTCCGGCGGTCCACCCGGCGCCGACGCCGATCATCGCCAGCGCCAGCAACAGCGATCGCACCGGGGCCGTGATGTCGGCGGCGTCATGATTGTGCTGCATCTAAGATCGTCCGATTCGATGAGGCGTTCGCTCAGGAATGCATCGACGCCTGCTCCAGACGCCTAAGTCTGTGTTGGCCACGGAGATACATCACGATTTCGAAGGCGCAGACCGACAGAAAGAGGACGCCGGCCCGGGAGAACATCATCGTAGCGGCGTTGGTCGACGCCATGTGCGCCCACTGAAGCATGGACGTGGGCGGCTGCGGCCCGGCGTACGGCGGCGCCGCGAGACCCGCCGCGGCCAAAACAAAGACGGGCGCAAACAGGACTATGAGATAATATTGCATATGCGCCAGAAAAATGCGAGAAAGCAATACCGAGCCCGGCAATGGCGGCGGCTGTTCGGCGGACAAAATCATGCGAGGCAGAGAGCGCACGTTCGTACGAAGCCTGATCCACAAACGATACGACTCAAGGTCATTCAAGAACTGCTGTCCGAAGCGCTTGCGATAGTGATTGCGCAGCGCCCGCTCGTAGGGAGCGACGACCCGCCTGGTCCACCGCAGATTGAACAAATCACTGATCCCGAACAGAACCAGCGCCAGCGGGAGCAACGCGGGGACAATCATAAAGATGTAGACGGCCGGGTCGATGGCGGCGAGTCTCAACCAGGCGCGAGGCATGAAGCTCGACAGCAGCGCCGCATGGGCGATGAGAAAAACGACGCCGGTAACGATCGCGCACACTCCCCGAAGTCGAGATGGCGCCCGTCGCGCGAGCCGTCGCCGACGGCGGGCGCCGCTCGTATCCTGCCCTTCCTCGGACATGGCCGAACTTGACCACATCTGAGTCATACCGTCAGGGACACGCATTGGGGACGATGAGGTTTGAAGCGATGCATACACCGCAGGCCAGTCCGGTAGCAGCACCTCCATATAGGCCCCAATTTTCAGTCCACCATAGCCCACACAAAACGAACCCAACGCCCCCAGTGGCGACAGTCCACACCCCGCACACGGCCAGACCGAGCACCCAGGCCTCTCCCCATCCGCCCAACAGGGTTTGACAGCCGTTCCAGCCCCACACCGGGCTGGAGGGCCCTTGTCCGAAGTGCTCGATCAGGATCGCCAGATCGCCGACGTCGACCGAGCCGTCGTGGT
>RFGI01000003.1 GCA_003696725.1 Planctomycetota bacterium | reverse complement strand
TCCGCGACCGACTCGACGCCAGCCCCACCCCGCCCCGCGTGGTCCTCGCCGCCGATGCGGGCGCCAGCGCCGGCGCCGTCCTCCGCGCCCTGGACGCCCTGGCCGGCGCGGGCGTCACCGACGTCGCCGTCCTCGGCGCACCGGACGCATCCGAGCCCGATCAGGACGCGCTGCCTCGGCCGCCCTGACGACCCGCTCACCGCGCCGGCGACAAGAGCCCCCGCACCGGCCGGACGCGCACCACCCGGAACCGCGCCGACCCGTTGTTGTCCTGAAGCGCGATCCGCCCGCGACGCCCCCCGCCCGGCCGGGCCCGGTCCACTTCGCGCCTGGGCAGGCGCACGCCGTCGTGGATGCGCCGGCCGTTGAGCCACGCGTCGAGCCGGTCGCCCGCCACGCGCACGCGGAGCCGGTTCCATGCCCCGGGCCGGATCGCCATCACCCGCGCGGGGGCCACCCGGTACACCGCCCCGGCGTTGGTCGCCGAGGGCTCGGCGCCGGCTGTGTCGTTGAGCTGGATCTCGAACCCGCCGTAGGAGGGGTCCCCGACCGACGCCGTGCGGATCCCCACGCCCGTGTTGGCCCCCACGGGCAGGAAGAACTCGACCTCGAGCTCGAAATCGCCGAACGCCTCGTCCGTCGTGAGCCACTCGCCCTTGCCGGGGATGGCGCTGACGATCTCGCCGTTGGACACCGCCCATGCGGCCGGGTCCCCCATCGGCGCGGACCAGCCCGCGAGGTCGCGGCCGTTGAACAGATCGCGCCACTCCTCCGCCGGCGCCGCCGGTCTCGGCTGGGCGCGGGCCGAGGCCGGCGGGGCGGGGGGCTCGCCCGTCGGCCCCGGCTGCGCGCAGGCCGCCGCCCACATCCATACCGCCACGATCAGCGTCAGTCTTGCCATGCCGATCTCTACCGCCCGCGGGCGCCCGAGGTCCACTCCCGGTGCTGTTCGGCGGCTCATTCCTGAAGCGCCGGGGCGCCGCCGCCAGCCGGTGCGACGGCCGTCGCGGCCGTGTTCTGTATCAACCACGACGGGCCAGACGCTGTCCCACTGATCCGTCGTCCAGACCCTAGAAGCGGAACGTCCATCCGATTTTGGTGGTTAGGGCGGTTTCCTCCAGCCGCAGCGTGTCGCTGGTGACGAAGAACCCCTGATTGAGCACGATGAACAGGTCGCTCCCGGGCCGGATCGTCCACTTCAGCCGGCTGTTGAGCCCCGCGGTGTCGGACACGTTGTCGTACTGGATGAAGTTCGACCACGACAGGTCCGGCGTGAAGTTGATGTTCAGCCGCACGCGCCCGATGCGGGTGATGAACGACCCCTGGGGGAGATTGACGTCGTTCTGGATGAGCTCGACGCCGAGGAAGAAGTGCTTGCTCGGTCGCCAGTCCACGCCCGCGGTCACGTCCTGGCGTGTGCCGCCGAAGAAGTCCCCGAGCGTCACACTCGCGCGCCCCGAGATCGGCCGGCCGCTGGACGTCGAGAAGTCCGCCCCGTACCGCAGGTAGTCGTACCCGTCGACCGGGATCACCACGCCGTCGGAGATCTCGAAGGGTCGCTCGAGCTTTTCTCGCTGCGGCGAGAGGAACACGCCGACCCGGTCGCCCGCCTGGCTCTCGATCTCCAGCCTGGGCAGCGACGAGTTCATGCTGATCACGTCGTTGGAGAGGTTCAGGTTCAGGAACATGTTCACCGACAGGTCAATCCGCCGGATCCACGAGTCCTCTGGTCGCCAGCGCCAGCGCGTGCCCCCGCCGGCCTCGCGCTCCCCCCGCCTGGGCGCGAAGCCCAGCGCCGGGTTGAAGCCCGCGTCCACCTGCCCGAAGAACGCGTTGAAAGACCACGGCTCGTTCGGGTAGTTCACCCGGGCCCCGAACGCCAGCCCGTCGCCCCCGGCCTCGGCGCCGGAGCCCGACGAGAACGACCGCATCAGGTACCCCGACCCCTGGAGCGTGTTGCCGCCCCCGACGTCGTCGATCAGGAAGTCGTAGTCCACGCCCACGACGGTGTTGTCGCCCGTGGTCGCGGGGTCGCCGTTGGTCGCGATGAGCCCGACCGCCGCGGTGTCGCTGACGTTGTACCGCGCGCGGGCGACGGCCAGGTTCTTCGAGCCCAGAACGGGGTCGTCCTTCATCTGCACGTCCAGCACGCCGAACGTCAGCCGCTCGGTCCGCCCGGTGACCTTGAACCCGCCCAGGATCTCCTTCTCTTCGCCCCCGACGATCCCGATCCGCCGCGAGAAGAACGGCAGGGGCGTGCGGTTGATCCCGCCGAACTCGAACACCCCCGCGTCCTGGAGGAAGAAGTCGCGCTTCTCCGGGAAAAACAGCGGGAACCGCGTCAGGTTCACCTGCCGGTCGTCCACCTCCGTCTCCGCGAAGTCGGTGTTGAGCGTGAGCGTCGCCTGGATCTCGGGCGTCAGCTTGTAGAACACGTCCAGCGCCGGCTCGAGGAGCGTCGGCCCGCCGTCGTTGAGCGTCAGCGACACCGACGGCTTGACGTCCAGCCCCAGCCCCTGGTTGAGGCCCTCCAGCCCCACCAGCGCCCCGGCGTCGTCGAGCCGGCGGATCGAGCTGTTCCGGATCGGCGTCGCCCAGCGCACCCGCTCGTTGAGCCGGCGTATCGACCGCTCGATGTTCAACCCCCACGCCTCGGCCCGGCGGCTGAACGAGAGCGTCTTGACCGGGATCCGGAACTCGGCGCTCCAGCCCTCCCCGTCCCGGCTGGTCCGGCCCCACCAGATCCCGTCCCACTCGATGCGGAACCGCCGATTGTTCTCCACCAGCCCGTCACGCCGGGCGCCCGTCACGCTCAATTGGAAGATGAACCCGTCGCGCGACGTCCCGTACGGGTCGATCACCACGCTCACCCGGTCGTCCGAGCCGAGGTTCCCGTCTCGGCGGAGCTCCTTCCCGATGATCCGCCCCGGCTCGTCGTCGTAGCACCGGATCCCGATGTAGAGGTTGTCCTCGTCGTAGACGATCCGCGCCACCGTCCGCTGCGAGGGCGCCGCCCCCTCGTCGGGGTCCACCTGCGTGAAGTCGTCGATCGGGTCGGCCAGCGTCCACGCCGGGTCGTCGAGCACGCCGTCGATCACCGGCGGGTCCGACGCCCGCGCCGCCCGCGCCCGCCAGCCGGTCGCCGTCGCGCCGCCTGCGTCACTCTCCGACGCCGGCGGCTGCCCCGCCAGCGCCGATCCCGCCGCACACGCGGCGCACACCGCCAGCGCGATCGAGGACCACAGCCCGACAACCGGCCGGCCGCGCCGCATGCCGCCTCCGTACACTCATCCGCCGAGTTCGGGGGATCTCGGGCCCGCCGGCACGCCGCCGACGGGACATCGCGAGTGTACCAGCCGCGGCCGGTCCGTCTTCACCGGTCCGGTGCGTGTTCACACAGCCGGCGCCGTCACCGCCCGCTCGCGCCGACGCCGCGCACCCGGCGGAACCGCGCCGGCGCCTCATCGACACGCTCGTACCCGATGTCGACCATCGGCGTGGCGCGACCGTCGTCCCCGAGCTGCGTCAACCGGAAGCCGTACCAATCGGGCCGCGCCGGATCGAACACCATCTCCACCCGGTGCCGCGCGCGCTCACCGCGTGTCGTAACCTCGTTCCAGTCCCACACCACGGTCGAGCCGCCCTCGAGCCACACCCGGCCCGACGCGACCGCGCCCAGTTCGTTCACGTTCAGAAACCTCGTCCCGCCCGAGAGCGGATCGGCGTAGATCATTGTCCGGCCGTGATCGGTCATGCCCTCGCCGTGGCCGAGCCACCCGCGCGCGATCAGGCTGACGCCGTCGGCGCCGCGCTCCACGATGTTCCGCACGCGGAACACGCCGCCGTCGGGCGTCTGGCTCTCATGGATCCACTCCCCGCCGACCAGCGCCCCGAGCGCCCCGAGCGCCGCCGACGCGTCAGGCGCATCGTCGGCCCCGAACTTCTTGCTGAGTTCGTTGAGCGTCCAGGCGTTGCCCTCCTCGAAGAACTCGTACAACGCGTCCCAGTCGCCCCCCTCGCCGTAGCCCATACCCACGATGCGCACGCGGGTGCGATCGGGCGCGACGGGCTCGAAGTAGATCACCGACCAGGTCTTCTGGAAGTCCGCCTCCCACGGGAACCCCTCGGGGACACCAACATTCCGCAGCGCCAGCATCCGCTCGGGCTCGAACGCCAGGATCTGGTTGGTGATCGTCGTCGCGTCGCCGATGGCCCCGTTGGGGTTGTAGTTCGTCCGGTAGAGCCCGCCGACGCGGAGGTCGATCTCCGCGAGGTGGCACATCCACGAACACACCTCAGCCTCGTCGGTGAACGCCCGCCAGACGTCCGCGACGGGCGCGTCGATCACCGCCCGGTGCTCGAGCGTCCGCCCCGCCGAGGGCTGCGCCAACGTCAGAACCGTCGCGCCCGCCGCCATCGCCCGCACCGCGCGTCTCATGATCCGCCTCCAGTCTTGATCGCGGCTCTATCGCCACGCCCCGAGGATCACGCCCATCACGATGAAGGACGCAACATGCTTGCCCGCGTCGATCAGCCACCCTTTGACCGGCCGGCCCGAACCGGTCGCCGTCGCCAGCGTCCCGGCGCCGATCACCCCGAGGCCCAGGACCAGCCCCAGCGCCACGCCGCCCGGCGCCCCAACGATCCCCAGCTGCGCCGCGAGAACCGCGACGACCGCGGCCGCGACCAGGTCGCACAGAAAAAGCGTCGGGAAGGTCCGTTCCGGGTGGGCGCCCATCCGCTCGAGATCCTCATCGCTGAACCCGTAGACGCGCCGCCATGCTTTTCCGAACAGGACCATGTACCACACACCGCCCAGGACGAACGACGCCCCGGCCGCGACCAGCACGGCCCACCAGTTCACCGCGGAGAGATCGAGACTCACGCCGAACCCCCTTCCGTCCGGGGCCTCTGTGACGCGGCGGCCCGCTCCAGGGCGTCGAAGTAGGCCCGCAGCTGCCGGACCGAGTCGTCGAAAGGCGCCAGCGACCCCGCCGCCCGCGACTGCATGATCCCGCCCTCCATCACCGTCAGCACGAACCGCGCCAGAGCCGCCCGGTCCGTCCATGGGGGCAGGCGGTCGCCGGCGTCTTGGAGCCAGCGCTCGACCCCCGCCGCCCAGTTCTGAAAGTTCTCGTGGATCAGCGCCCGGACCTCGGGGTGGCCGTCGCCCAGCTCCAGCGCCAGGTTGCCGATCGGGCACCCCAGCGTGCACCCGGCCCGCCCCAGCCCCGTCCGGTACCAGTCCAAGAGCGCGAACACCCGGCCGATCGGGTCGTCCGTGGCCTGCTCAGCCGGCGCCAGCACGATCGGCCCGAGGTGCTCGAGGTACCACCGCAGCGTCGCCTTGAGCAGTTCTTCTTTATTTTCGAAGAAGTAATAGAGACTCCCGGAGCGGACGTCCGCCTCGCGCAGGATCGTGGACACCCCGGTTGCGTGGTAGCCCTGCTCGTGGAAGAGCCGCCGGGCGACCTCCAGAATCCGTTCCCTTGTCTCGCCCGGCGCCATGCGTTGCCCCCATGAATCACCGACCGCCCGGACAGCCCGGTTGAACGATCAGCCAAAGTTGATTGGGTATTCAACCAAAACCCGGCGCCGGTTGCAAGGGGGAACCGATCTTCATGGACTATCGACCAAAACAGGGTTTTCACCCCGATAGCGCATCCACATCAGGCACAACCCGCACGCCGGCAGCGTCGGGCCCGCGTCGCGCCGATCCCCGGACGCCAGGGCCCGTACCACGGCGTCGGGCGTCAGCCGGCCCCGCCCCACCTCCACCAGGGTCCCGGCCATGATCCGCACCATGTGATGCAGGAACCCTTGTCCGGCGACGTCGATCTCGACGCGCGTCGGCCCGGCCCGGCGCACGGCGCACCCCGTCACCCGCCGGACGGTCGTGAGCCGACCGTGCCCGGCCGCCGCGAACGCCGCGAAGTCGTGCTCGCCCACGAACCCGGCCGCCGCCCGGGCCATCCGCTCCGCGTCGAGCTCGGTCCGCACGTGATGGACGAACGCGCGGTCGAAGATCGGCCGATCCAAGCCGACGTGCAGCGTGTACCGGTAGCCCTTCTCCTCGCAGTCCCCGATCGGATCGAACCCGTCGTGCGTCGGCGCCAGGGCCGTCAGGGCGACATCCGTGGGCAGCCGGCTGTTGATCGCCAGCCGCAGACGATCCGCCGTCAACCGCCGCCACACGGGTTCGCGATCGGCTCGCTCGTCGCCGCCGGGGTCGCTGACCGTGAACGCCGCGGTCTGCGCGATCGCGTGCACGCCCGCGTCCGTCCGGCTGGCGCCCTGCACCTGCACAGCCTGGCGCACCACGCTGCGCACGGCGTCCTCCACCGCGCCCTGCACCGTGCGCAAGGGCTCGCGCCCGCCGCCCGCGGTCGGACGGTCCTGCTTCTGCCAGCCGTGGAACGCCGACCCGTCGTACGCGATGGTCATCCGGAACCGAGGCATTGGAGCCATCCTCGCACACGCCGCCCGCCGGCGCCCGGCCCGCGAAAAAACACCGACCATGTGAAACCGTTCCCGCCCGGCGCCCGAATAGAGGCACGGGAGAAAGAGATCACGCCCCACTCGCCTCTGGGCGTGCGTGGAGCGTTCGGGAGCGCCGGCCCCGCGATCCCGAGCCCACCGCCCCGAGGCGACTTTCGGACCGCGTGATCGCTCGACGGGGCGGGCTCAGGCCATGCGTTCGTCAGCGCGGGCCCGCTCCGCCACCTCCCCACCCGGCGCACAGACGCCGGCGCACATCGTCACGCGACACGCCGCGGTCCCGCGTCCTATCGACGCCGGCCCGCCGCGTGTTTTTTTGCGCCTCGGTTCTGTTCGATAGATCCGCAGAACGGGCGTCTCGCCGAGTGGGACGGGCGTCTCGCCGAGTGGGACGGGCGTCTCGCCGAGTGGGACGGGCGTCTCGCCCGTCAGCGTTGACCAAGAAGACGGCCGAGACGGCCGTTCCACCGGCTGTCGCCGTCTCGGGTGACGCCTGAGCAATCCGTCAAACTGAACCTAGCCGTCCAGAACGTGCGACCGCTCGGCGTACATCCGCTCCAGCCGCGCGGCCAACGGCTCGGCCGCGCCGATCCCCCGGCCGCACGCCACCAACAGATCGACCAGCCCGTGGAAGTCCTCGACGCCGATCTCTTCCGGGACGATCGGCGCCTCGCGCGCGTCCTGCCCCGACGCCAGCGCCCGCTCGACCTCGTCCAGCCGGCCCATGTTGTGATAGTTCCCCAACGGCAGGCACACGCACGTCGCCTCGTAGCCGAAGGCGCAGAACGCCGACGCCTCGCACGCCCCGCCGGGCATCAGTTTCCGTTGCCAGCGGAACCCGGACGCCGCACGGCCCGCGTTGTGGGGGCCCGCGCCGGCCGGATCATCGCCGCGCTTTGCCAAGCCCTGCGCGACCTTGGCCACCGCCGCGGTCAGCCCGGGGCTGAAGACGCTCAGCCGGTCGCCCACGCGGACGATCGGCCCCGCGCCGATCGGCGAGTCCGCAAACGCCCGCGAGTTCTCCAGCGCGATGATCCGCGCCGGCGCCGGGATCGATCCCGATCGGCACGCCGCGATCGCGCCGACGAACCCGACCTCCTCCGCGCGCGTCAGCAGCACGCGGACATCCGTGTCCGCGGCGGAACGGGCGACCCGCACCTCGTCACTCTGGCCAGTGGGAAGGGTGTCTTGCCCGTCATCGGGCAACAGTTCCTCCAAGGCGCTCAGCGCCGCCGCCACCGCCGCCAGGTCATCGCACGCGGGCGCCCTGAGCCGACCGCGTTCGATCACCGGCGCCGGGAGATCCCACGTCGCGATCTCGCCGGGCTGCGCCTCGGCGTCCTCCTCAAACTCCAGCCGAGCCCGCCGGAACACCCGACCCGCGGTCTCATCGGGCTCGACCGTCTGGGCCACCCGCCCGCGCACATCCGGGCGCCCGTCGCGGCAGAGCCGCACGCGCGCGCCGTCGAAGTACGGCGGCTTGACCCCGCCGCGGAACTCCGCCCACGCCCGGCGTACGGATACACACTCCGTCACCACGAACGCCGGGTGGTCCAGGTGCGCCTCGAAGACGACCACGCCGGGCTCGTCGTGGCGCTGCGGGCGGCGGTCCGCCACGCGAGCGGCGACGATCCACAGGTTCCCCGCCGGATCGCGCGACAGCGCCAGCCTCGGGCGATCCGCGACCCAACGCTCGATGAACGCGATCACGCGGTCTTCGCGGCCGGCCGCGGTCGGCAGCCCGGTCATTTCCAGCAGCAGCCGCTCTCGCTGGCGTCGTCGGTCGTGGCGCGGGTGCATCGCGCTCAGCGTACCGCCCGCCGTCACCGGTCCGCCCCGACGCCGGTATCGTGCCCCGACCACACCGACCGCTCAGGAGAGATCCCGATGACGCCCCGCGCCGCCCTCCCGCTCGCCGCCGCTCTGTCGCTCCTGCCCGTGATGTCCTGCGCCCCGGCCGGCGCCCAGACCGCGTCCCCGACGCGGGCCGAGGCGCCCCGTGTCGAACCGCTCAACCCACGGCCCGCGTTCGAGTACTTCGGGGGGCTCGACTTTGAGCCCAACATCCCAACGCCCAAAGAGATTCTGGGCTACGAGATCGGCGATCGCTTCACTCGCCATGCCGATGTGGTCGCCTATCTCCACGCCGTCGCAGACGCCTCGCCGCGGGTCGAGATGCACACGTACGGCCTGACCAACGAGCGACGCGAGCTCGCTTATCTCGTCATCTCCTCACCCGACAACCTGCGCGACCTCGACACGCTTCGGCAGCGCAACCTCGCGCTCGCCGATCCGCGCGGGACGAGCGACGCCGAGGCCCGCCGGATCATCGAGAACAACCCGGCTTTCGTCTGGCTCTCGTACAACGTCCACGGCAACGAGGCCTCGTCCTCCGAGGCCGCCATGCGGGTCGTGTACACCCTCGCCGCCGGCCGCAACCCCGAGATCCGCGACATCCTCGAGAAGGTCGTCCTCGTCGTTGATCCGATGATCAACCCCGACGGCCGCGACCGCTACGTCAACTGGTACAACCAGACGCTCGGCGTCGGGCTCGGCGCCAACCCCGACCGCCTCGCCGCCGAGCACGACGAGCCCTGGCCCGGCGGGCGCACCAACCATTACTACTTCGACCTCAACCGCGACTGGCTCTGGCTCAGCCAGGTCGAATCGCAGCAGCGCCTGCCCGTCTACCGCTCGTTCCTCCCGCAGCTCCACATCGACTACCACGAGCAGGGCTACCGCAGCCCCTACTTCTTCGGCGCCGGCGACGACCCCTACAACGCCAACATCCCCGACGAGACCCGCGAGTGGATCAACCTCTACGGCGAGGCCAACGCCAGGGTCTTCGACGAGCGCGGCCTGGTCTACTCGACCCGCGAACGCTTCGACTACCTCTACCCCGGCTACGGCAAGGTCCTGCCCGTGTACCACGGCGCCGTGGGCATGCTCTGCGAGCAGGCCGGCCACGGCTTCGCGGGCCTCGCCGTCGATGTCGTCGGCGAGTACACACTCACCCTGCGCCACCGCGCATTCCACCACTTCCTCACCAGCCTGTCCTATCTCGAGACCACCGCGGCCAACCGC
>RFGI01000078.1 GCA_003696725.1 Planctomycetota bacterium | reverse complement strand
TCGACGGCGTCCCGCCGGAGGGTGACCGTGGCGACGGGGTCGGTCGTCTCGAGCAGCACCCGGCCGTCGGGGGCGACGGCGATCGACGGGCCCGCGATCAGCACGCCCAGCTCCGGCGCCGGCCGGTTGACGCTCAGGACGTACAGGCCGCTGGTCAGGGCGTTGGCGATGAAGACCGGGCGCCATTTCTGATACGTGATGGCCTCGGTGGCGCGGGGGGCGAGGACGGCCAGGGCGCCCCGGGCCCCCAGGATGTGGCACCCCTCGGGTCGGTTGATGTCCGAGCAGATCTGCACGCCGAAGGGGAAGCCGAGGGCGTCGAACGGCGCCGGCGGCTCGGTCCCCGGGTCGTAGTGATAGATCTCCCAGAAGCCGGGCTCGTCGGGGATGTGGGCCTTGCAGTACGTCCCGACGAGCTCGCCGCGGTCGTCCATGACCAGCGCGGTGTTCTTGCGCGAGCCGGTCTCGGGGTCGCGGACGATGGCGCCCCCGACGACGGCGAGCCGCGCGTCGCGGGCGGCGGCGGCCAGGCGCCGGTGGCGGGGCCCGCCGGGGGGCTCGGCGTCAGCGTCGTCGGCCTCTTTCGTCGCGGGGGACCACGGGTTCAGGGGGATCTCGGGCAAGACGGCCAGGGTCGCGCCCAGGGCGCGCGCCTCGGCGAGGCGGCCTCGAAGCCGCTCGTCATGGGACTCGTCCGGGAAGACGTCGCTGATAAGGGCGACGGTGAGGGTGTCGGTGGCCATGGCGGGCGCCAGCGTACCGCCGGCCGGGTTCTGGCGTGATCTTGCGGGGTCCGGGCGGTAGGCTTTGGTGCGGAGGGCGGTCGGCCGACGGGCTCGGGAGGATCATCCGTGGCGCACTACATCTCGATCAAGCAGATGCTCTTCAACATGGGGCAGTACGGCGCCTCGGACTTGCACATCAAGGTGGGCCTGCCGCCGACCTTCCGCATCAACGGCCGGCTCAAGGCCCTGAGCCTGCCCCCGCTGACGCCCGGCGACACGGAGCGGCTGCTCTTCGAGATCATGCCGGAGCAGCTGCGGCCGAAGTTCCAGGACACGGGCGACGTGGACTTCTCCACCTTCCTGGACACCAAGTCGATCATCGCCAAGTCCAAGGGGTTGACGCTCGACGAGGATGAGGGCGACGCCGCGCGGGACGTGGACGTGCCGGGCGCCGGCACCGTGGACCGGTTCCGCTGCAACGTCTACCGCGCCGGGGGCGGGATGCACGGGGCCATCCGGCGGATCAACCCGGACATCCCGACATTCGAGTCGCTGCGCCTGCCGCCGGTCTACGAGAAGATCGCCGACGAGACCGGCGAGGGGCTGGTGCTGGTCGTGGGGGTGACGGGCTCGGGCAAGTCGACCACGCTGGCGTGCATGCTCGAGCGCGTCAACGAGACGCGGTCGGAGAACATCATCACCGTCGAGGACCCGGTCGAGTACCACTTCTCCCCGAAGAAGTCGATCGTCAGCCAGCGGGAGATCGGGCTGGACGTGCCCAGCTACCACGACGCGCTGCGGTACATCGTCCGGCAGGACCCGGACGTGATCTTCATCGGCGAGCTGCGCGACCACGAGACGGTGCTGGCGGCGATCCAGGCCGCCGAGACCGGGCACCTGGTCTTCGGGTCGATGCACACCGCGGACACGATGCAGGCCTTCAGCCGCATCATCGAGTTCTTCCCGCAGTCGGAGCGCGAGTTCGTCCGATCGGCGCTGTCCAACTCGCTCCAGGCGGTGTGCGCCCAGCGGCTGCTGCCGGCGAACAAGGATTCGACCGGCGGGGCGGGGATCGTCCCGGCGACGGAGGTGCTCCTGGCCAACGCGTCGGTGCGCGAGGCCGTCCGCGAGGGGGAGGACACCAACATCCCCGCGATCATCAACAGCAGCGTGCCCGACGGCATGCGCTCTTTCACGTACAGCCTCGCCGAGCTGGTGAACAAGGACTGGGTCACGCTGGCGACGGCGATGGAGCACGCGCCCAACCGCGAGGCGCTCTCGAGCATGCTCAAGGGCGTGGAGGTTAAGGCCTCGACGCTCACCGGCAAGATCAAGGCCGGCGGCCGGCACTGACGCGCCCGGGCGCCGTCACTCGACCGCCCCCATCAGGGCGCCGGCGATCGCGTCGGCGAAGAGAAACCCGCGCGCCGTCGGGCGCCAGCGGCCCCCCTCGAGGTCCAGCAGGCCGAGGTCACGCTGGCGTCGGGCGGCGCCCGAGAGCGCCTCGGCGCAGCCCAGGCGGTCGGCGTGTTCGAGCGCCCGGTCGGCGTCGACGCCCTCGGCCAGCCGCACCCCCATCATCAGCCGCTCGCGCAGCGTGCGGGCCGGGTCGGGCGGCTCGAAGTCGACGATCGGCGCCGAACCCGTGGCCTCGACGTGCGCGCGCCACCGGCGCAGGCTGGGCATGTTCTTCCACCGCGCCCCGGCGGGCAGGCCCGTCGCCGGGTCGGTGGTCAGGACGTGGGCCGAGGCGCTGGGCCCGGCGGCCAGCCAGCCCTCCGTGCGCCAGTACGCGAGGTTGTGCCGCGAGCGCGCCCCGCCGAGGGCGTAGTTGCTGACCTCGTATTGTTCGAATCCGGCGCCGGCGAGCGTGTCCCGAACCAGCGTCTGCATCGCCGCGGCGGTGTCGTCGTCGATGGGCCGGATCTCACCGCGGGTCGCGCGGGCGGCCAGCGGCGTGTTGGGCTCGTAGGTCAGGCAGTACGCGCTGAGGTGGTCGACGGCCGGGTCCAACGCGAGGGCGGCCTCCAGATCCGCACGCACATCATCGAGAGTCTGGCCCGGGACGGCGAAGATCAGGTCGAGGCTCCGGTGATGGATCCCCGCGTCGCGGGCTGTGGCCAAGGCCGTCGCGACGCGGCCGGGGTCGTGGCGTCGTTCGAGCGTCGCCAGGTGGCCCGGGTCGAAGGATTGGGCCCCGAGGGAGACGCGGTTGACGTGTCCCGCGGCGAGCGTCTCCATGAGTTCAGCGGTCACCGACTCGGGGTTGCATTCGACGGTGAACTCGCCGGCGCCGGCGGCGATCGGCGCCAGATCGAAGAGATCACGCAGCGCCGCCAGGAGCGTCCGCCAGTGCTCGACGCCCAGGAGGCTCGGCGTCCCCCCGCCGATAAAGACGCTCTCCAATCCGCGGCCATCGGCGAGCGGCGCCAGCCCGCGCAGCTCACGGATCAGGGCGCGGGTGAAGGCCCGCTGCTGGTCGCGCGTGTCGACGAAGGAGTAGAAATCGCAGTAATGACACTTGTGAGCGCAGAACGGGACATGGATGTAGAGCGACCGAGCCGGGGCGGCGCCCGGCGGGCATGCGTCCCGGGCGGCTCGCGGGGGGGCGTCGCCCGCGACGGTCCACCGAGGGATGAGATTCGTGTGGCGGGTCATGTCGTCGAGGTGGTACAATAGAGGGTTCGACGCCGCGGCCCGATCCTGCCGGGGCGTCGGCCGGGAGACCTCCGCCGTGATCGTGAATCTTGTGCGTTTCACCAAAGATGAGGAGCGGCGAGACTTCCGGATCAAGGGCGACCGCTGCCTGGTCGGCCGGCTGGAGACGTGCGACCTCCCGATGCCGCTCTCGAGCGTGTCGCGCGAGCACTGCGAGTTTCTGATCGAGGACGGCGCCCTGCGGCTCAAGGACCTCGGGTCGCGCAACGGGACGTTCGTCAACGGCGAACGCGTCGAGGGCACGGTCGAGATCCAGCCGGGTGATCGCGTGGCGATCGGGCCGGTCGTCTTCACGGCGCAGATCGACGGCGAGCCCGAGCACATCGAGCCCCCGATCCTGGAGGCGCCTACACCGGCGCCCGTCAAGTCGGCCGCCGCGCCCGCGAACTCGGGCGACGATCAGGCCGAGGCCCTCTCGGACCTCATCGCCGAGATGGACAGCGAGGACTCGAGCGTCTTCGACCTTGACATGTTTCTCGAGGACGACGACGAGGGTTCGACCGCGTAAGCGCGCCCTCACGCGGCGTCGGCGGGGGCGCCGCCGGCGGGTTTCTCCGACGGCTGGGAAGGCTTGGCCGGCACGCGGATCGTCGAGCCGCACCCGCGGCAGCGGACGCTCCGCCCGCGGGCTTCCTCGGGCACCGACAGGACACGTCGGCACGTCAGATTCGGGCACATGATGCGGACGGAGTCTGACGCCACGGGTCGGCCTCCTGGGCGTGGGGACGCGGGGAGTATCGGCCGGATGGGCCGGGATGATGAACGGCGTTTGACCGCGGGCGCCGACGCGGGAACACTCGCACGGCCCCGGGCCGGCGGTCGGCGCGGGCGGCGAGCCGCACCCTCTTTCCAGGGAGCCCGGATGAACGACCCGGCCCAGGAGCGCACGGCCGTCCGGCGTTCGCTCGAGCGGTCCTGCGCCGTCGCCGGGCTGCAATGGGGCGATGAGGGCAAGGGCAAGATCGTGGACCTCCTCGCGGAGGGGCACGACGCGGTCGTCCGATACAACGGTGGGGCCAACGCCGGGCACACCGTCGTGGTCGAGGGCCGGCGGGTCGCCTTGCACCTCGTCCCGTGCGGGGTGCTGCGCCCGGGGACGCTCGGGGTCATCGGGCCGGGCGTCGTGGTGGACCCGGAGGCGCTGGTGGCGGAGATTGACGCCCTCCAGGCCGCGGGCCTGGATCCCTCGGGTCTGCGGGTGTCCAGCGCGGCGCCGGTGGTCATGCCGTACCACATCGACGAGGACCAGGTGCGCGAGGGGCTGCTGGCGTCGCGGCGGGCGCCGGACGTCCTCAGCGCCGACGCCGAGCCTATCGGCACCACCCGCCGGGGGATCGGGCCGGCGTACGCGGAGAAAGCCCACCGCGCCAGCGCCGTGCGGATGGGGGATCTCACCCGTCCCGGGCTGCTGCGCAAGAAGATCGAACTGGCGGCGGACATCAAGAACCGCGCCCTGGCGCCGATGCTCGACCCGCCGCGCGCCTACGACGCCGAGGCCTTGATCGAGCGGGCGCTGGCCCTGGGCGAGCGTCTGGCGCCGTACGTCTGCGAGACGCGGTCGCTCCTGCGCGGGGCGCTGGCCGAGGGACGGACGGCGCTCTTCGAGGGCGCCAACGGGGCGCTGCTGGACATCGATCACGGCGGGCACCCCTTCGTCACCAGCTCCAGCACGACGGCGCTGGGGATCGGGCCCGGGACGGGGATCCCGACGCGCGGGCTGGGGCGGGTCGTGGGTGTGATGAAGGCCTACCAGACCCGCGTCGGCGCCGGGCCCATGCCGACCGAGTTGGCCGACGCGACGGGCGACCGCATCCGCGAGCGCGGCCAAGAGTTCGGCACCACCACCGGCCGGCCCAGGCGCTGCGGCTGGCTCGACCTCGTGTCCGCCCGGCACGGGGCCGAGCTCAACGACTGCGACGCGATCGCCCTGACGATGCTGGACGTCCTGGCGGGGTTCGACGAGCTGCGCGTGTGCGTCGCGTACCGATTGGGCGGCCGAGAAACGACACGGTTCCCCCTCGACGCGGCGGACCTGTCGCGCGCCGAGCCTGTCTACGAGACCCTGCCGGGCTTCGCGGAGGAGATCGCCGGCGTCGGGTCGTTCGACGATCTGCCCCGCGCGGCGCGCGAGTACGCAGAGGTGATCGAGCGGTTCGTGGGCGCGCCCGTGGAGATCGTGTCGGTCGGGCCCGACCGCGCCCAGACCATCCGGCGGGACGCGACGTGAGCGCCCCAACCGGTCGCCGGGTCGGCGCGGCGCGGGACGCCGCCGCGCTGTTCCTGCGCGGGCTGGCGATGGGCGCGGCGGACATCATCCCGGGGGTCAGCGGCGGGACGGTGGCGCTGGTGACGGGGATCTACGAGCGGCTGATCGGGGCGCTGGGGTCGCTGTCGCCGGCGTTCCTCGCGCCGCTGGCGCGCGGCCGGGTGCGCGAGGCGGCGCGGGCGTTCGGCGCCATGGACTGGGGCGTCCTGGTCCCGGTCTTCGGGGGTGTGGGCGCCAGCGCTGTCGTGATGAGCCGGATCGTGCCCGGGCTGATGGAGGAGGCGCCCGGCCCGACGTACGCCTTCTTCTTCGGGTTGATTCTGGCCGCGGTCTGGGCGCCGTTTGCGCGCCTGCGGCGGCGGGACTGGACCCGGTGGGTGACAGCCGGGGCGGTCGCGGCACTGGCGTGGTTGTTCGTGGGGATGCAGCCGCAGAGCGCGGCGTACGAGGTCATCCACGCCGACGCGGGCGCCGAGACGGCGATCCTGCCCGAGCGTGTGCGCGACCCGGCGCAGATCGACGCCGCGGCCCGGGCGGCGCGGGCGGTGATGGGCGACGGGCTCCGGCGGCTGGTGGTCTATCCGCGGCTCGGCGAGTCAGCGCCGCCGGCGCCGGCGGGCGTCGAGCTCGTGCAGGTCGCGAGCCGCGCCGAGGCGCTGCGGCTGGCCGGCGATGGGCCGGTCGTGACGCTGGGGGCGGCGCGGTCGCCCCTGCCCGTGGTGTTCGTCTTCGGCGTGGTCGCGATCAGCGCCATGATCCTGCCGGGCCTGAGCGGGGCGTTCCTGATGCTGTTCTTCGGGCAGTACCACGCCCTGCTGTCGGCGATCCACGGCGTGACAGCGCCGATCGTCGCGTGGGCGGGGCTCGGCGAGCCGGCCGCGGCGAGTCGGTCGTGGCTCGACGACGCGGTCTTTCTCGGCGTCTTCAACGTCGGCGTGCTGATCGGGCTGGTGCTCTTCTCGCGCGCGGTGCGCTGGCTGCTGACCCACGCGCACGACATCACCATGGCGGCGCTGATCGGGCTGATGCTCGGCGGGCTGAGGCAGCCGGCGCATGAGGTTCAGGGGGCGCTGGCGGGCGGCGGGCCCTCGTGGTGGGGCGTGGGCCTGGCGGCGCTCGCCGGGGCGGCCGTCGTCACGGCGCTGAACCGATTCGACGCGCGGGCCCGGCGGGCGTCGGCCAGCGCCGCGGGCAGCGACCCCGCCGGGTGAGGCGCCGGCGGCGACGAGGCCCCGCGCTCGTCCCCCCGGCCGCACTCCGGGCACACGCCGTGGTCCAGCCCGCGCAGGTCGTACCCGCACCCGTCGCAGGCGTGGCCCGGCGTGGGGCGGGGTTGCATGAACAGGGCCAACCCGATCACGACGAGGAGCCCCGCGTAAGCGCCCCCGAGGATGTAGAGGAACGCCGCGTCCTCGTCGAACAGGACGCGCACCAGCCACACGTCCAACCGGACCGACAGCAGGACGGGCGGGATCCCCGCGACGATCGCGGCGAACCCCTGCCACCGCCGGCGGTAGCGCCACGCGAGCGTCCACACACCCATCGCATAGACCGCGAAGAGGATCACGACCGGAGTGTAGGGCCGGTGACCTGGAGGACACGGGGGATAGGCCACGAGTGTGAGCCCGGGCGGCGGGCGGTGCAGGGAGCGCAAGAGAAGAGCCCACCTGCGCTCACGATGATCGCGAGCGCGTGTGGGCCCGAAACAAGGCTCCGGTGAGCAATCAGATCCGCATCACGGCGCCGTGTCGTACATGGCTTGGCCGAGACTCTGGAGGCCGACGTTCGCTGCACCCCCGATGAAGTCGCCGAAGGGGATGAACGCCCAGGCGTGCGCGGCGCCGGGGATATGCACAACCGCGGTGGTTGTGGTGGTTCTCATGCCGGTGTGGAAGACATTGAAGATGTCACCGTTGCTCTTGACATCTTTGTGGAAGGTCCACACTTTGGACGTGGTCGTGATCTTGGCCAGGATGTGGATTTTCATCCAGATGTGGATCGAGATGCCGGTGGGGCTCGCCGTCCAGCGCAGTTCAAAGTCGTCGAAGATGATGGCCGTCCCGCCGCCCGCGGTGGCGTTGGATCCGAGGGCCGGGGTGCTCAGCGACTGGGCGAGCTGGCTGAAACTGAGGTTGACGGTGAGCGGATTGCCCTGGAGGTCGCTCACGGGGACGACCATCGGCGCCAGATCGAGCGTGCCGAAGGGCGCCGGGTTGAGCCCGGCGTCGACCACGCCGTCGCTGTCGGCGTCCTGGAAGACATCATCGCCCACCGGGGCGTCTTCGGACTTGAACCAGACGGCGAGGTTGCCGGCGCCCTCGGAGGCGAGCATGTCGGCCAGGGCCTGAGAGCCGGCGAAATCGGGATCGTTCCCGAGGTCAGACAGCGGGGCGCCGATGGTCCAGCCGGGGCCGCTGGGCGTCCAGGGGCCGGCGCCGTCCGGATCGCTGAAGATCAGGTCGCCGGTGATGTCAGACCCGATCCCGACGTTGTCGGCGCGGATGCCGACCCAGCTGCGGCGAGCGACCGAGCCGTCCACTTCACCGAACGTGTCGCGGAACATCGTCGTGAACGATGCGCCGCGCCCCAGAGCGGGCTCAGCCGAGCCGAACTTGGTCGACGCCAGCCAGGTGACGTGGTCTTCAAAGCCGGGCGGCGTGGTCGTGGCGGTGTAGGTGAGCGGTGTGCCGATGGGGATGGTCTTGTCGGAGACGCCGGGGCCCTGGATGTCAACGCGATAAACGATGAGGTCCAACGTGCTGGCCTGTGACGGCGGCCCGACGGACACCGTGTGCCGCCCCGGAGTGGTGAACCTGTGCTCACCGACACCGACCGGCTTGCCATCGACGCGCCACTCGAGGAGCGGCGCCAGCGCCGAGCCGTCGAGGAATCGCCGGTGTGACAACGAAAAGACGCGCGTCGTGGCGGTCGCGCTGAGTGAGCCGTTCACGGAAAGCGCGAACGAGCCGTCCGGCATGGGGCTGAGCGTCGAGATCGATGGGGTGTTCATGTGGATCGCGACACGCTCGGCGTTGGTCCGGGCGGAGTCCAGCCCGCTGTCCGACGGGTCGACGCGGACGCCGAGTGTGCGAAAACGAGACAGAAAGAACGCCGGCTCGATCACGCAGGAGTAGGTCTTCCCCGTCGCGGGCACGAACGCCGAGACATTGATGTCATTCAGGCTGTTCACGACGCACGTCGCGCCGTTGGCGCTCACGGTGACGCCCGCGTCACCCGACCAGACGACCACGGCGTCGCGCCCGGCCCCCTCCAGATGCAGGGGGACAACCGCGCCGATCGGCGCCACCAGGTGGGCCGGGGCGGGGTACGCCCGGGTCGTGAATCCCGCGACCGGGCCGTACGTCAGGTGGAGCTGCCCGCTGTCCTCGAGGATCTCGAGCCCCCCACCCCGCACGCTTGAGCCTTCGGTCGGTGGTCGCCGCACACCTTGGGCGCTCGCCGGCGCCCAGGTCCACGCAGCGGCGGCCAACGCGACGGCAAAGCCAGCGCGCACCGACAGCCTGTTCAGTCTCATCTTCGCGCTCATTGATTCGCTCCCTTCAAAGGAGACACACGAATCGCGCGGCCAGCCACATCTCCATCGGAAGACGCCGCGTCGACACCCATTTTCAGTTGGGGCGTTGGGAGGCCCCTGATCGCGGCGTACGCAACACTTCATGCGCCGGACCACTCCGCGCGCATTTTTCTAACACGATCAGGATGAGAATGCAATAGACAGTTTGAAAAAATCACCAGTCACCATGGATGCGTGGCGAGGGGCGCCCGCATGATGTCAGCAACTACGGATGTGTCGTATGGTTAGGGCATCAATGACAGAAATATGGGGTCGCCGGATCGTCGTCATACACGCCGATGTCCGCCTCACCGCCCCGGCGCAAAGAACGTCCGCAGCGACTCCATGATGTCGTCGCGGTCGTTGACCCGGCTGGTGACGAGGACGGGCTCGCCGGCGGCGCGGGCCCCGCCGTCGGGGAAGGCTTCCTGCAGGACGTTCAGGAAGTGCCCCGAGCCGTAGGCGCTGGCGACCTGGCAGTAGCCGAAGAGGTTGCACGCGGGCAGCAGCCGCTCATCGAGCAGGGCGACGGCGGCCTTGTTGTCGGTCTCGGAGGAGTTGTCCCCGTCGGAGAAGTGGAACAGGTAGATGTTCCAATCCTCGGGGCGGTAGCGCCGGTCCAGGAGGTCCTTGCAGCAGGCGTAGGCGCTGGAGATGCGCGTCCCGCCGTCCTCGCGGACGGTGAAGAAGGTCTCTTTGTCGACCTCCTTGGCGCGCACGTCGTGGACGATGTACCGGCACTCGACGCCCTCGTAGTTGCGGCGGAGCCAGGTGTCGATCCAGAACGCTTCGAGGCGCACGAGCTCCTTCTGCTCGCCGCCCATGGAGCCGGAGACGTCCATCATGAACACGATGACGGCGTTGGACTGCGGCGCCTTGACCTCGTCCCACGACCGGTACCGCATGTCCGGGCGGATGGGCACGATCACCGGGTCGTCGGGGTCGTAGTCGCCGGCGAGGATCTGGCGCTTCAGCGCCTCGCGGTAGGAGCGCTTGAAGTGGCGCAGGGATTCGGGCCCGGTCGGCCGGACGCCCGAGTACTTGTCGCGGACGGTGGTCAGTCGATGCCGGCCCTTGGGCTCGATGCGGGGGAGTTCGAGCTCCTCGCCGAGGATGTCGGCGAGCTCGTCCAGGGTGACGTCGACCTCGAGGACGTGCTTGCCCGGCTCGTCGCCCCCGGTGTTGCGGCCCGCGCCGGGCTGGCCGGCGGCGTCGCCCTCGGCGCCCTCGCCCATCCCCACGCCGGGCGAGTTGTCGCCGTAGCGGAAGGTCGGGGTGTCGATGCCGTGGACGGGGACGGACACCAGGCGCCGGCCCTCCTTGCCGATGAACTCGCCCCGGCTGATGAATCGGCGGAGGTCCTTGCGGATCCGGCCGCGGATGATCTGGCGGAAGCGCTGGTGGTCCTGTTCGATGCGGGCGGCCAATGGGCGTGCCTCCGTGCCGCGGCCCCGGCGGTGGTTCATTTATAGGATCGGTCAGCGGGCGCCGGCCCGTGAACCCGGACCCCGGGAGGGCGCGTGACCGACGGGCGATCAACCGACGACGGCTCGATCTCGCGTCAGGCGTGGCGGCTGTCCGGCATGGGGCTGGAGTTCGTCTCCGCGATCGCGGGGATGGCCCTGGCCGGGTGGCTGATCGACCGCTGGGCTCAGACGTCGCCGAGGTGGACCATCGTGGGCGTGGTGCTGGGGCTCGTGGGCGGGGGGTACAACTTCATGCGGCAGGCGGTGCAGGCGGGTCGGGCGGCCGAGCGTGAGTACCGGCGGGCCCACCCGCACGACACCGACGGCAATCCGGACAACAGGGGCAAAGAGGGGCGCGAGGCCGAGGATGGGCGCGATGGCTGAGGGCGCAAGGCCGTCGGCGCTGCCTGATGTG
>RFGI01000077.1 GCA_003696725.1 Planctomycetota bacterium | reverse complement strand
TCGCCCGTCTCGGTCTGCATCATCGTCGAGGCGTTGTCGATCCACAGCCCCTCGTATTTGTTCGTGACCGTGTTGTAGCCCCAGAATCCGCGCCCCTCGAAGTTCGGGAAGGGCCCGTCGCTGGCGTCCCCGGTGTAGGTCTGCTTGAGGAACCGGCCGCCCAGGTCCCACTCGTTGACCATTGTCCCGGTCGAGACGTGCGGCTCGCCGGGGCCCATCCACAGCTTCACCGTCGCCCGGAACGTCCCCTCGAAGGGCGCCAGCGCCGCGTGATGCTCGGAGATCTCGCCCGCCGCGGCGCAGCCCGCGCTCTGAGAGTCCGCCATGATCCGCCCCTTTCGATCGTTGCGAGTTCGGCGTCGCCGGCGTCCGCGCTGGCCCGCCGCCGGGAGCATACCGCTCAGCGCCGCCGCCGCTGCACGCGCGAGGCGGGCGCTCACGGACGCCCGACGGGACGGGTCGCGGCAGACGCGGTGGGGCCCGTTGGCTCATCGCGGGCGAGCCGGATATCGAGGTGGCCGAATTCCCGCTCGAACAGCCCCGCTTTGCGGCCGGCGCCCCACACGTCCGCCGACGCGTCCCGCGCCGACCGCGCCTCGAGCGCCCAGCCCCCCTCGCGCCGGCGCAGCGTCACGGCGGCGACCGACTGCGTGTGCGTGCGGTCCAGCCCGTCGGCGACGCGCAGGATCGCCGACAGGCGCCGCACGAGCCGTCGGTCCTCGCGCTCCAGCCCCGCGTAGGACCGGTGCCCGGGCTTGGGCTCGGCCCGGCGGTGGTACCGCGCCACGTTGGCGATGATCCGCCGCTCGCGGGGCGTGAACCCGGTGATCTCGCTGTGCATGATGATGTGGTGCGAGTGCTTGTGGTGCTTGGCGTAGGCGATCAGGTACCCGATGTCGTGCAGCACCGCGGCGGACTCGAGCAGCTCGCGGGCCCGCGCCGTCTCAACCCGATCGCCGATGCACCCGGGCTGGAGCGCGGCGAGCTGGTCGAACACGGACAGCGCCAGCCGCGCGACGTGCTCGGCGTGGTCGCGCTCGTAGCCGCTCGATTCGGCGAACCGGCGCGCCGAGGCCGCGCGCTTCGCCGGGTCCGGACCGCGGCCGGCCGTCAGCGCCGAGACCATCTCCAGCAGGAGCCCGTCGCGCACGCCCCCCTCGTTGACGCGCAGCCGGTTCACGCCCAGCCGCTTCATCACCCGGTCCACGATGGCCACCCCCGCGACGATGATGTCGGCGCGCTCGGGGCTCACGCCGGGCGTCGCGGCGCGCTCGGCCACCGACCGCCGCGCCAGCCGCAGCTCGATCCTTTTGACCTCGTCCCGGAGCATCTCGTGCCCCTGCACCGAGGAGAGGGGCGCGTCTCGCCCCCGGCCGGCGCGCCGGTTTCGCATCGAGACCCGCGCCAGGTTGGTGAACGTTCCGCCCGACCCGATCATGACCGAGAGAGGCGCGTCGGCCCGCACGCCCGCCTGGCGCAGCGCCCGCTTGACGCACCGGTTCAGCCGCCCCAGCGCCTCGCCCTCGGGGTCGTCGCACGGGCCGAACCGCTCCGTCAGCCGCACCGCGCCCAGGGGCAGCGACCAGACGTGTTCGACCACCCCGGCGCAGGCGATGACGATCTCGGTGCTCCCGCCCCCGACGTCCACGATCGCGACCGGCGCGTCGCGCAGCTCGAACGCGTGGCCCGCCGACAGGCACGCCAGCCGGGCCTCCTCGTCGCCGGAAATGATCTCCGGCTCGAGGCCCGCCGACTCGCGGACCAGGCGGGCGAAATCCTCGGCGTTGGGGGCCTCGCGCACGGCGCTGGTGGCGACCACACGCACCAGATCGGCGCCGTGGCCCCGCGCGATGCGGACGAGACGCTCGATCGCCTCGGCGCTGCGCGCCATCGCGTCGGCGGTCAACGCCGCGCCCGGCCCCTCGCCGAGCCGGGTGACCTCTTTCTCGTCGTCGAGCACGCGGTACCCGCCGTCGGGCCGGGCCTGGGCGACGATCAGCCGGATCGAGTTCGTGCCCACGTCGATCGCCGCCAGGCGAGGCCGCCCCGTCACCGCCGCGCTCCCGGCGGGGCGCACCCCGCGTCGCGCAGCGCGCCGGCCAGCGCCGAGGCGGGCCACCACCTCGTAAGCGACTCGTGCAGCGCCCGGGCCTGGGCCTCCTCGTCCCGCGCCGCGTCGGCCAGCGACTCGAGCACGGACGGGGGCGCCGGCGCCGGGCCCGACGCCAGGCGCTCGTGCGCGCCGGCCAGGCGGTGGGCGAGTTCGACCGCGTCGTTGACCGCGCCGAACCGGTCCTGCGCGTCGATGAGCAGGGCGTACAACGGCCGGGCGCCGATCTCGTCGGCGACGGCGCCGACGGCCTCGATGGTGTAGCGCAGCCGTTTGAGTTCGATCCGCAGCCCGTGCAGCCGGTCCGGCTCGCGCAGATCCTCCCGCGCCGCGGCCCGGGCGCGCCCCATCTGGTCCGTCACCGCGGCGCGCGCCGCCGGTCCGAACTCGCCGCCTAGCGAAGGCCGATCGCGCATCAGATCGAGCAGCCGGCGCCCGGCCCCGGCCAGGTCATCACCGGCGCCGTCCTCGATGCTGCGGCGAAGCCGATCGAACGCCTCGGCCCGCTCGGCGAGGGTCAGGCCCGCCGCCAGAGCGAGCGCCGGCGCGCGGGGGTCAGCCGCGGCGACCCGTCCGAGCAGCATCTCGGCGTGCACGTCCGCCGCCCGCACACGGGCCGCGCTCCGACGCAGCCGGCGCAGCGCCCGCGTGACGGCCTTGACCCGCTTGCCGGGCAGCCGATCGGCAACGAGCGCCACCGCCGCCGACGCCCGGCGCGTCGCCACGCGCAGGCGGTGCACCGGGCGGGCCTCGTCGGCGCCGTGCTCGAGGACGTGCGGGATGAGCCCATTCACCGCGGACAGCCTGCCTCCAACCGCCAGTCGGGCGGCGTCCGTCAGCGGCGTCGACGACTCGAGCCCGTCGATCGTCCGTCCCAGCATCGGCTTGTACGGCTTGAGGTCCATCAGCGCGCCCGTCGCGTCCGACATCATACGCGCGGCGCTCAGCGGAATTGCGTAGCACAAGGCGACCTCTGTCAACGGATGCCGGTCGTGCCAGCATGGATCGAGCGGGCCGCGCCCGACCCCCCGATCGGGTGAATCGCGAGGCGCCGTCGGCCGATAGTGACCCCGGCCGGGATGCCTCCCACCGGGACGTGGGCCGAGAACACGAATCTCACAGGATCACGTCCGCCGCGTGCACACGACCGCCGGGCCTTGGGCCCGGAGCGCGGTCGCCGCCGTCGGCGCAGGTGGGGGGAGCCGATGAGCCAGCCGTCCGACATCATCGATCTGGTGTGCCAGTCCAAGTCCCTGCCGGCGTTGCCCGCGACGGCGATGGAGGTGCTGCGACTGACGCAGAGCGACCGGGCCAGCGCCGACGAGCTCGCCGAGGTCATCAGTCATGACCCGTCGCTGACGGCCAAATTGCTCAAGATGGTGAACTCGCCCTTGTTCGGCGTGCGCCGGGAAGTCTCCAGCGTCCAGCAGGCCGTCGCCATGGCCGGCCAGCGCGCCGTGCGCGTCACCGCGTTGAGTGTCTCGCTGACGGATATGGTCAAGGCCCAGCGCGAAGACGGGTTCGATTTTGTGTCGTACTGGCGGTCCTCCCTGACCACCGCCGTCGCGGGCCGGCTTCTGGCCCAATCGACCGCGGCGGACCTCGTCGACGAGGCGTTCGTCGCCGGGCTCCTGTCCCAGATCGGCCGGCTCGCCGCTCACCGCGCCATCCCCGAGCGCTACGCGGAGGTGATCGCCCACCGTGAGGCCAACGGCGGGCGCCTCCGCGACGCGGAGCGGGAGATCCTCGGCGTCACCGGCGCGGGCATCGGCCGGGCGCTGCTGCAGAAGTGGAGCCTGCCCAACGCGATCTGCGCCGCTGTCGGCGCGTGCCAGGGCGAGGGGCTGCTCGAGCTGCCCGAGCCCCAGCAGCGGCTGGCGCGGCTGGTGCACGCCGCGGTGGTGACGGCGGACCTGTTCTGCTCGGAGATCGCCGCCGGCGCCTTGGACCAGGTCAAGTCCGTGGTGCGCTCCTGCGCGGGGCTGGGGGAGACCGAGCTCGAGGCGATCCTCACGGAGCTGGACGCGCACGTCCGCCAGGCCGCGGCCGACCTCTCCCTGGAGATCGGCGCGACCGCCGACTACAGCGAGATCCGCGAGCAGGCCGCGATGGAGCTGGCGATGCTCTCTGTCCAAGCCGAGGCCGAACGCACCGCCACCGTGTCCCGCGCCGCCGAGGCCGAGGCCGAGGCCCGGCGCCTCAACGAGGAGAAAAAGCACATCATCGAGGTCGCCTCGACGGATGCGCTGACCCAGATCCCCAACCGGGCGGCGTTCGAGAAGCGGCTCGATGAGATGCTCGCCGGCGCCCGCCGCGGCGGCGAGATCGTCGGGCTCCTGATGCTCGACGTGGATCACTTCAAGCGGTTCAACGACACCCACGGGCACCAGGCCGGCGACGAGGTCCTCCGCTCGGTCGCTGCGGCGCTGCGCTCGGCGTGCCGGGGATCGGCGTTCGCGGCGCGGTGGGGGGGCGAGGAGTTCATCGCCGTCGGTGAGTTCGGATCCGAAAGCGCCGCGCTGGCCCTCGCCGAGAAGGTCCGCCGGGCGATCGAGTCCGAGTCCGTCGCGTGGGACGGTCAGACCCTCGCCGTGACGGCGAGCGTGGGCGTCGCCGTCTGCCGGCCCGACGAGTCGCCCGCCGACGCCGAGGCCCTCGTCGCCGCGGCGGACGCGCGGCTCTATGACGCCAAACGCGCCGGCCGCAACCGCGTCGCCCCGGCGGCCGCCTGATCCCGATGGGCTCGGGCGTCCTCGGGCGGCCGATCAGCGGCGCCCCGCCGGCGTCGAGCGCGCTCTGCGACGCGCCCGGGACTCCCTTGCCCTCAGAGATCCGGAGCGTCACGGCGAAGGCTCCTCCGGCGACTGGGCGCCGGGTTCGTGCGTCTCAATGCGGTCATCGGCGCCGCCCGCGCAGCCTTGGTTTGCGCCCGCTTGCATCCGCGACCAGCGCAGGAGCACGTTCCGCTCCAATCCGATCTCGAGATGGGCGTCGTCGTGGTCGTGCTCCAGGCGGAGCGTGTTGGGCGCCGGCAGCGGCTCGATCCCGGGATAGGCCGGGGCGTGTGGGTCGTGGCAGTTCGTGCAGGTGTAGCGCACGGGCTGATCCAACTCGGGGTTCCACGCGCCGACGGTCTTGCCGTGTACGCCCAGCTCCCAGTCGCGGTACACCGGGCCGTGGCACTGGGCGCACAGCTGCGCGACCTCGGAGAAGGGGACCGTCTCGCCGCTGTGCAGGCGCAGGCGCTCGCGCTCGGCGATGTCGTGGCAGTTGAGGCAGCCGTCGTTGAGCCCGTGCCGGAGGTCGATCTCCGTGTGTTGGGTGCGGGGCCGGCCTCGGGTCCGCTCGGGGACGGACGCGAAGAGCTTGTGGCAGTCGTCGCAGCGCTGGTCGTACCCGCCGATCCGGATGACGGGCGGGTCGCCGCTGTCTGGGCCCGCGCCGGGTCGGCTCGTCAGGGGCACGCTCCGAAGGCGTTGAGGATGACGGTGAGGTCGCCGCCGTTGACGGCGCCGTCGCCGTTGAGATCTTCGGGCAGGCCGGCGCCGGTCGCGCCGAAGGCGTTGAGGACGAACGAGATGTCCGCGCCGTCGGTGTTCCCGTCACCGTTGAGGTCGCTGGGGCACACATGCGGGACGAGGATCGGGACGCCGGGCGCGGTCTCGAACCCCCAGCGGACGGGAACGTAGCGATCGAACCGGCCGTCGGGCTGGAATCGCGCCTCGACCTCGACCCAGCCGAAGTGGGGCCCGTCGGCGAGATCGAGCACGACGCCGATGGCGCCGCGCAGCCCCGCGAAGAGCAGCAGGTCGGGGGCGTGGACATAGGCCTCGAAACCGCCCTGCGCGACGAGCGCGGGCTCGATGAAGGGGCTCTCGTAGGCAAGGTTGGCGCGCTGCGGCGGCTGAATCGTGAACTGAAAGGCCGGGCCCACCTCGGCGCCGGGAGGGACGAGCGCGGGGACGCGGAGGACCACATTGAACGGGACGGGCGCGAACGCTTCGTGCGTCTGCGCGATCCGCACGTCGGCGATTCCGATGAGCGAATCGACACGGTCGACCAGCGAGCCGTCCTGGAACACGGACAAGCACCGGCCGTAGCCGATCCCACCGGGCGCGGGGCCGCCGGGCTGAGTCGCGGGCGCCGACACGTCGAGCGCCTGCGTGATGACCTGGCTCTGAAAAAGATCATGCACAACCCAGTCGAACAGGATTCCTGTGTTGGTGACGATGACGGGCTCCGCCGAGGCGGGCGGGCTCCAGGCGAGCAAGACGGTGACGAGGGTGGTTGTGGCGCTGGCGCTCAGCGGCATGGCGTGTGTCTTATCCAGGCTCATCCCATCTTCCTGTTGTGCTGAATTGCTCGCAGTATTCTGGGTTATCGGAGCCGCTCCCGGCCCGGCCTGACCCAAACGGCGTCTGTCGCGGGCACATTCGCGAAGCCAATCTGAGCCCACTCCGCAGAACCGCCGATGACGCCGGGGTTCACGGGCCCCGACGCCCCCCGACTTCGGGGAGACACCGATCAGTGCGCCAAGACCATGGACTTAGGGTCCGGCACGCCCGCCGGCACGAGGTCGCCCTCGCGTGCGAGGTCGAGGTGGCGCCCGCGCACAGCCATCTCGTCCGCCTGACGGCGCGGGCCGCGGCCGTTCGGGGCCGGGCCGAGGCGACGCTGGTGGATGTGTCCGCGGGCGGGCTGGGCGTGATCGCGCCGGTGTTCCTGCCGAAAAACGCGCTGGTGCACGTGCGCGTGCGGAGCCCGCTGGACCCCGAGGCCGAGCCGCTCCTGGAATCGACGCTGCGCGTCAAGCGCGTGGTGATGACGGACCGCCGGCCGGGGTACCTCCTGGGGCTGGCGTACGAGGCGGGCGACGAGGCGTCGCGCCGCCGGGCCGAGCGTTTCCTGCGTCTGTTCGAGGAGGACGCGGATGCTTGACGCCGGCGAGTTCGTCATCCGCGATCTGCTCGATCGAGGCCGGGTCAGCGAGGAGGACCTCGCGGGGGCGCGGCGGCACGGGGCCGAACACGGGCTCGGGCTGGTCGACGCGCTGATCGCGACCGGGGTGGTGGACTCGCGCGAGGTGGCCATCACGCGGGCGGCGATCTGCGAGTCGCCGTTCGTGGACCTCGAAGCGTACGACGTCGATCTGTCGCTCGCCGAGCGTCTACCGCGGACGGTGGCCGAGCGGCACGCGGCGTTCCCGCTGTTCTCGATCGAGGGCGTGACCACGATCGCCATGGCCGACCCGCTGGACCTGCGCGCGGTGGACGCGGTGCGCCAGGCGATCCGCGGCGAGACGGCGATGGTCCTGGCCGACGCCGAGCCCCTGCGGGCGCTGATCGCCAGGGCGTACCGGATGGCCGGGGCGTCGCGCGACCGGGGCGCGGCGACGGCGCGCGATCCGGGCGACCTGACGACGGGCGAGGAGCCGATCGTCGCGGCGGTCAACGACCTGATCGCTCGCGCTATCGAGGAGGGCGCCAGCGACGTCCACCTCAACCCCGACGAGCACGAGCTGCACGTCCGGCACCGGATCGACGGCGTGCTCCAGAGCCGGCAGGGCCCCGGCGCCGCCGCCCACGCCGGGCTCGTCCAGCGCATCAAGGTCATGGCGAACCTGGACCTGACGCAGACCCGGCGCCCGCAGGACGGCAAGTTCCGCTTCGACCACGAGACCGGCCCGGTGGACGTGCGCGTCAGCGTCATCCCCACGGTCTGCGGCGAGAACGTCGTCATGCGCCTGCTGCGCCGGGGCGCATCGCTCAAGGACTTCAACGAGCTGGGCATGCCGCCGGGCCTCGTCCAGCGGTTCGAGGACCTGCTGGCCCTCCCGCACGGGATGGCGCTGGTCACGGGGCCGACGGGCTCGGGCAAGACGACGACGCTGTACACGGCGCTGGCCCGGCTCAACACGCCGGACCGCAACATCATGACCATCGAGGACCCGGTCGAGATCCGCCTGCCGATGGTCCGCCAGACGCAGGTCAACCCGGAGGTCGGGCTGACCTTCGCCGGGGCGCTGCGGTCGATCCTCCGGCAGGACCCGGACGTCGTGCTGGTGGGCGAGATCCGCGACCAGGAGACGGCGCAGATCGCGGTGCAGGCGGCGCTGACCGGGCACCTGGTGCTCTCGACCCTGCACACCAACGACGCGGTCGGCGCGGTGGCCCGGCTGCGGGACTTCGGGCTGCCGCCCTTCGCGCTCAACTCGGCGCTGCTGGGCGTGGTGGCGCAGCGGCTGGTGCGGCGGGTGTGCCCGGACTGCGCCGTCCCGGACGAGCCGACCGAGGCGACGCTGCGCGCCTTCGGGCTGACGCGCCAGGACGCGGCGCTCTTGCGCCGGGGCGAGGGCTGCCCGCGGTGCCTGGGCGCCGGCTACCGCGGCCGGGTCGGGGTGTACGAGCTGTTCCGGCTGACGCCGGCGGTCCAGTCGGCGATCGAAGCCGGGGCGCCGGCGCTCGAACTGGCGCGCGCGGCCCGCGCCGACGGGATGCGGCCGATGCTCGACGACGGGCTCGAAAAGGCCAGGCTTGGGCTGACGACGCTGGAGGAACTGTGGCGCGTCCGGACGGAGTTCGGCGCCGACGAATCACCGGCGGCGCACGCGACCGAGCCGCCGCTCGAACGGAGGCTCTCGGCATGAGCGGGACGACGACGTTTCGTTACCGGGCGCTCGACAAGGCGGGCGGCGTCCGCACGGGCGTGATCGCCGCTGAGAGCGTCAAGGACGCCTACCGCCGGCTGTCGGTCACGGGGCTGACGCCGACGAAGGTGCGCGCCGGCCGGTCGCGCGGGGCGCGGGGGTTCGGGCGGACGCGGATCTCGGGGCGCGACATCGCGCACTTCACGCAACAACTGGCGGTGCTCCTGGGCGCGGGGGTGTCGATCTCGGAGGGGCTGCTGTCGATCGCCGAGCAGGAGCCCACCGAGCGGTTCCGGCGGATGCTCGAAGAGATCGCGGCTCGGATCCAGGCCGGGTCGAGTGTCACCGACGCGATCGAGCCGCACCGCGCGGTCTTCGGCGGGGTGTACGTCGAGACGCTGCGCGCCGCGGAGCGATCGGGCTCGATGGTCACCGCGCTCGAGTCCCTCGCGGAGATGACCGAGCGCGACGCCGAGGCCCGCCGGCAGATGCGCGGCGCCCTGACGTACCCGCTGGTGGTGGTCGTGGCCCTGTCGCTGGCGGTGGGGTTCCTGCTGACGTTCGTGGTTCCGAAGTTCGCGTCGATGTTCGAGGCGCGGGGTGTGGACCTGCCGCTCTTGACACGGGCGCTGCAAGCGTTCGGCTTATCGGTCCGCGCGTTCTGGTGGGGGTACGCGGGCGGCGCCGCCGGGTTGGTGGTTTTGCTGAGGCTGGCGTGGCGGAGCCCGAAAGGCCGGGCCGCGATCGACCGACTCTTGCACCGGGCGCCGGTGGTGCGCCCGCTGTTGATCGGCGCCGCGACGGGCCGGTTCGCCCGGGTTCTGGGGCTGTGCCTGGGCGCCGGGCTGGGCCTTCTGGAGAGCATCGACATGGCCGGCCGAGCCTCGAACCGACCGCTGCTGATCCGAGACGCGCGGCGTCTGGTGGAGCGCGTGCGCGGCGGGGACCGGCTCGCGACGGCGCTGCGCGACTGCGCGTACCTGCCGCCCTTCGCCCGGCGGATGCTCGCCGCGGGGGAGGAGGCGGGCGAGCTGACGCGGCTGTGCGGCGTCGTCGCGAGGCAGTACGACCGCGACACCGAGCACCTCACCAAGAACATGGCCACGATCCTCGAGCCCGTCCTCATCGCCGTGATGACGGGCGTCGTGCTGGTCGTGGCCCTGGCGATCTTCATGCCCATGTGGGACATGGTCGGGCTCGTCGGATGAGCCCGTCGCGACGCTCAGGAGAAACTCGGCGAGGGCGCGGCCCCGCCGACGCACGACCCCAAGGAGTCACAGGAATGAACACGTTTGCCATCACACGGCGCGCCCGGCGGGGCTTCACGCTCGTCGAGCTGATCGCGGTCATGGTCGTCCTGGCCGTCCTGGCCGGGGTCGCGATCCCCAAGTACTTCGACTACGCCGACCGGGCCCGCACCGCGGCGCTCTCCGGCGCCCTGGGCGGGATCCGCACGGGGCTGGCGAACTTCTACACCAACTCGTCCTTCAACGGGACGGCCGCCTACCCGACGTTCGCGCAGCTCACCACGCAGGGCACGGTCATGCAGGAGGCTATCCCCGAGAACCCGTACAACGGGCTCAACAACGTGGTCGAGATCACCGTGCTGCTCGACGCGCAGAACCGCGTGGTCGCCAACCCCACGACGGTCGGATGGAACTACTACGTCGACAACACGGCGAACCCGCCCGTGGCGATCTTCTGGGCCAACAGCACCGACAACACCACCGCGACCGACAGCGCCGGCAACCCCATCCCCGCGAACCAGATGTGACGCCGATGACACGCCGGACGGTCCGCGCCGGGCGCGGGTTCACGATCGTCGAGCTGATCGCCACGCTGGGCGTGCTGTCGGCGTTGTCGGTCGTCGCGGTCTCGAGCGTCGGCGCGGTCGAGCGCGCCGGGTCGCGGGCGTTCTCTCTCGAAGTGGAGCGCGCCCTGCGCGACGCCCGGGCCGCGGCGATGGCCACGGGCCTGCCCGCGGGGGTGGACCTCAACGTCGCCACGGGCGTGGTCGATCACGTCGCGCTGACCGAGGCCGGCGCCGTCGTGGATCGAGCCGGGCCCACGGGCGAGCCGATCCCGGACCTGCGGGCGTCGAACCTGCACCCGGCGGCGGGCTTCGCGTCGATCGTGCACGGCAACGGCTCGATCGGGATCGGGACGGTGTGGTTCGACGCGGAGGGCGCCCCGTTCTGGCGCACGAAGACCGGCGCCCAGACGCCGTACACACAGGACGCCGTGATCACGTGCAACGATTCGACGGCCATCACGGTGCGCATGACCACGGGCGCGGTGACGCGGTGAGGCGGCGCCGGGCGTTCACGCTCGTCGAGGCCGTCGCGGCGACGGCGGTGGTCGCGATCGCGGCGCCGACGCTCTTCCTGACGCTGACGGACTCGGCCCGCGCCAGCGCCGCCGCCGCCCAAGCCACACGGGCCGTCACCCTCGCCGAGACGGTCCTGGCGCACGTGCTCGCCGACGCGGGCAGCGCCGACGCGTCGCTGGGGTTCGCCGCGCTC
>RFGI01000076.1 GCA_003696725.1 Planctomycetota bacterium | reverse complement strand
CGTCGCGGAGGGCGTCGGCGAGGGCCTGCGCCTCCCGGCGGGCCTGCTCGTCGGCGCGACGCTGGGCGTTCTCCCGCGCCAGACGCTCGGCGAGGTCCCGGGCTCGGTCGGGCGGGGCGCCGAGGCTCTCGAGCGCGTCGCGCAGCCGCTCGGGGTCCGTCTGGTCGCGGAGCCGACGCAGGGCGTCCTCGTCGGCGCCGAGTTCACGAAGCGCCTCCTCCGCGGCGTGTGGTTCGGTGGACGGCTTGGCGGACGACTCTGCGATCGCGTCGGCGAGCCGGCGGAGCTCCTCGGCGGCGCGGCGGCGGCGCGCCGGGTCCGCCGACGACAGGTCGCGCTCGGCCCGGGCCAACGCCCGCTCGGCCGCATCGAGGTCGCCCGCGGCCAGGGCCTCGGCGAGCGACGAGTTGTCCGCGCCGCGGGCGGCCTGGGCCAGACGCCGGCGGGCGGCCTCGGCCTCCTCCGCCCGGACCCGGGCCTCGCGTTCGAGCCGATCGGCGGCGGACTCGAGGGCGCCGGCGGCCTCGGCGCGGGCCTCGTCCGGATCCTTCGCCGCCGCGGTGAGCTGCTCCTCGATGTCGGTGAGCGTTTCGAGGTCGCGGTCGGACTCGAGGTCGGCGGTCGGGGTCTCTTCGAGCGCCTGCTCGAGCGCGCTGCGCGCCTCGGCGATCTCGTCGGCGGTGCGCTGGCGCTGGGCGGCGTCTTCGGCGTCGGCGGCGGCGCGCTGGGCCCGCCCGGCGAGGTCCACCACGGGGACGAAGATCGCCCCGGCCACGCCCAAGGCGAGCAGCGCGGGCCACGCCCACCAGAATCCGTCGGCGCGGATCGGCGTCGCCCGGCGCAGGGGCGCCTCCTGGGCGGCACGGTCGGCGTCGTCGGTCGCCAGTCGGGCGAAGGCGTCCTCGTCCGCCGCCGACCGCAGCGCCACACCCGACGAGAGCCGGTCGCGCAAGCCCAGCGCCCGGTCCACGTCCGCGGCGACCGAAACCAGACTCGGCCGGTGCGCCAGCGCCAGCGCCGACGCCGCGATAAGCGCGACGACCGCGGGCGCCGCCAGAGCCGCCCACACCGGGATCGGCAGGGCCAGCAGCCGGATCACGACGACCGCGATCAGCCCGATCCCCGCCGCGGCCGTCAGCCCCACGCCCGCCAGCCGGACGAACCGCGCCACGCGCGTGCGCGCCAGCGCCCGGCGGGCGGCGTCCTCGGCGGTGCGGGGGCGTCGGGCCATGCTCAATCCTACGCCCGGCGCCGACCCGGGTTCCGGGGCGCGCCCCCGGGCCCCGTGCGCCTACGATCGGGCCCGCGGCGCCGGCCCGTGACGCGCACGCGCCGATCCAGCACACACAAGGAGACCATGCGATGACCACCGCGACCCGGACCTGCGCCGCCGACACGATCGTCCCCCCCTGCCGACTGGCCCTGGGCCTGTTCGAGAAGGCCCTCGCGGACATCCCGGCCGAGCGGTTCGCACGCAAGCCCGAGGGCGTCAACACCAATCACCCGGCGTGGATCATCGGGCACCTGTCGGTGTACACCGACAACGTCCTGGAGATGATCGGGCGGGGCGAGCTCGCCGACCCGGCCGGCGCGAAGAAGGATCTCTTCGATGCGAACACCGAGTGCCGGGACGACGCCGACGGCTCGATCTACCCGCCGAAGGACGAACTCGTCGCGTCGTTCGTCAAGAGGTTCAACACCGCGCTGGACGCCCTCGCCGGCGCCGACGACGCGACGCTCGCGCAGCCCAACACCTTCTTCGCGCAGGAGGCGATCCCGACCGTCGGCGGGCTGTGCAACTTCCTGCTGGCGCATCACATGATGATGCACTTCGGGCAGGTCAGCGCCTGGCGCCGGATGATGGGCCTGGGCCCGGTGATGTGACGCGGGCGGGCCTCACGCGGCGCTGGGCGGGCCGTCGTCGGGCGTGGGCAGGCGGTAGGCGTCGTCCAGCTGTCTGCGGACGTCGTCCAGGCGCCGCTGCATCTCGTCCATCGAGCGTTCCAGCTCGTGGGCGACCGCGCGGGCCCCGTCAGCAGGGGTCGCGCCCGGCCCGGACGGGAAGGGGATCGGGTCCAGGTCCGCCTCCGGCTCGGGATCGCGGACCAGGCGGAGATCGAGGCGCTTCATGGCGAGGCCTCCTGTCTGCGGGCGGCGCGCGGGCGGCGCCCCCGGGACCGGCGCGCATCGGCGCTTCGGCCCGGTCGGGACACGCGCCCGCGCCGATCCGCCGATCCCGGCGCCCGCAGAATCGGCGCGACCGGACCCGGTCACGGCCGAGAACCGCCCGACGACTGATCCGCCGCGCTATCCGGACCCGGCCGCTCCCCGCCGGCCCGACCGCCGGGCCTCGAGCGCCAGCCGCAGGTTCACCCGGTGCTTGGCGATCACCACCAGCGCGAGGGCCGACGTCACCGCGATAGTCGGCCACGCCGCCACGATCCGGCCCGCGGGGCCCAGCGCGGGATCGCCCAGGAGGGCCCAGGCGCCCGTCGCCGCGATCGGCAGCGCCAGCGCCGCCAGGCTCGACGCCACCCCCACCAGCCGCGTGAGGCGCAGCCCGACGAACCACACCGCCAACGCGGCGAGCGTCGCCGCGGTCAGCGCCGGCCACACCGACACCAGGGCGCCGAAGCCCGTCGCCACGCCCTTGCCCCCGCGCAGCCTCAGCCACACCGGGAACATGTGCCCGACCGGCCCCGCCGCCGCCACGGCGAGCCACCACGCCTGCTCACCCGGCGGCAGGTCGCGCCGGCCGATCACGCCCATCGCCGCGCCCGCGATCAGCACCGGCGCCGCCCCCTTGGCGACGTCCAGCGCCAGCACCGCCGAACCCGGGCCGGGCCCCAGCACCCGCCGGGCGTTGGTCGCGCCGATGTTGCCCGAGCCGTGCTCGCGCAGGTCCACGCCGCGTTGGAGCCCGATCAGGAGCCCGAACGGGATCGACCCGAGCAGGTACGCCGACCCGACAAAGACCAGCCACCATCCCGTGTCGGTCATGGCCCGCGCTCCGCGCCGGCATGGCCCGACGCCCGGCACGCATCGAGAATCGCGAGGTGTTTCATCAACGACGCGGACGCGCTGATCGACGCCGCCGCCCACCCGCGCCAGCCGTCGAGGAACGCCCGGCGCAGGAGCATCTGCTTGGCCCACGCCGCGACGGGCGACCCGATCAGCGACGCCACCGAGCCGCGCTCGCCGCGCGCCCGCGCGTCCAGTCCCGCCAGCCGGGCGTACTCGGCCTGCCGCGCCAGATGCTCGGCGATCGTCGGGATCGAGTCGTGCCGGAGCGTGCCCGCCAGCCGGCCGACCCGCCGGCGCTCGGCCGGGTCCGCCGGGACCAGCGCCTCGTGCACCCGGGCGTCGGTCCACATCGCGGCGCCCGTCCGCACCAGCCGAAAGCGCCGCTCAGGCTGCCACGCGTAGCGCAGCATCCGCCCGGCGAGCACGACCCGGCGGTTGACCTCGTAGCCGAGGACGCCCGCGTCGTCGCGCGTCAACGCCCGGCGGATCGAGCCGGCGAGGTCCGGCTCGACCGATTCGTCGCTGTCCAGGAACAGCGTCCACGCCTCCCGGCACCGCGCCATGGCGAGGTTCTTCTGAGGGCCGAACCCCAGCCACTCGTGCTCGACGATCTCCGCGCCGGCGTCGCGGAGGAGGCGCACGGTCGCGTCCGTCGAACCCGAATCGACGGCGACCACCTGCCGCGCCAGCCCGCGCACGCTCGCCACGCACCGCCCGATCGTCCGCTCGCTGTCGCGGCAGATGATCGCGACAGAGAGCGGCAAGGGGGCCGGGCCGGTCATCGCGGCCGCGATCGTCACCCCCGCGAGCGGGCGTGTCAACACTCCGCGTCGGCGGCGTCCCGGGCCCGGCGGGGTACGATTCGCCCGCCATCGTGACACTCACCCCCCCATCCCCGACGCACGCCGGCGAGGCCGACGCCGCGCCGATCCCGAGCGGCGCGCCGGCCACCGGCGTCACGACGCCAAGCCGGCTCCGCCTCGTCCTGCCCAGACGCGGCGCCGTCGAGCGCGACCACGCCGAAACTGTGTTCCGCGCCCTCGCCGAGGGCCGGTGGGCGGGCGCCCCACGCCGGGTCAAGGTCTACGGGCTCAACGCGACCTGGCTGGGCGATCTGGAGGTCGGCGGGCGCACACTCGGCGTCACCCTCAAGCAGACGGTCCCGGCGCCGGGCGTCTTCGCGGCGCTGCGCGCCCTGTCGCCGCGCCGGCGGTCGGTCCGGCAGTGGCGCGGCGCCCGCCGGCTGCGAGCCCTGCGCATCCCGGTCGGGTCGCCGATCCTGCTGGCGCGCGGCGTCGTCCAGGGTCGGCCTTGCGACTGGCTCCTCCTCGAACGCGTGCCCGGCGTGGACCTCCTGAGCCACCTCGCCTTGGACGACCTTTCCGTGCAAGAGCAGCACGACGCCGCGAAAAAGGCCGGCGCCATCGTCAACCGCATCGACTCCTACGGCTGGTTCAACCGCGACACCAAGCTCTCCAACCTCATCCGCACGCCCGACGGCGAGATCACCCTCATCGACACCGTGGACATCCAGCGCCGCCCGGGCCGGCGCGTGCGCATGCTCAGGGCCATGCTGTACGAAGCGATCGGCCACGGCGTGCTGCCCCGGCGGCCGCTCCTGATGCGCTGCCTCAGGGCCGCCGTCGAGGAGCCGCGTGACGCCTGGCGCGCCCTGGAGCGCGAGGCGCTGCGCATCAAAGACCCGGTCCCCCGCGGCCAGATGACGCCCCGGAGCGTCAGGGCATGATCGGCAAGCGGGCGCGGACCATCGACTCCGCCACGCCGGGCGAGCACAGGATTTTCACCGCCAGCCGTTCCGGACCGAGCAGGCCCGGCGTATCGTTGAAGGTCAGCCGGAGGTCGCCGCCGGCCTTCCGCTGCACCACTGTCACGAACTGTCCGGGCGTGTCCTCCGCGATCGGCGGCGCCGCCGCCCCAGTCCGACGCCGCAACACCGTCATGGCGTCCGGCAGCCAGCCGAACCACACCACACACTCGCCGGTGTCCACGCGCGACACCACGCGCAGCGAGGGCATCGCATGCGCGGGGAACGACAACGGCGTGGCGGCCTCGATGATCCCGCCGGACTGAGCCTGGTTGGCCCGGCGCCGCTGCTCACTCTGCCGCAGACGGTCGTGCGCCGCGGGGTGGACCGTGTCGAGATACCGCTCATCGAACGGCGCCCCGCCGTCGGACACCGCCAGCGCCCGCGCCAGCTCCGACTTCAGCGTGCGGGCCTTGTGGTCGAGCAACACATCGTCGATCTGAAGGAAGGGCGTCGTCGCCGACGGCGGGACATCGGGCAGCGGCGTCGGGTTGACGTACAGGACCAGGTCGTGCTCGCCGATCGCGCCCGGCGCCGAGGGGTCCGCGATCGGGACCAGCCGAACCCGGCTCTGGTCGGCGTCCTCGGGCGGGCTCGCCGGCTCGACACGCCAGGCGCTCAGCCCCGCCGGCGGGCCCTCCAGACGACGAACCGGGAACTCGCGGATCGCCATCGCCGCGCGGTCGAAGTCCTGGAGCCGCCCGGAGCGCCCCGCGCCGACGGCGGTCATCGCGGTTTCGACGAGCCGGGGCATGCCGGCCGCCGAACCGTCGTTCGATGTGATCCAGAACCGATCGGAGGCCGCATCATAGCGCTGAACCTCACGGCTTACGACATACGGCGCGGCGTCTGGACTGGGCCATCGTTCGCCCGGCTGAGGGATCGTGAACCCATCGCCGGCGTGCCTGACATACGCGAGATGCCATGTGTCGCCGAAGAAGAACGCTTCGATCGGGCTCGCGCCCGTAAAGGCCTCGAATGCCGCGTGCAGTTCGTCTGCGCTCTGGTGCTCAACCCGCCCGGGACCAGTCGCCTGTACGGTCATCTCCGCGACCGCCCGCTCGCGCCACGGCCCGGGCATGAAAAGCGCCCTGAATTCATCGATCCTGCCCGACGACAGGAACTCGTGCTCCCGGAGCAGCACACATTCGGGATGGCGGTACACCTCGCCCGGCGGGAGCGAGTCGCAGTATTCCCGCACCAGGCGCGAAGGCGCCCCGCGTTGGCCCGTCACGGTTCGGTAGAACCCGAACGCGCCGGACACAACTAGACGATCCACGCCGGTCGCGCTGGCCATGACGGCGGTGACGCGCTCTGTCTCCAGCGTGTAGGACGGCCCCACCTGGGCCGCGGCGTGGGCGCCGAGCACGGCGCCCAGACTCGTGGCGAGCATCGGGGCGCGGAGCCCCGGCCGGGATCGGATCCGTCGGTTCACAGCGGCCATGAATCACCCTCGATGAGCACGAGTGGATCGGATGTGACGTCGATCTTCACGGTGTGCGTGGTTGCCTCGAATGTCAGCGCGGCGCTGACGCCATCCCACGAGAACGAGCCGCCGGTGAAGCCGCTGTTGCCGCTGTTGAAGCAGTCGTTCAGATTCCATCGACCGTTGAGTGAGGCGCCGGTGAACACCGCTCCGGATGCATTGATAGAAAACTCAAACCCGACAGGACAGTCCCCGCCGCCCCAGAGACTGCTCAGCGGGTTGACAAGGGACACAATCGCCGACGCCGAGCCGCCGATCGATCCCGTCAGATTCAGGCTGCCTGTGGCTTTGACAAAGGCGCACGACGGGCAGGGCCCGTCGATGATCGAGCCGTTGGCGCTGGCGTTCGCCGCCGCACCCACCTGAAGCTGCGGACCGAATTGATACTCGACCGAAATCACCCCTAGGAGATCGCCTTCACTGGTGATCGGGTTCGGAATTGCAAGGGCGACCATCCCGGATGCAAGGGGGCATGTCTCGAGCGTGACGCCGATGTCAGCGCCGGCGCTGCCACGATAGATCCGTTCCGACACGGGCTCGCTCGGCGGCGTCGGGGCGTCCGGGCAGCATGTCTCCTTCGTGGTTAGACTGAACCCACCGTTGAATTCAAGATTCAGCGCGCCGAGCCACGGCACGGCCGTCGTGGCGGCCTGTTCGATCCGGTTGAACAGGCTCTGCAACTCCGGCACGGCCACCGAAAGAGTGATGGAGGCATCGCTGGCGCTGCACTCGCCGTCCGGTGGCGGGTCGTCGCCGCCGTTGTTCCCACCGCCTCCTCCGCCGCCGCCGCCTCCACCGGCGCCGGCGCACAGCGGGTCGTCGATGTTGGCCGGGTCGAGGCAGGGGTCGTCGACGACACCCGTGCCGTCGCCCCCGCCGCCGAGGTCGAGCCCG
>RFGI01000075.1 GCA_003696725.1 Planctomycetota bacterium | reverse complement strand
ACGGTCGGCCTGTGATGCAGACGCGCGCCGGCGGCGCGCGTCGAACAGGAGACTGACCCATGAGATCCAAGCAGCGCTCGGCCCATGCCCTCGCCTGTGCGCTGGCGGTCGCGGCCCTCGGCGTCATGGCGAACGCGGACATCATCAAGAGCCGCTGCCCGGTGGAGTGTGCGGAGACGCCGGGCGGCAGTGACACTGTGCGGTTGAATCCGAGATGCGAGACACCGTGCTGCCGGAACGGCGCGTGCAAGGCGTGCGCGATCAAGATGAACCTGCTCCAGAGGTTGCTCGTCGGATGTTAGATCGGGCCCGATCCGTGCGGGCGTGCGCGACGACGGCGATCGCCCCGGGGGGTCGGGCGTGCGCCTGAGCGTCAGCCCGTCCTGGCGATGGCGGCTGGCCGGGATCGCGGCGGTGTCGCTCGCGGCCGCGGCGCTGCTGTGGCTCGACCACCGAGCCTCGACGTACACCGATCGCACGTCTCGCCGCGTGGCCCTGGAGGCGCAGCGCCTGGCGCGCCAGACGCTCGCCGTCGCGCCGCTGGCGGACGAGGCCTCCTTTGCCCGCGCCGAAGCGGCGCTCGTGGCCACGGCGGCGTCGCGGGCGGCCGATGATGCGGAGCGCGAGGCGATCGCCGGCGCTGTCCGAACGGCGGTCGGGCTGGTGCGGGCCTGGTCCTCGGGCGATCCCGACGTGTATCTCGCCTGGGCCGGCGAACATGGCATGAGCCTCGCCCCCGGGCTGCCGATCTTCGGGGCGTGGCGCCGCGAGCTCTACGCGCAGTTTTACGAGGCCGTGGTCGGCCGCTCGATGCCCGCCTCGATCCCGATGGAGCGGTTCTTCCGGGACTACTTCAGCGCGTATTTCGCGCGCTGGGGCGGGGCGCTCCAGCCCGCCGAGATCGCGGTCGACCCCGTCGCGGTGATCGCGCGGGTCGATCCGCTGACGCACTGGTCCGAGACCATCTCCACGGATGCCGACGTCGACGCCAATCCCCTCGGGGGTGATTTCTGGCTCGGCCGGATCGTGTACGGCGGCATGATGTTGGTCTGGCCGGACGACACGCTGCCCGCCGGCGGCGCGGACGAGCGCACCCGCGTCGAGGGCGACCGATGGGTCATCGGGACGCTCCACGACGCCAAGCGGCTGATGTTCGACTCCATCATCCGGGAGCACGGGGAGGTCCTCGCCGCCGAGGTCCGTCTGGTGTACCGCGGCGGCAGCGGCGTGTATGTCCCGCTCGCCGTGTGGCTCCGGCGGCGACCCAGGGACGGGATGTGGCAGCCGACCGGGTTGAGTCTGAACAACGTCGACGGGAGCGTCGGCGTGCTGCCGGGCGTGGCGTACGCCGCGCCGTATTGACCGCGCCCGCCGCCGCGGGCGAGGCGCGACAGCCCCCGCGACCGTGTCGGAGCGCCGGGGCGCTCCGGCCCGCGGCGCCGGCCCATGGGGTCACGCGACCGTGATCGATTCGTCGAGATAGACATCCTGCACGGCGTGCAGCAACTCGACGCCTTCCGGCGTCGGGCGCTGGAACGCCTTGCGGCCGCAGATCATGCCCATCCCGCCGGCCGGGATCGGTCCGGTTTGCGCGGTGATCGGCTTGGGCACAGCGCTCGGGAGCGCCTTGTTCATCCTGCTGCTCGCGACGACGCTCTTCGCGCCCACGCCGAGCGCGCCATTGGGCCCGCCCGACATGATTCCACTGATCGGCTGCCCGGCGTTGGTCGTCATCAATTCAAAGGCCGCATCGACGCTCAAGAAGCGCGGCGTCCGCGCGGGCGTGCGCGGGGCGCCGGCCGAGGCCGTCGACCGGGGCGCTCAATCACCGCCTCGCGACGCGCACGACCAGCCGGTCCCCTTCCCGCTCCACCGACGCGGGCGCGAGCCGGATCGACACGCCGGCGCCGGTGATCTCGACGCCGTCGCCGGCCTCGTTGACATCGGGGAACCGGTCGAGTCCGGTGACGACGATCGCGCGCACTCCATTGAAGAGCGGGTGAGGCCCCACGCCGGTCGTCACCATCGGATGGCCGAGCACTTCGAGAGAGCCGGCGTCACCGGAGAGCCGCAGCCAGCGCCGGTGAATCACCTCGGCGTTGCTGACCCGCCGAACGTTGAGCGGATCGAACTCAGCCGGCCACAACGGCGCCCCCGCATCAACCACGACTTCGATGGACAGTCCCGGCGCGCCCAGCACGCGTCGGCGGTCATCGTCCCACTCCCGGCGAAGCGACGCGACCTCGCTCAACGCCCTCTCTCGCTGTGCGGCGACCTCCTCGGGTCTGAACCGTTCGGATGGCCCGCCAGACCAGCCGAGGACTTGGGCCAGCGCCTGATCGAGCCAGACACCGTCGCCGCGGTTCACGAGGTCGACCCACGTCGGGTCCAGGCGGTCCAAGAGCGCCGCGAAGGCGGCGCCGGTCTCATAGGCCCGCGCCCGCACCTCCTCCGGCTCGAAGCCCGCCTCCGGCAACGACGCCTCGGCGCGCTCAAACCTCCACTGAACGAACCTCGGAACACCCTCGAGTCTTTCGACGCCCCGCTCGTAGGTCGAGGCGCCCTCGGACAGACGCGCGAAGCGCTGGCGCCGGATCGCGAGCACTTCCGACGCCCAAACCCGCATGTCGCCGAGACGCTCCGTTTGGAGCGCGCGTCTCAAGGCCTCGGTCTCCAACCGACGCAGCGCCAGATTCTCCGCGTCGTCGAACGGATAGGTGAGGAGTTCGACCTCGTTGACGGTCCACCACCCCGGGAGCGAGCGGCGCTGATGGGCGTGGAAGGCCTCATGGATGAGCAGCGACGCGGCGCGATCGAGACTCAGGCCCTCGATCGACGCGACCGCGGTCCACGCGCCCGCGATCTCGACCGTCGTGTTGGCGACGACCGCGTCGTGTCGTCCGTCGAAGACGCCGACGCCCTCGGCGTTCCGGAGAAACTCCCCCGGTGGTTCGGGGTGGTTGATGAGCACCGTGCGGGCGCCGTCGTAGATCATCAGCGGGACGCCCGCGGGGTCAAAGCCGGGCCAGAGCGCACCCTCGGGTTGCTGCGCGATCCGGCCGGCGACCGCGATCGCGTCGTCGCTGCCGCCGGCGAGCGTGTGTGTGGTCGCCAGCGCCACGATGAGAATGGCGGCGTTCATTGGCAGCCTCCTCCGCAGACTCTCTCGACCATGCGTACGCGTGGGGCGTGGGGCCGCCACCACCACACCGGACGCTCGACCCGCCTTTGCCCGTCAGGAATCCACGTCCCCGTCACGCGCCTCGCGGAGCGCCCGCTGCGCCTCTACGGTGATATCGAATCATGCGGCGGTGGCGGACCATCCTGGCGGTGGGGTCGGCCGAGGCGGTCGCGCTCTTCCTGATCGGGTCGGTGTGGCTCGCGGCGGGCGGGGGCGACTTCAAGTTCCGGCACATCCTCGACGTGTGGACGGACCCCGGCGGGCTGATCGTGCTGGGGGTGTGGACGGCGTTCCTGCTGGCGTGCCAGGGGGCGATGCTGGCGCCCGTGCGCCGTCCGACGCCGCGGGCCGAGGGCGGGCTGCCCGTGCTCGTGAGCCTCATCGCGGCGGGGCTGTGCGCGTCGATGCTGCTGTCGGCGTGGGTGTACACGGCGCTGGAGCTCTTCGGCCGGTGGGAGGCGTTCGTGGACACGCCCCGCGCCGGCTGGGCGATGCTGGCGATGCTCCTGGGCGGGTGGGCGCTGGCGACGCCGGCGCTGCTGGTGTTCTGCCGGAGGGCGCCCCGCGACGCGCTGGTGGCGCGGGTGTCGACGGCGCTGTTCCTGGGGACGGCGGTGGAGACGATGGCCGTCATCCCCATCGACGTGATGGTGCGCAGAAGAACGGACTGCTACTGCGGCGCCGGGACGTTCCTGGCGCTGACGCTGACAGGCTCGGTCGGGCTGATCGCGCTGGGCCCGGCGGTGGTCGCGCCGCTCCTGATGCGCCGGCGCAAGCGCTGGTGGCGCAGCCGCTGCGAGCACTGCGGGTATGACATGACCGGCGCCCTGGACGCGGACCGGTGCCCGGAGTGCGGGTGCGGATGGCGCCGTTCGGGACACTGAGGGCGTGCTCAGGGTTGATACAGCCCGCACACGGCGCCGGCGGGGTCGCGGATGATGCAGTACCTCGACTCGCCCATCGGTTTGACGGGCGTGAGCGCTTCGCCGCCCCGGGCGCGACAGGCGTCGAGGCTGGCGTCGAGGTTCTCGACGATGAAGTACGGGATCCAGACGGGCGGCAGGCCCGCGTTGGCGCCGCGGGCGTGGCACACCCCGCAGACGGGATCCCCTCCGCCGGGCGGGCTCATGGTGTAGTCCTCGTAGCCGCCCATGTCGACGCCGGCGTGCGTCAGGCCGACCACGGCGTGATAGAAGTCGCGGACCGCCGGGGCGTCGCCGACGGTGAGGTCCATCCAGCCGACAGCGCCGGGCTTGGGTGTCTGTTCGGTCATCGCGTCTCCCTGGTGTGAGCGGACCGGGCGCCCGTGCGGCCGACCGTCGCGTCCCGGGTATACCCGGGCTGACGGCGGGGGGTTTCCCGTGCGGACGTGCTACGGCCGGCAGGGCCCGGCGCATGAAGACGACGCGTTCTTGGTCGCGGAGACGACGCACGCGGCCGGGCTGCGCACGCCGAGGCACGAGCACCCGTTCGCGTGCGCCCACGTGGTGCTCTCGGGTGTGTACGAGGAAGAGTCGGGCGGCGCGCGCGTGAGCGCCGGCGTCGGGGACGTGGTCCTCAAGCCGGCGGGCGTGGCGCACTCGAACCGGTTCGGGCTGGGTGGGTCGCGGACGCTGCGCGTGCAGTTCGACGCGTCGGCGCTGGGGACCATGCGGCGTGCGATGCCGGCCGGGCTGACGGCCTTCGACCTGACGCCGGCGTCGGGGATCACGGCCCGTCTGCGGGCGGAGTTGTCGTCGCCGGACGGCTTCACGCCGCTGGTCGTGCACGGGCTGTGCCTGGAGCTCCTGGGCGAAGCGCTCGACGCGGGGCGCCGGGTCGGTCGGGGCGCGCCGGCGCTGCGCCGGGCGGCCGAGGCGCTGCGCAGCGTGCCGAGCGAGCGGCTCTCGATCGGCGCGATCGCCCAGGACGTGGGCGTCAACCGCACGCATCTGGCGCGCCTCTTTCGGCGGGCGTACGGATGCTCGATGGGCGAGTACGCCCGGGCGGCGCGGCTGTCGCGGGCGCTGCGGCTGCTGGAATCGGGCGACGATCCGATCGCGCAGGTCGCCGTCAGGAGCGGGTTCAGCGATCAGAGCCATCTGACGCGGGCGTGCCGGCGGCTGGTGGGGGTCACGCCGACCCAATGGCGGCGGCGGTCCCGGGCCTGACGCGCGCCAAGCGTTCAAGACCGGGGGGCGCGGGCTCTGGATCATGCGGTGTCGCGGCCGGGCGGGGGCGTCGGTGTGCGCCCCGCGCCGGCCTCAGGAGAAGGAGCCCCCTCATGCGTCTGACCACATCACCCGCAGCCCTGATCGCCGCTGCCCTGCTCGCCGCGCCGGCCGCGCCGGCGCAGGACGGCGCCGAGATCGACAACTTCGTCCACCCGCCGGGGACGGCCACGGCGCCGCTGGGCGAGCTGGGCCACGTCGAGGTGATGGGTGACGGCCCGCTGGACCTGGTGCTGATCCCCGGCGCCGCGTTCGACTGGACGGTCTGGCGCACGTTCATGGAACGCAACCGGGGCCGGTACACCATGCACGCGATCACGCCGGCGGGCTACGGCGGGACCAACCCGCCGCCGATGCCCGAGGCCAACGATCGCTTCGAACACCGCGAGTGGACCGAGGCGCTCCTGGGCGCGGTGGCGCAGTACGTGCGCGAACAGGAGCTTGATCGGCCGATCGTCGTCGGACACCACCTGATGGGCGATTACTGCGCGATGCGGCTGGCGCTGGACCACCCGGACCTGTTCCGCGGCGTGGTCGTGATCGCGGGGTCGCCGATGCGGTTCCTGCCGTCGCCCGACTCGCCCGGCCGGCCCGCGACACTCGAGGAGCGCGTCGAGGTCGTGCACACGAACTCGTCGCAAGCGCCGTTTTATCGGCGCGTGTCGTTCGAGCGCTGGAAGCGCGGGACGTACAAGGCGCAGATGTTCTGCGCCGACGAGGAGCGCGGCCGAGCCCTCTTCGAGCAGCAGCTCGCCGTGCCGTTGCCGACGCAGATCCGGTACTTCCTGGAGTATCTGACCGACGACGTGTCGGTTCGCCTGTCGGGACTGGAGGTCCCGATGCTGGCCGTGCACCCGGCGCCGCGGTCGCCGTTCTTCACCAAGAACAACGAGTTCGACTTCGACGCGTTCATCGAATCGAACATCGACGCGTACCTCGCGGCGCAGGCCGACCCGCCCAGCCGGGAGGAGGCGGCCGAGCGGATGCGCGAGTCGATCCTGAAGCAGTTCGGCAGCGTCGACGCGCTGGCCCAAACCGTGCGTTCGAGGAACCCGTGGTCGAGCATCGCCGGGACGAACCCCATGCTCAGCGTGATCGAGATCGCCGGCTCGGGCATCTTCGTGATGGAGGATGCGCCGCAGCGGCTGGACGACATCCTGGCGGGGTTCAGCGCGGGGCTGGCGCGAGCGGAGTGAGCGTGCGTCAGACGGCGAAGGACGAGCCGCACCCGCAGGAGGAGGTGGCGTTGGGGTTGTTGAAGACGAAGCCCCGCCCCATGACCTCGTCCTTGAAGTCGATGGTCGTGCCGTCGAGGTAGAGGAGGCTGCGCGGGTCGATGATGACCGTCACGCCGTGCTGCTCGATGACCTGGTCGGTCTCCTGCTGGTTCTCGGTGAGGTCCAGGAGGTAGGAGAAGCCGGAGCAGCCCCCGCCCTTGACGCCGACGCGCAAGCGCACGGCGTCGCGGTCGAGCTCCTGCTCGTCGATGATGGAGTTGATCTCGCGGGCGGCGGTCTCGGTGAGGGTGATCATGGTCGTTGTGGTCCTGTCGCTTCTGGCCCGGGCTCGTGCCGGGTGTGCCGGAGGATGATACGCCCGTCGGCCCGCGGATCGAGCGTCGGGCGTCACTGGGGCGCCGACCCCCCCATCGCCCGGAGCTCATCGCGGAGGATGGCGGCGAGCTCGTAGTTCTCCTGCTCGATGGCCCGGTTCATGCGGTCGCGGAGCTCGGCCTCGGGGCTCGCCGGGAGCTTGGGCACGAGCGACTCCTTCATGCCTTCGAGCAGGCGGATCTCGCTGGAGTCGCCGGCCGCGTCGGGCTCCCCGGCGTCGGCGTAGTGGGCGCGGATGGCGCTGATCGCATCGTCGATGGCGAGGATGGCCGCCTTGGGCTCGCGCTCGCGGATGGCCAACCCCGCCAGGGCCCGCCCGCGCATCATGACCAGGTAGGGGCGGAACTCGGCGACGGCGTCGCGGTCCTCGTCGCGCTGGGCGTGCCGCTCGATGAACTCGACCACGCGGAGGTTGCGCGTGGTGTCGCGCAGGACGCCCTCGAGGTCCTCGAGGACGTACAGGGCGACGTAGCGGTGGTAGTACTGCGACGCTTCCTCGCGCAGGGCCCGGCAGGCGTCGGCGTCGAGGGAGAACTCGGCCGGGTCGTCGCCCTCGGCGAGGCGCTCCTCCAGGCGCGCCTCGTGCCAGTCCAAAAGGCTCTCGAAGCCGTGCGGGCGCTGCCCGTCGGGCCGACCCTCGGCCTCGAGCTGCAACAGGCCCAGGTCCAGGCGGATCTGGATCTTCTGCCGGCCGTCGTCGCCCTCGATCAGGCGGACGGCGAGCTGCCCCGGCTGGTAGGGCCAGTCGCCGAGCAGGCTGGTCAGGTCGTGGCTGGGCATGAGTGTCGAACGGGCCCGCTGGCATCCGGATCGGCGCCGGGCCGGGCTCGGGCCAGCCGAACTCTATGCGCCCGGCGGGGGCGCGGGCGGGCTGAGCGGGTCAGGCGCGGGGGTGGGT
>RFGI01000074.1 GCA_003696725.1 Planctomycetota bacterium | reverse complement strand
CGCCCGAGGGGGGCATCCCCGACATGCCGCCGGAGATGAAGGACCTCCTGCGCGGGTTGGCCCGGGACGGCGCGGACGCCTCACCGGACGCGCCGGCGTCGGGCGGCGCCCAGGCGACGCGCGAAACGGGCGGGCCGTACACGGCGCTGCGCGCCCGCGGGCTCCCCGCCGGCGCGATGACCGTGCGCCTCGACGGCGCCGAGGCGCGCGTGCGCGTGATCGACGCGGGCGGCCTGGTGAACGTCAACCGGGCGCCGCGCGACGGGCTGGCGCGGTTCTTCGAAGCCCGCGGTCTGTCCAGCGCCGACGCGGCGGCGCTGGCCGATCAGATCGCCGACTGGCGCGACGAGGATTCCGTCCCGCGGGAGTTCGGCGCCGAGCGCGACGACTACCGCGCCCGCGGCGTGCAGATCCGCAACGGGCCGATCCGCACCCTCGAGGAGCTCCTGTACCTGCCGGCGATGACGCGCGAGCGGTTCGATCTCGTGCGCGAGGACCTGACGCTCGTCGGGGACGGGCGCGTGACGGCGACGACCGCGCCGCGGGCGGTGCTGCTGAGCGTCCCCGGGATGACGCCCGACGCGGCCGACGCGATCCTCTCGGCGCGGCGCGCCGGCGCCCTGCGCACGCTGGCGGACCTGGACGAGGCGGTCGATCGGTTCACCGCCGGCGCCGTCGAGACGGGCTTGCGCCTGGACCCGACGTCGCACCTCCGGATTCTGGTGACGCCCGCGGGCGGCGGGCCGACGCTCGCCGTCGAGGCGCTGGTCTCGGACGACCGGGGCGTGCGGATCCTGGGCTGGGGTCCGGCCGGGCCCGGCGCCGCGGGGCTACCCTGATCCCTCGGAGCGACGCCGCATGATCTTCCCGCCGAGAACCATCCTGGGCCTGGCCGTCGTGGGGGACGACCTGCACGCCGCCCGGGTGCGCATCGGGCCCCTGGCGGCGCGCGTGACGGGCGCCGCGGTGGTCGAGCGATTCCTGGATCGGTCGCCGGCCGAGGCGCAGCGGGCGCTGGCCGGGGTCGCGTCGGGCGTCCGACGCGCGACGCTGGTGGCGCCGGGCCAGTGGTGCACGACGCTGCCGATCGAACTGGACCGCCGGGGCTGGCTGCGGTCGCGCGAGGAGATCCTCGCGTCGATCGACCAACTGGCGCCGATCCCCGCGGGCGAAGCGCTGGCCGGTCTGGTCGAGGTGGGCGGCTCGGGTGTGCTGTGCGTGGTCCGCACGGACCGCGTCCGGGCGTGGGCCGACGCGGCGGCCGGAGCGCTGGGCGGCGTCGAGCCGGTGGTCGTCAGCCCGCTGATGGCGGCGCTGGGCCTGGGCCTGCAGAGGCACGGACGCGCGATCGTGTACGAGCCGGCGCCCCTGGGCGAGTGGCTCCGGCACGAGACCCGGCTGGGGCTGCCCGTGGTCGCGGCGGAGCCGGCCGACGGCGTCGAGGCCCACACTGACGCGGACGCGGTCGTCGTCCTGCCCGGGGGCGACGCCGAGGCGACCGTCACCGGCGTGGACCTCGCGGCGGCGTCGGCGGTCGCGCCGGTCGTGGCGCCGGGGGTGTTCGAGCCGATCTCGCGCCGCGCGCCGATGGCCCGGGCCGCGTGGTCGGCGCCGGCGGCCGGGGCGGCGCTGGCCGCGGCGCTGATGATCGCCGCCCCGATCGTGACGCAGGCTCGGCACGAGCGGGCGCTGGCGCGCCTGGCCCAGCAGGAGCGGGCCATGGAGGACGACTTCGCCCGGGTCAGCCTGCTGCGCCGAGAGGTGGACCGGCTGTCGGCGCTCGTGGACGAGGTGGTCGCGCCGGCGACGGCCGGGTGGGCCAGCGCCCTGCCGCCGATGGCCGAGGCCGCCGCGGCGCTGCCGCCGGAGGGGTTCCTCTCCCGGCTGGACCTGGACGGCGAGGGCGTGACCATCGCCGGGGAGGCGCCGGACACCGCCGCGATGCTCAGCCGGCTCGAGGCGAGCCCGGCGCTGGCCAACGCCCGGCGGATCGGCCGGCTGGCGCCCGGCGCCGAGCCCGGGCTGGACGTCTTCGAGATGCGCGCCGACCGCGAGCACGGCGGAGGTGATCCGTGAGCGGCCCGACGCGCCGGACCGCGGCGCTGGCGTCGCTGGTCGTGGTCGTCGGGGCGCTGGTGGCGCTGGACCGGCTGGGCGCGAGGGACGGCGCCGGCGATTCGGCCGCGCCTTCGGCTCGGGCGCGCGTCGCCCAGCGGGCGGCGCTGGTCGCCCAGAAGCGGGCGCTCATCGACGCCGAGGCCCGCTGGCTCGACGCCCTCGAGCGAGTGCAGCGCGAGTGGGGCGCGGTGCGCGATCGGCTGATCGTCGCGCCGACGGCGGAGCTCGCCACCGCTCGGCTCGGGCAGATGATCCGGTCCGCCGCGGACGATTTCGGCCTCGAGGTCGAGGCCACCGGCACGCCGACCGTTCGCGCCCCGGACGGGTCGGCCCCGCTGCGGGTGATCGGCTTGCGCCTGTCGCTGCGGGCCGGCGGACCGGAGGCGCTGGCGGCGTTCGTCGGTCGGCTCGAACGGCTGCCCGGGTCGTGGATCCACATCGCGGGCTTGAACGTGCTCGGGCCGGGCCGGACGCCCGCGGCGGGCCTGCGTGTGGACCTGGCGGTCGAGGCTCTGGCGTGGGTCGGCGGGGAGCCGGCGCCGTGACGGGCCCGGGCTCGACGAGCGCCGGGCGGTTGCCGCTGACCCGGGCCGGGGGTGGCATGTCGCCGACGACCTGGGCGAACGTCGCGTCGGGCGCAGCGATGGTGATCGGCGCGGTGTGGGTGATCGTGGCGCTGACCCGCCCGCTGCCGGCGGCGGACGTGGCGGGGTCGGCGCCGATCGATCCGCCCGCGCGCACGCCGGCGCCGTGGGCCTCGTCGGACTCGTCCGAGCGCGCCACGGCCCTGGCGATGCTGACCGCGGCGGGGAACATCTTTGCGCCAGACCGGGCGCCGTGGCCCGAGCGGGCGCTCGCCGACGCGGGCGTCGAGGCGCCCGAGGACCCAGCCGCGCCGGCCGACGCCCCCCCCGAGCCGGTCGCCGTCGCGGCCGACCCATCCCAACCACCCGCGTACGAGACGATCCGGGTCGAGCGGACGCCCCCGCCCGCGATCGACCGGGAACTGAAGCAGCTGCACCTGCGCGGCGTGTTGCGCACCGGCGCGGGGCCCGCCGCGGTCATACAGGACGCGGGCGATCCGGCGACGCGCGGCCGGGCCCTGATCCTCCGCCCGGGCGAGCCCTTCCGCGCCGGCGACTGGCGCGTCGTCGCGATCGACGCGGACCAGCGGCGGGTGATCCTGAGCCGGTCGGGCGTGAACGTGGAATTGTCGCTGTACGACATCCCGGCGGGGGCGGCGGTCGTGCGCCGGCCGCCGGGGCCGGTGGCGCCCCTGGCCCCGCCCGGCGTCGTGGTCAGGACGCGCACGCCCGAGCAGGCGCGGGCGGACCTCATCGCGGCGGGGCTGACCGAGGCCGAAGCCGACGAGATCCTGCGCCTGGCGCAGGAGACCGGCGCGACCGGCGCGGTGGCGGCGTCGCCCGAGCCGGCCGCGCCCGCGCTCGAAGGCGCCCCGGCGGTCTCCGACGACATGCGCGCCCTCCTGGAGATGATGGCCAAGGGCATCAACCCCAAGAGCGGGGGGACGAAGCGCGAGCCAGCGCCCGACGCACCGTAAGCACGGTAAAGACGTTCACGGCGATCGGGTCGGCTGCGAGGCTCACCGATCGGCGTCGGCCCTGTCACTCCGCGGGTGTGACGGTCCCCCGGCACTCGCCGAAGCCGATCCGGCGGGCGCCCTCGCGCTCGCACCAGCCGCGGATGATGACGGTGTCGCCGTCGGCGAGGAATGTTCGTTCTTCGCCGGTGGGGAGGGTCAGCGGCTGCGTCCCGCGCCAGGTG
>RFGI01000073.1 GCA_003696725.1 Planctomycetota bacterium | reverse complement strand
CGTGGCCGCGGCGGTGGACGCGGACCGCGGCGTGGTGCTCGAAGCGCCGAACCTCGGCTGGCGCGACCTGCCGCTCGCCCAGCGCGCGCGCGAGCGCCTCGGCTGCCCGGTCGCCGTCGAGAATGACGTCAACGCCGCGGTCCTGGGCGAACTCTCAGCCGGCGCGATCCGCGGCGAGCCCGAGGCGCTGGGCGTGTGGATCGGGACGGGCATCGGCGGGGCGATCGTCCTCGGCGGGGCGCTGCACCGCGGCGGGCTCGGGACCGCCGGCGAGATCGGGCACACGACGCTCCTGCCTGGGGCGCCCGCGGGCCTCTCGAAGTTCGAGGAGACGTGCTCGCGCAGCGCGATCGCCGATCGGCTGGCGAGGCTCGCGCGGACGCGCCAGACGGCGCTGCGCGCCGACCTCGACGCCGGCCCGGTGCGGGCGTCGGCGATCGCCCGCGCCTACGCCGCCGGCGACGCCCTGACGCGCGAGGTCGTCGACGAGGCCGCCGACCTCATCGGCGTCGGGATCGCGTCGGCGGTGACGCTCCTGGGGATGCCGGTGGCGCTGCTGGGCGGGGGGCTGGTCGAGGCGCTGGGGGAGCCGTTCGTCGATGCGGTCGCGGCGTCGGCCCGGCGTCGGGTGTTCCCCGCACCCGCCCGGGGGGTGGACTTCCGCATCACCATGCTGCGCGAGCGGGCGGGGATCCTCGGCGCCGCGGCGAGGGCCCGCCAGACCGTGAACCCGCGAGGCCTTCGCCCGTAGAATCGGGTTCAACCGCTCGTCAGTCTCACTGCAAGGAGTTGGCCATGGCCGTGGGTCGTGTGGGTTCGTTGGTGGCGGCGCTGTGGATGATCGCGCTGGGCGCGTCGTCGACCGGGGCGCTGGCCCAGACCGGTGTCGCGGGGCGGTGGGACGGATCGGTGGACCAGCCGACGGGCGCCCTGGCCGTCACGATCCGCCTGAGCGAGACCGACGGCGGCGGCCTGGCGGGCTCGGCCCACATCCCGCTCAGGGGTGTGCTGGACGCCCCGCTGGAGCGTCTCGAACTCGATGGGCGGTCCGTCGCGTTCGAGGTGTCCCCGGCGGGTGTGCGGTTCGAACTGACGCTTTCGGAGGACGGCTCGGAACTGGCCGGCGAGATGATCCAGGCCGGCCAGCGGTTCACGGCGCGCCTGCTGCGCGGCGTGGATCGCCCGGACGCCGAGCCGACGCTCTTCCCGCCCGTGCCGCGCCAGCGCCAGAAGTGGCGGGCGATCGTCGAGTTCCCGAACCTCAATCTGGACCTCGCCTTCACCTTCACGCCCCGGGGCGAGAGCGGGTGGGACGGCGCGATGGACGTCCCGCTGCAGGCCCTGACCGGGCTGGCGGTGGACCAGATCGAGTTGGGCGATGAGGTCCGGTTTGTCGTGCCCAACCCGGCCGGGGGGGATCGGCCGCCGCTGATCTTCAACCTCCGCCGGACGGCGCCGGACGCGGCGCGCGGGGAGATGCGGCAAGCCGGGTCGTCCTTCGGCGTGCGCATGTGGCGCCTGGACGACCCGGACGAAGAGGTCACCGTCAGCCGGCCGCAGACCCCGGCGCCGCCGTTCCCGTACCGGACGCGCGAGGTCGAGCTCGTCAGCCCCGCCGACGGCGTGACCCTGACGGGCGAGTTCGTGATCCCGCCTGGCCAGGGTCCGTTCCCGGGCGTGGTCTTCATCACGGGCTCGGGCCCGCAGGATCGCGACCAGACGATCGCCGAGCACAAGCCGTTCTTGGTCCTCGCGGATCGTCTGGCGCGGATGGGCGTCGCGTCGCTGAGACTGGACGACCGGGGCGTCGGCGGCTCGGGGGGGAGCACGTTCGACGCCACGGCCGTCACGCTGATCCAGGACATCAACGCCGCGGTCGAGTGGCTGGCGTCGCAGCCGGAGGTCGCCGACGGCGAGGTCGGGCTCCTGGGCCACAGCGAGGGGGCGATGCTGGCGCCCATCGCGGCGACGTTCAGCGACCGGCCGATCGCGTTCCTCGTGCTGCTGGCGCCCCCGGCCCTGCCCGGCGACGAGCTGCTGATCCTCCAGCGTGAGGCGCTCCGGCGGGCGCAGGGCGTCACCGGGCCGAGGCTGGCGCGGGAGCGCGAGCTGCACGAGCGGCTGGTCGGGCTGGCCAAGCGCGGCGCCCCGGCGGAGGAGATCGCGCAGGCGCTGCACGACCTGGCCGCCGCCGAGCGCGCCGGTCGGGACGACCAGCAGGCCTACGCCGACCGCGTCGTCGAGGCGCAGGCGTCGGCGCTGGCCTCGCCGTGGTTCGTCGATTTTCTGAACCGCGACCCCCGGCCGGCGCTGCGCGCCGCGACGATGCCGGTGCTGGCGCTCTTCGGCGAGCGCGACCTCCAGGTCCCGCCCGACCCCAACGCGGAGAAACTCCGCGAGGCCCTGGAGTCCGCCGGGAACCAGCGCGCCGACGTGCGCGTGCTCCCCGTGCTGAACCACCTGCTCCAGCCGTGCGTCACGGGCCTCCCCGACGAGTACTACCGGATCATGACCACCATGAGCGAGGACGCGATCGCCGCGATCGAGGACTTCGTCGGCGAGGTCACGTCGGCCCGGGCGCCCGATCGGCCCGAGCCGGCGCCGTGACCCAGCCGTTGGACACCGCCACGGCGCCGCACAGCGCGTAGAGCGCCCGCGCCCCGACGGTCGCGTCCCAGTCGTCCCCGGGCCGGGGCGCGACCTCGACCAGGTCCGCGCTGACCACGCGCCGGCCCGACCGCGCCAGCCGCGCCAGCAGCTCGCACGCCGCGTGGAACGACAGCCCGCCGGGGACCGGCGTCCCCGTCCCCGGGCACAGGGACGGGTCCAGCCCGTCGATGTCGAACGTGACGTGCACGCGCTCGCCCAGCGGCTCGATGATCCGCTCGCACAGCGACGCCCACGAGGCGCCGGCGTCTCTGGCGGACCAGAGGTCGGCGTCGTAGAAGACCGCGACCCGGTCGGCGCGCGACTCGGCGAAGCGGCGCTCGCCCTCGGCGTAGTCGCGCACCCCCACCTGCACGAGCCGATCGGCGCCCGCGATCGAGTCGGCCACGTTGCGCATCACCGAGGCGTGCGAGCGGGCCATGCCGGCGTAGGCCCGGCGCAGGTCCATGTGGGCGTCGATCTGCAGGACGCCGACGGGCCCCGCGTCCTCGGCGGCGGCGCGGATCGCGCCCTCGGCGACGGCGTGCTCGCCCCCCACGACGATCGGCGCCGACCCGGCGCGCAGGGCGTCGGCCGCGGCGTCGCGCACCCGCCGCTCGACGAGCGCCCCGATCTCGTCGATCCGCGCCAGCGCCGACGCGTCCGCGGGACGACCGGCGAGGATCGGCTCGGCTAGGGCCCGGCACTCCTCGCCCAGCGCCTCGAGCCCTTCGATCGCTAGGGCCGAGGCGATCCCCGCTTCCCACACCCGGCCGAACCGGTGGTCGTAGAGGTCGAGCTGGTGCGAGACGGCTCGGATGGCGTCCGGGGCCCGGCGAGACCCACCGCCGAAGGTCGCCGTCCCCTCGAAGGGCGCGGGGATGATGCGGATCCGCGCCGACCCGTCGGGCGCGGGCAGGCCGAAGAAGCCGGCCTCGGGGCTGGCGAGTCCGTCGGGGTCGAACGCCATCGCCGGGACTCCGAAGAAAAGGCCGCGGGCGGCGCCCGGCTCGCCCGCTGTGGGCGCCAAGCGTAGCCTTCACCGGTTCTGCGCGACGGGAGCACCATGACCACCGACGAGGGGTACGAGATCGAACCGGGCCCGGCGGATGACGCGGGATCCGCGCCGACGCCGAGGCGGCCGCTGACGGACCCGACCGACCAGCCGGACGTGTGCCCGAACTGCGGCGCCGGGATGCCCGATCCCGAGGCTCTCGTCTGTATGCGCTGTGGGTTCGATCAGAAACAGAACAGGATCATCAAGACCAAGGTCGGCGTCGACGAGGTCGCGGACCCGGCCCAGGCCCAGTTCGTGCGCCCGGGCCGGCTGGGGTTCCGCGCGCCACTGATCGCCGGCGCGGTGTTGGCCGTCTCCGCCGCGACCCTGTCCGGAGTGCACGCCGACGCCCGGCCGGTCCTGCATGCGGTGGCGACGCTGCTCTTTGCGCCGGTGTACGCGGGGATCGGCGTCGCCGCCGTGATGCTCACCGCGGCGCTGATGGAGGACCGGTTCGGCCGGCTGGAGCTCGCCGCGGCGCGGATGCTGCTGGCCGTGGGGCTCGCGGATGCGGCGTGGCACGCGGGGCAGACGATGGAGTTGCACGCGGCGCTGCGGTTCCTCATCGGCGCGGGGGCCGGGGCGGGCCTGTACTTCCTCGCGGTTTGGTGGCTCTTCCGGCTCAACCGCGCGGTCGCGGCGCTGGTGGGCGTGACGCACCTGTCGCTGTGGCTGATCTTCCGCGGGCTCTTGGCGCTCGAGGCGCTGCTGGCGTCGCCGGCGCCGGCGCCGTAGCGTTCGCGGCATGCCCGCGGCGGTGTGGCTCAATGGCGAGTTCGTCGAGCGCGACGCGGCGCGGGTCAGCGCCTTCGACGCGGGGTTCCAGCACGCGGTGGGCCTGTTCGAGACCATGCTCGCCGTCGGCGGGCGCGTGCACCGGCTCGACGAGCACCTGACACGGCTGATCGCCTCGGCGCGGGCGCTGGCGCTGGCGCAGTCGATGCGGCACGAGCCGCTGGCCCAGGCCGTCCGCCGGACCGTCGAGCGCTCGGCCCTGCCGCGGGCCCGCGTGCGGCTGACGGTGACGGGGGGCGACCTGAACCTGCTCGAGGCCCGGCGCGCCCAGCCGGCGCACCCGACGATCCTGATCTCCGCCCAGCCCGCCACGGCGTACCCGGAGGAGATGTTCGAGCGCGGCGTCCTGGCGACGATCGCCGACGACCGCGCCAACCCGCTCGACTCCTTCGCCGGGCACAAGACGCTCAACTACTGGCCCCGGCTGCGGGCCTTGCAGCTGGCGGCGGGCAAGGGCGCCGGCGAGACGATCGTCCTCCAGGTGACCAACCACGTCGCGGGCGGCGCGGTGAGCAACCTCTTCGCGGTGCGCGGCGGGACGCTCGTCACGCCCACGGCGCGGGGCGAAGAGGAGCCCGGCGCCGTCGCCAGCCCCGTCCTGCCGGGGGTCGCGCGGGCGACCGTGATCGACCTCGCCGATCGCGCCGGGGTGGGGTGCGCCCGCCGGCTGGTCACGGTCGAGGACGTGCTCGACGCGGACGAGGTGTTCCTGACGAACTCCTCCTGGGGCGTCCTGCCCGTGACCCGCGTCGAGGGCAAGGCCATCGGCGCGGGGGCGCCCGGGCCGGTGACGCGCGACCTCCTCGAACGCTGGCGCGCCGACGCGGGGATGGCCGGGGCGTGACGGCGTTAGAACGTGCGCCGGCGGCGCGAGGCGATCACGCCCAGCCCGACAAGGCCGGCCGTCGCGGCGCCGGGCAACGGGACAGCGGCCATCGGCAGGCCGATGAGCTGGTCCTGGGCGCCCTGGCGCGTCAGCCCGGCGAGAGCCCAACCCGACGAAGCCGGCGGCGCCAGCGCCGCGGCGAACATCGAGTCCAGATACCCGCGGATCGAGTCGTTGAGCCGGCGTCCGCGGCGCGATCGGGCGCGGAAGCGCCCGCTCTCGACGTCGAGGGCGCCGGCGCCTTCGGTGTCGTCGTAGTCGTAGATGATCTCCCAGACGGCGATCTGGAAGGCGGCGGCAAGGTCGCGGTCGGCGCCGGCTTCGAGCTGCGCGCCGTCCACCCAGGAGTAGAGCCCGGTGATCGCCGAGGCCCGAGTCGCGCCCAACGCGGGGGTCGAGACCTGCGCCAAAGGGACAAGGTCATACCGGCGGGCGATCGTTGTGACGTGCTCGGTGAGTTCGGCGCAATAGGTCAGGTGTTCGCCGAGGATCAACCCGGCCAAGCCGACGCCGTCGGATAGCTCGTGGCAGAGCTGCCCCGCGAAGACGCGGAACGAATCACCCCCGAGCGACACGGAGACGGTTCGGCCGGCGCCGGTCCCGAGGAAACGGAGGTCGACCGAGTCGGCGATCGCCGGGGCGCCCGTGGCCAGGGCGGCGATCGCGGCGGTGATGAATCGAGCGGTCATGTTGGGCCCCTTTCGTGCGGCTATTGCCATGTGGTGCGCCAGCGGGGCGTGTCGAGCGCCGGCCGCGCCCCGGTGACGCGCCAAGCGTGCACGCGTCGATGATCGCCGCGCAGACACAGGGCTGATCGGAGGTGCAATCGCGGGAACAACGCCGACATCGCCGGCGCAGGCTGCGCAGACAGACCGCGCCGGGTCGCGTCGGTGGCGCCCCGGTCCGAGAACGTCGGCGCTGGGAAGGGCGCCGATCAGGCGTGCGGGCGACGGATCACACGGACGTTCCGCCGGCCTGTGGGCGTCAGCGCCGACCGCGCCCGGGCCAGCCCGGTGAGGACGAGCCCCGCGACGGCGACCATCGCGACCAGCGCCAGCCCGGCGAGCATCAGCGGGATCAAGATCACCAAACCCAGCGCCAGACCCGCCCCGATCGCCAGCCACAGCGCCAGCCGGCCGATCAGACCGACGCGGCGGACCTCGTAAACGCGGGCGCCGGCTCCATCGGCGCGGATCTCGACGATCTCGGCGGCGGGCTCCGGCACGGCCGGATCGTAGGGCCCCGAGCGGTGCAAGAGCTGTTCATTCCGGACCCGGCGGCCCGGTCGTGGGTATCCTAGCGCCACCCACGGGTCGCACGCTTAACGACATGAGGGGGTGAGATGACCGATCAGACCCAAGATGTGGAATCCTCCCCCACCACCGACGCCGGCGGGTTCGTTCATCTGCATCTGCACACCGAGTACTCCCTGCTCGACGGGGGCAACCGGATCGACCGGCTGATCGACCGTGTCGCCGAGCTGGGCATGGACGCCGTCGCCGTCACCGATCACGGCAACCTGTTCGGCGCCTTGGCGTTCTACTTCGAGGCGAAGAAACGCGGCGTCAGGCCCATCCTGGGGTGCGAGGCGTACGTCGCCCCGGGCTCGCGGCATGATCGCCGCACGACCGGTGTCGCCGACGGCGGGTTCCACCTCGTCCTCCTGTGCGAGAACGAGACGGGCTGGGCGAACCTGATGCGGCTGGCCTCGGACGCGTACCTCGAAGGGTTCTATTACAAGCCGCGGATCGATCGGGAGCTCCTCGCGGAGCGCCACGAGGGGCTGATCGCGATCAACGGGCACCTCGGGTCGGAGCTGGCCCACCACCTCGTCGAGTTCGAGAAGACGGGGGACGAGGCGCACTACGGCCGGGCGCTGGAGGTCGCGCGCTGGCACGCCCGGACCTTCGCCCCGACGCCCGCCGGCCCGCGGTTCTACGTCGAGCTCCAGCACCACGTCCCGGAGCAGAACGCGATCAACCCGCACCTGATCCGGCTGGCGCGGGAGCTGGACCTGCCGCTGGTGGCGACCAACGACGCGCACTTTCTCCGCGAGGAGGACCACGACGCGCACGACACCCTGATCTGCATCTCGACGGGCAAGTTCAAGCGTGAGGAGCACCGGCTGCGCTATACGCCGCACCTGTACGTCAAGAGCCCGGCGCAGATGCGCCAGATCTTCGAGGGCGAATACGGCGAGGTCGGGCGCCTCGCATGCGACCACACCGTCGCGATCGCCCGGCGGTGCCGGCTGGACCTGTCGTTTGAGAACCACGCGCCGGTCGTGCGCGTGCGCCGCGTCGCGGAGCCGGCGCCGTTTGAACCCGGTCAGGACCCGACGGCGTGGTTCGACGGGGTGTGCGCGGCGTACGCGGTGGAGCCCTTCGATCCCGCGGCGTCGGACGAGCCGGCCGACGAGGTCAAGGCCGGGTGCGACCGGGCCCTGCGCGAGCTGTGCGAGGCGGGTCTGATCTGGCGGTACGGCGAGGCCCTGGCGCCGGGCGCCCCCGAGCCGGCGGACCCCGACGAGGCCCGGCGGCGCGACGAGATCCGGGCCCGTCTGGACCGGGAGCTGGCGGTGTTGATCGAGAAGTCGATCACGCCGTACTTCCTGATCGTGTGGGACTTCGTGAGCTGGGGTCGGCGCCGGGGCGTGCCGGCGCTGGCGCGCGGCTCCGGCGTGGGGACGATGGTCGGGTACCTGCTGGGCCTCTCGAACGCCTGCCCGGTGCGGTACGGGCTCCTGTTCGAGCGATTCACGGACCCGGACCGGGCCGAGTACCCGGACATCGACATCGACCTGTGCCAGGACGGCCGGGCGGACGTGATCAACTACGTCCGCGAGAAGTACGGGCACGTCGCTCAGATCATCACCTTCGGGACCATGAAAGCGCGGGCCGCCGTGCGAGACGTGGCGCGGGCGCTGGAGGTGTCGCTGCCGGTCGCGGACCGGCTGGCGAAGCTCATCCCGGATCAGCTGGGGATCACGTTCGAGAAGGCGCTGGCGCAGGAGCCGCGGTTTCGGGGCGTGTACGAGGGGGACGCCGAGGCGCTCGACCGGCTCAACACGGGCCTGGCGCCGGAGCAGCAGGCGACCGCCGAGCGCATCCGGCAGCTGATCGATCACGCGATGGTCCTGGAGGGGCAGGCCCGGCACGCGAGCGTGCACGCCGCGGGTGTGATCGTCTCGACGCGCCCCTTGCACGAGGTCGTCCCGCTGTACAAGCAGCCGGGCTCGGACGACGTGATCACGCAGTGGGACGGCCCGACGTGCGAGCGGGTGGGCCTGCTGAAGATGGACTTCCTGGGGCTGCGCACGCTCAGCACGATCGAGCTGTGCAAGCGGCTGATCCGCGGGACGCTGGACGAGGGCGAGATCCGCGCCGCGGTCGGGTGGGACGCGGGCCGCCCGGGCGACCCCCTGGACCTGGACCGGCTGACCTACGACGACCCGCGCGTCTTCGGGCTCTTCCAGCGGGCCGACACCGCGGGGGTCTTCCAGTTCGAGTCGGGGGGGATGCGGCGGCTCCTGGCGGAGATGCAGCCGGACCGGCTCGAGGACCTGATCGCGGCCAACGCCCTCTTCCGGCCTGGGCCGATGGACCTGATCCCGGACTACACGCGGCGCAAGCACGGGCTCGAGCCCGTCCCGAGCGTGCACCCGATCGTGGACCGGCACACCGCCGAGACCTACGGCGTGATGGTCTACCAGGAACAGGTCATGCAGATCGTCCACGAGCTGGGCGGGATCGGGCTGCGCGACGCCTACACGCTCATCAAGGCGATCAGCAAGAAGAAGAAGAGCGTGATCGACGCCAACCGCCCCCGGTTCGTCGAGAACGCCGAGGCCAAGGGCCTGCCGCGCGACCAGGCCGAGGGACTCTTCGAGCTGATCCTCAAGTTCGCGGGGTACGGGTTCAACAAGAGCCACTCCACGGGCTACGCCATCGTCGCGTACCAGACGGCGTACCTGAAGACCTACTTCCCGAACCACTACTTCGCGGCGCTGTTGACCTACGAGAGCCAGGCGCAGAAGGTCGCGGACTGGTCGGCGTACCTGGACGAGGCCAAGCGCGTCCGGTTCACCGGCGGGAAGGTGGGGGTGGACGTGCGCCCGCCGGACGTGAACCGATCGGGCACGGACTTCGCCGTGGTCTACGACGAGGGCGAGCCGCGGCGGGCCGACGCCGGGCACGTGCGGTTCGGGCTGCGGGCGATCAAGGGGGTCGCGGGGCGGTCGATCGAGGCGATCGTCGCCGAGCGCGAGGCGCGGGGCCCCTACCGATCGTTGCACGACTTCTGCGAGCGCGTCGAGCCGGGCGTGGTGAACAAATCGACGATCGAGGCGCTGATCAAGGCGGGCGCGTTCGACAGCGTGCACGGCGCCGAGGCCCGCGCCGCGATGGTCGCGACGATCGACGCCGCCGTCGCCGCCGGGGTGTCCCTGGCGCGGGACCGGGCGGCGGGCCAGTCGGCGCTCTTCGGCGACAACGACGCCGGCGCCGGCGCCGAGCCCCCCGCCCCGGCGCTGGCCCGCGCCGAGCCGTGGTCCCCCGCCGACATGCTGTCGCACGAGAAGGAGACGCTGGGCATCTACGTGTCCAGCCACCCCCTGGACCGGCACGCCGAGACGATCGCCACGCTCGGCGCCGTCGCCTGCCCGGCGGTGGCGGACCTGGCGCAGGATGCGCCGGCGATCGTCGCCGGGCTGGTGCAGGGCGTGCGGACATTGGTGACGCGATCGGGGAAGAACCCCGGGCAGAAGATGGCCGTGGTGACACTCGAGGACCGGGCCGGCGCGTGCGAGTGTGTCCTCTTCCCGCGGGTGTACGCCGAGGCGGAGCCGCTGCTGGAGGAGGGGCGGGCCCTGGCGCTGGCGGGCCGGGCGGACCAGTCGCGCGGGGCGGCGCAGCTCATCGCCGAGCGGGTCCTGCCGCTGGAGCGCGCCGCGGCGGAGCTGGCGACGGGGCTCGTGATCGAGATCGACGAGCGGGCCCTCAACGGCGAGGCGCTCGACGCTGTCGTCGGCGTGTGCGAGCGGCTGCGCGCCTTCGCCCTCAACGACCGCGCCCCGGACCTGCCGGCGGTGCCGGTGACGGTGGCGCTGCGGGTCGGCGGCCGGCGGGTGACGCTCGCCGCCGGGCCGCGGGTGCGTGTGCGGGCCAGCGACCGGCTGGTTGCGGGCCTCGCCGAGACGGTCGGCCCGGGGCGCGTGCGGGTGCTGGCGGCGCCCCCCGAGCCGCAACGCGGCGGTCGGCGGTTCGCGCGGGCGTAATCCGGGCCATCCCGTCGGCGGGCGGTCGCGCGCCGGCCCGGCCGGGTCACTCCGGGCTCGCGTCGGCCCGACGCGCGCGGCGCGTCGTGACGCAGGTCAGCAGCAGCCGGTCCTCATCGATCCGCAGGCCGACCAACCGGACGCGCCGGCCGTCCTCCAGCCGGGCCTCGACCGTGGGCAGGACGGGGCCTTCCTGCTTCAGAGCGGCCAGGGCGCGCTCGGCCATCTCGCGGGTGCGGATCGGCTCGGGCAGCCACCGGGCGAGCTTCTTGATCGTCCAGCCGGCGGGCAGGTCCAGGCGGCCGGCGTTGGTCGCCGGCTGCGTCAGCCACAGCCCGCCGCCCCGGAGCACCGGCTCGACCGTGGCGGCGACGATCCGCGGCTCGTCCGAGCCGCCGGCGATCTCCAGCCCGACGGAGAGCCGCCCGCCTGTAAACCGCGTCTGGATCCGCCTGACCTCCTCGGGCCAAGCGTCGCTGCGGCTGCGGACCCAGCGCGGGAGCTTCACGTTCAGCCAGGCGTTGGCCTGCTCGGCGGTGACGGCGACGGTCCACGGCTCGCCCGGCGGCCTTGGGCGGTGCATGGCGCTGACCACGGCGCGCTCCACACGCTCGGCGAGATCGACCGTGGCGGGGTCCGCCGGGTCGACCGGGCGCCACCACGCCGGCGCCTGCCGGGACAACAAGAGCGCCGTGACGGCCATCAGGCCAGCGGCGCTGACGGCGCTCACCACGGCGAAGGCGCCGAAGAACAGCCACCGGCGGGCCCGGGCCGATCGAGCCCGGCGCATCAGCCGCGCCCGGACCCCCTCCAGGGCGGCGTCGGCGGCGTCTCGCGATGCGGCGCGGTCGGCGTGTGTCTCGGCCGGCTCGGTCGTCGCCACCGGAGCCCCCCGCGTCCGATCAGCCCTCGAACCGTGCGAGGATGAGTGTGTTGTTCTGCCCGCCGAAGCCGAAAGAGTTGGACAGGGCGACCCGCACGCCGCCGGCTGGGTTCAGGTCGCGCGGCTCGTTGGGAACGTAGTCCAGGTCGCACGCGGGATCGGGCGTGCGGAGATTCTGCGTCGGCGGGGCGACGCCCGTCTGGATGACCTTGGCGCAGACGATGGCCTCGACGGCGCCCGCGGCGGCGATGAGGTGCCCCAGCATGGACTTGACGCTGCTCATCGGGATCGCGTCCGCCCGATCGCCGAAGACGGCGCGCACGGCGCGGGTCTCGATGGCGTCGTTCTCGCGGGTGCCCGTGCCGTGCGCGGAGATGTAGTGGACCGCGGGCCGGCCGTCGTCCCCGACCGCCCGCGGGTCGAGCCCCGCCTGGCCCAAGGCGTCGCGCATGGCGTGCTGCGCGCCGAGGCCCTCCGGCTGGATGTCGGTGACGCGGAAGGCGTCGGCGCTGGAGCCGAAGCCGACGATCTCGGCGATCGGCTCGGCGCCGCGGGCCCGGGCGTGGGCCAGCGTCTCGAGGACGAGCATCCCGGCGCCCTCGCCCATGACGAACCCGTCGCGGTCGAGGCTGAAGGGGCGCGACGCGGACTCGATCGCGTCGCGGCGCGACGACAGCGCCGTCAGGCGGATGAACCCGGTGACGCCCAGCGGGTGGATCATGGTGTGGGCGCCCCCGGCGATCATGACGTCGGCGTCGCCGCGGCTCAGGAGGCCGGCGGCCTCGCCGATGGCCTGGGTGCTCGCCGTGCACGCGGTGAGGCAGTTGGACGCCGGGCCCTCGGCGCCGAAGGCCTGCGCCACATGGGCCAGCGTCATGTTCGATTCCTGCTCGATCTCGCGCACCGCGTCCATGCGCTCGCGGGCGGCGCGGGCCCAGCGCACGGTGTCGACGGCGCGGGCGTCGGCGTCCCACCCGTCGAGGTTGGTCCGCACATACGTGTCGAAGTCCAGGATCCCCTCGCCCGAGCCGAGGTAGATCCCCACGCGGGATCGGTCGAGCGTCGAGGGCGGGTCGGCCGAGGCCCGCGCGTCGCCCAGCCCCGCTTGGCGCCAGGCCTGGGCGGCGGCGGCCAGCGCGAATCGCGTGTTGCGCCCGGCGCCGGCGTGCGGCGAAGGATCGGCGAAGACCCCCGCCAGGTCGGGGATGTCGGCCTCGGCGGCGAAGCACGTGCTGAACGTCCGGGCGTCGAAGCGGGTGATGGGCGCAAAGCCCGTGCGCCCCGCGAGCAGGCCGGCCCACGTCGAGTCCACGTCGCCGCCCAGCGGCGTGACGGCGCCCGTCCCGGTGATGACGACCCGGCGGGCGGCGTCGGTCTGAACCGGGCGCGCGATCATCCCGCGTCGCCGGCGGTGGTGTCGGCGGGAGCGTCCGCTCCGGCGGCGGCCTGGGCCTCGAGCTTGTCCGGGTTCAGCACGCGGACCAGCCCGTCCTTGAGCCGGCGCTCGCCGAAGTTGATGATGAGCCCCAACTCGAGGTCGGCGGCGCGGAGCTTGGCCCGCAGCGCCGTGCGGTCCACCCCGTCGATCTCGCGGTGCTCGGCCATGGGCTCGACGGCGAAACGGTTGTTGACATACAGCCCGACCTTCGAGACGCCGACCTTCTGGCCCTTGTACGTCACCGGGAACTCGAAGTCCACGACGTACGGGATGCCGGCGGCGTCGAGCTCGCTGGTCAGCGCGCCGACGTACACCGCGCGGCTGAACCCCGGGCCCAGCGCCCGGTGGATCTCGATGGACGCGCCGATCACCTGACGGCTGACCTCGGTCAGCGCGGGGTCGAGCGACTCGGTGGGGACGGCCTTGCGTTGGTGGTGTGGCATGTCGTTGGGTCTCCGCGTCAGAGGGAAAGGATCAGACCGGCCCGCCCGCGGCGTGGCCGAGGCGCTCAGTTCGGAGTCACGCCGACGAGAGGACGATCGCGGCGGCCTGCCCGCCCAAGGCGCCGGCGCACACCAGCGCGTTGGAGACGGCCGCGTCCCGCGCGGGCGCCGGGCCGGCGTCGAGACCCTCGGCGGGTGCGCCGGCGTGCAGCCTCGCAGGTAGCGTTCGGTGATGCAAGCACAGCGCGGCCACGGCTGTCGCCACGCCCCCGAACCCGGCCATCGCGTCCCCGATCGCGGGGGTGAGCGTCACCAGCGGGATCGAGGCGAGCGACCCGCCGAAGACCGCCCGCAGGGCCTCGGCTTCCTCGGCGTCCAGGCTCGGGACGCCCGAGGCGTGCGGCAGGATCGCGCCGACGTCCGCCGGCTCGAGCCCGGCGTTCCTGAGCGCCGCGCGGATCGCGTTGGCCAGGCCGCGGGCGCGCACCGCCGGGTCGTCCGAGCGCGGGGCGTGGCCCGACCCCGCGCCGACAAGCCGGGCGTAGACGCGCGCCCCGCGGGCGCGGGCGGTCGACTCGCGCTCGGCGACGACGATCCCGCCGGCCTCGCCCAGGAGCCCGCCGGCCGAGGCCGGGTCGTAGGGGCGCACCACGCGCGAGCCGTCGGCCTCGTCGCCGGTGGCGGCCAGGCGCCCGGCCAGGCCCATGCGCACCAGGCCCATCGGGGTGACCTTGTTCTCCGCCCCGCCGGTGAAGCAGGCGTCGGCCTCGCCGCGCTCGATGACGCGCATGGACTCTCCCACGGAGAGCAGCCCGCTGGCCTCGGCGCAGGTGATGGTGTTGGAGGGCCCCTGCGCGTCGTGGATGATCGTGACGTGGCAGGCGAGCATGTTGGGCAGGTACTTCAGCAGCCACAGGGGCGTGAGGTTGCCCATGGCGCCGGCGCCGCCCTCGGCGTCGCCCCACCGGGCCAGGGAGAACTCGCCGCGCTCGTCGACGCCGCTGGCCAGGGCCGCGGTCAGCTCGTCGAGATCCGCGGCGATCAGCCCCGCGCCGATGTGGCACCCGACGCGGCGTGGCGGGTACGTCGGGTCGGCGCCGTCGGCGAGAGGTTGGCCGCGCGTCGAGAGCCCGGCGTCGCGCACCGCGTCGTGGGCCGCGCCCACGGCCAGCTCGATGTCCCGCGCCATGACCTTGACGGCCTTGCGGTACGCCTTGGGCACGAAGTCGCGCGCCGAGAAGCCCTCGGCCTCGCCGGCGAGCCGGCAGTCGAACCCCGAGGGGTCGAAGCGCGCGATCCGCGTCAGCGCGGACCGGCCCTCCAAGAGCCCGTCCCACAGCGCCGACGCCCCCACGCCGAAAGGCGTCACCGCCCCGAGCCCCGTGATGACCACGCCGTCGCTCATCGCCGGCCAGTGTATCCCGCCGCACAGACACCGGCGGGCTCCGGCCGTGATCCGGGGGACGACGCCGGCATGCAACGGTCAGTAGTCGCGCCCCAGGACGCCGTCGGGTGTGTTGTGCAGACGGGTTGAGTCGTTGTTGTTCAGCGGGTTCACGGCGCCCGGTATGGCGTCCTGCGGCGCATGCGCCGCCGCGTGCCCGTCGGCGAAGGCCATGGGCGTGGCGTGCATCCAGTGGCCCTCGGCGCGCCGCGGCGGCTCGGGCAGGTACGCCAGGTCGCCGTCCCAGACCAACACCTTGTTCGCGGGAAAAGCCACGTCCTCGGGCCGCGTCGGCGCGATGAGAGATTCGTCCGCCGACGCCCGCCCCGACCACAGCGCCGGCGAAGCGATGAAGGAGTTGGAGTATCGGTAGGACACGGCGACGACCGCGGCGGGCCGGCCGTCATCAGCGTAGAGCGCGTTGTTGCGCCGCCCGGGGGAGACCCACGATTCGTAGTGCTCCTCCCACGGTGCAATCTCGGCGATAACCGCGGGCCAGAGCCTGGCGAGCTCCCAATGGCTCGAGACGGTCATCCAGACGTCAGGCCACCAGCGCACGGTCAGCATGCCCGCCGGGGCCACGCCGGGATATCCGCTCGGGGTCTCGCCCGGGGCGGCGAACGGCCATCGCTGGCTCTGCGCCGCGTACGAGCCCATATCCGACGCGATCGACCGCGCGTTCGACACCGACACAACTTCTGCCGCCCGGGATCGGGCGCCGAGCAGCGCCGGGAGCGTGATTGTCAGGAGCACGCCGATCACACCGACGGTGACCATCAGCTCGAGCATCGTGAATCCCGTTGGCCGGCGCACGGCGACTCTTCTCGAAGGTTCAGAGCGGCGGCATCACGGCGACAGCGCCGGATGGAAGATCATAGATCCGCACTTTGACGAGGACCCACCCCACTCGCGACTGATCCCACACCATGACAAGTCCCAGCCGCGCATCGGCGAGCGCCGCCCCGCCGAGCGACGCCGACCCATGGCCGATCGAGTATCGGTGGGCTCGGACCTGGATCGGCATGACGACCTCGATCGCGGTCGAGGCGTCGCCGCTCGCGGGACCGGGCGATCGGTCCGGTCGGAAAGCTTCCGTCACCGTGGCTGAGGCATCGTCGCCCTCGGCGTCGTGGTTGTCGCGCAGCGAGAAGGAGCGGACCACCACTCGATCGGTTTCGATCGGGGCGTTTCTGAGCGTCTGGAAGCCGAGCTCGATCTCATCGTGGTAGAGGCCGAGCCGCTCTGCCCATCCGGGCGGCGGCGCCAGCCCGTTCGTGTCGAGCCACTGCTCGAAGCCCGCTGCCGTTCCGTCCTGGTACATCCGCACGACCGCGCGCGTCGCTTCACCCAGCGACGCGGCCCGCTCGGCGCCGACGAGCCCGTCCACCAGGGCGCGAGCCGCCACCGCCCGACCGACAGCGTCGGGTTGCGCCTGTATGGATGACGAGTCTTTATTGATCGGTTCGACAGACGGCGGCGCGGGAACCACCGGTGTCGGCGCCGACCCCGAGGACATCGCCGCTCGACCCCTCATCGATGTCAACCCGACATACAGCAGGGATACGGAACCAATCACCGCGACGGCGCCCGCGACACGCGCACGCCGCGACGCCCCGGTGACCGGCCTCATGTGTTGGGATCCCCCGGCACAACGGGCAACCCGCCGGGGGGCAGCGGCCCGCGCGGGTTCGGCGGCGGGAGCGGGATGCATGTCGCCGCGACGGCGATGATGCAGCCACTCGGCGCGTTGACCGCCTGACAGGCGCAGGCCGTTCCTGGTCCGCAGGTCGTCGATGATGTAATCGTGACACCGTTGCAACCGACGACTGTGCACACACAGTTCGGCGGTGGGGGCGGCGGGGGTGGGGCCTGCGCGGTCACGATGGCCGTCGCGCCGACAAGCGCCGCAGCGCAGCCTGTGTGGCGGCTGAACAGACGAATGCGATTCGGGCAGTTGAGCATGGCCAGGCCTCCGAAGATCGTCATCCCGAGCCGGCCACACGAGCCGGCCACACGAGCCGGCCACACGTTGTCCATCTCGTTCTATTATCGTGGCCAAGACCTGTCAAGGTTCTTGTGCGGTGAACGGTGCGGCCTGCCTCCCCCGATCGGGTACGCCCGCTGGTTCGGTGGCGGTCGGAATCGAGGTACCATGCGGGCATGGCGACCCCCGAGATCGCGTCGGTCCGGCTCGTCGTGGGCCTGGAGATCCACGTCGAGCTGGCCACGCGCACCAAGATGTTCACCCGCGTCGGCAGCCCGGCCTGCCTCGAGTTCGACGACGCCGAGCCCAACACCCTGATCGACCCGGTGGTGCTGGGCCTGCCCGGCGCCCTGCCGGTGCTGAACAAGGCCGCGATCGAGATGGCCATGCTCGTCGGGGCGGCGCTGGGCTGCACGATTGCGCCCGAGACCAAGTGGGACCGCAAAAACTACTACTACCCCGACCTGCCCAAGGGGTATCAGATCAGCCAGTACGACATGCCGATCTGTTTCGACGGCGCCGTCACCATGCCGGACCCCGCGGACGAGACCGGCGAGGCGACCCGCACCATCGGGATCATCCGCGCCCACCTCGAAGAGGACGCGGGCAAGCTCCTGCACGAGGCGCCGGGCGGCGGCGCGATCGACGGCTCGATCGTGGACTACAACCGGGCCGGGACCCCGCTCCTGGAGATCGTCACCCAGCCGGACTTCCGCACCGCGGAAGAGGTCGTGGCGTTCGCCCGGCTGCTGCGCACGACGTGCCGGTTCCTGGGCGTCACCGAGGGCGTCATGCAGAAGGGCCACATGCGCTTCGAGCCCAACATCAACACGGTGATCGACCTGGCCGACGGTCGGGAGGTCCGCACGCCGATCGTCGAGATCAAGAACCTCAACTCGTTCCGCGCCGTCCAGCGCGCCATCGAGCACGAGTATGACGCCCAGCCCAAGCGCTGGCTCGAGACGGGCGTCGAGATGGCGCCCGGCGCGAAAACCACCCGCGGCTGGGACGACGACCGCGGCGTGACCCTCCTCCAGCGCGAGAAAGAAGAAGCCCACGACTACCGCTACATGCCCGACCCCGACCTCATCCCGCTGGTGATCGACGACGCCTGGCGCCAGCGCGTGGTCGGGTCCCTGCCGGAACTGCCACACGCCCGGGCCCGGCGCTACCAGCGGGAATTCGGCCTGTCGCGCAAAGAGGCCGACGCCCTGACCGACGAGCGCGACCTGTGCCTCTTCTACGAGGCGTGCGTCGAGGCCGTCGGGGCGGCGGGTGTCGAGGCCGACGCCGCCGGCAAGCAGGCCGCCAACATGCTCCTCCAGGCGGGCGCCAAGCGCGCCAACGAGCGCGGCGTCGGGGTGTGGGAACTCGGGATCACGCCGGAACAGGTCGCGGGGATCATCCGCCTGCGCCAGAGCGGCGACCTCGGCTCGACCGCGGCGGACGAGCTGTTCGGCGCCCTGTGCGAGTCGGACGAGGACGCCCGCGCCGCCGCCGAACGCCTGAACCTGTTGCAGGTCAAGGACGAGGGGCAACTCGAAGCGTGGTGCAAACAGGTGATCGACGACCCGGCGAACGCCAAGTCCATCGAGGACATCAAGTCGGGCAAGCAGGCCGCCATCGGCCGGCTCATCGGCGGGGTGATGAAAGCCTCGGGCGGCCAGGCCGACGCCAAGGCCGCGCG